>JAICYF010000297.1 GCA_025934355.1 Acidothermaceae bacterium
GCCGCTGCCGACGGAGAAGAACGTCTACTGCGTCATCCGTTCGCCCCACAAGTACAAGGACAGCCGCGAGCACTTCGAGATGCGCACCCACAAGCGGCTCATCGACATCATCGACCCGACCCCGAAGACCGTCGATTCGCTCATGCGGCTCGATCTGCCGGCGGGCGTCGACATCGAGATCAAGCTGTAAGAGGACGCGACTTCTCATGGCTAAGCAGATCAAGGGCGTGCTGGGCGAGAAGCTCGGCATGACGCAGGTCTTCGACGACCAAGGCCGCATCGTGCCGGTGACCGTCGTCCAGGCCGGACCTTGCGTTGTCACGCAAGTCCGCACGCCGGACGTCGACGGTTACTCGGCCGTTCAGTTGGCCTATGGCGCGATCGACCCGCGCAAGGTGAACAAGCCGGAGGCAGGGCACTTCCGCAAGGCGGGTGTGCCGCCGCGCCGTTATGTCATCGAGGTGCGCACCACTGACGCGAGCGAGTACACGCTCGGGCAAGAGGTCACCGTCGAGGCGTTCGAGGCCGGCCAGAAGATCGACGTCGTCGGCACCAGCAAGGGCAAGGGCTTCGCCGGCGTCATGAAGCGGCACAACTTCAAGGGCCTCTCGAGCTCGCACGGCACCGAGCGCAAGCACCGCTCGCCCGGTTCGATCGGCGCTTGCGCCACGCCGAGCCGGGTCTTCAAGGGTGTGCGCATGGCCGGTCGCATGGGCGGCGTCCGCACCACGACCCAAAACCTCACGGTCCACGCGATCGACACGCAGGCCAACCTGCTGTTGGTGAAGGGTGCCATTCCGGGCCCGGCCGGCGGGGTCGTCTACGTCCGCACCGCTGCCAAGGGAGGCGCCGCATGAGCACGATCACGGTCGCCGGCACGCAGCGCACGGTCGAGTTGCCGGCCGAGGTTTTCGACGTCCAGGTCAACGTGCCTTTGATTCACCAGGTTGTGGTGGCTCAGCTCGCCGCCGCCCGTCAGGGCACGGCCGACACGAAGACGCGCGGCGAGGTTTCCGGTGGCGGCCGCAAGCCGTATCGGCAGAAGGGCACCGGCCGCGCTCGGCAGGGTTCGACCCGCGCGCCGCAGTTCGCCGGCGGTGGCGTCGTCCATGGCCCGTCGCCGCGCAAGTACGACCAGAAGACGCCCAAGAAGATGAAGGCGGCCGCGTTGCGCGGTGCGCTGTCCGACCGCGCCCGCGGCGGGCGGGTGCACGTGCTCGACGGTTTCGTCAGCGGCGATGCGCCGTCCACCAAGGCGGCGCTCGAGGCGCTGACCACCGCGGTCGGCGACAAGCGGCGCAACGTGCTCGTGGTCCTCGAGCGAAGCGACGAGCTCGGCTGGAAGAGCCTGCGCAACGTCGAGCGGGTGCACCTGCTGGTCCCTGACCAGCTGAACACCTACGACGTCCTGGTTTCCGACGACGTGGTGTTCACCGAGGGCGCGCTCGCGGCGTTCGTGAACAAGAACGAGGAGGCGGCGAAGTGATTACCGACCAGCACGACCTGCTGATCGCGCCGGTGATCTCGGAGAAGAGCTACGGGCTGCTCGACGAGAACAAGTACACCTTCCTCGTGCCGCCGACCGCCAACAAGACAGAGATCAAGATCGCGGTCGAGAAGCTGTTCAACGTCAAGGTTCTCAACGTGAACACGATCAACCGGCAGGGCAAGCGCAAGCGCACCCGGTTCGGCTACGGCAAGCGCAAAGACACCAAGCGGGCGATTGTGACGCTGGCCTCCGGCGACCGCATCGACATCTTCGGGGCGCCGGTCTCCTGACCGGTTGAGACGAACCTAGGAATCCAAGGGAAACGAAGCGATGGGCATCCGCAAGTACAAGCCGACGACCCCGGGTCGCCGCGGCGCGAGCGTGGCCGACTTCGTCGAGGTCACCCGCGACGAGCCGGAGAAGTCGCTGGTTCGTCCGCTGCACTCCAAGGGCGGCCGGAACGTGCACGGCCGGGTGACCGTCCGCCACCAGGGCGGCGGCCACAAGCGCGCCTACCGGCTCATCGACTTCCGTCGCGACGACAAGGACGGCGTGCCGGCCAAGGTCGCGCACATCGAGTACGACCCGAACCGCACCGCCCGGATCGCGCTGCTGCACTTCGC
>JAICYF010000218.1 GCA_025934355.1 Acidothermaceae bacterium
CCTGCACGGCAAGTTTGTGCGGCGCACAGGGTGTCGACGGCATCACCGCAGGTCAACCGGGTCGGACGACCGACGCGGCAGTCTTCGTGCACATCGCCGTCCACACCTCGTCCCCACGGTGGTGGGCGCTTGTCCCCAGTCGACTCACAAGCGCTTCCACAGCGCGGTGGGACGGTTCGGCGCGGGCGCTCGCGGGTTGTCGGTGGATCGCGATAGAACTCTCGACGGCAACGATGCGGCGGGTGAGTTGGTGGCCTGAAAGGGGGCGGCGGCGAGTGAGTGTGATCGAGCTTCCCGGCCAGTCGCGGGACGCTGAGCGCACGCCGCCGCAAGACGTCAACGCCGAGCAATCGGTGCTCGGCGGCATGCTGCTGAGCAAAGACGCGATCGCGGACGTCGTCGAGGCGTTGCACGGGCAAGACTTCTACCGGCCGGCGCACCAGACCGTGTTCGACGTCATCTTGGATTTGTACGGCCGCGGTGAGCCGGCCGACGCGATCACGGTCGCGGCCGAGCTGACCAAGCGCGGCGAAATCGCCCGGGTGGGCGGCGCGGCGTACCTGCACACGTTGATGTCTTCGGTGCCAACCGCGGCCAACGCCGGTTACTACGCGAAGATCGTCGCCGAGAAGGCGATCCTGCGGCGGCTTGTCGAGGCAGGCACCCGGATCGTCCAGCTCGGCTACGCGGGCAACGGCGGCGATGTCGACGAGATCGTCGATCGCGCGCAGGCCGCGATTTACGACGTCACCGAGCGGCGAACTTCCGACGACTACAGCGTGCTCGAGTCTTTGCTGCAGCCGACGATGGATGAGATCGAGGCGAGCGGCCAGCGTGGCGCGGGCCTGACCGGTGTGCCGACCGGCTTCAACGACCTCGACGCGCTGACGAACGGATTGCACCCCGGCCAGCTCGTCGTCGTCGCCGGAAGGCCGGCTATGGGAAAAAGCACGTTAGGCCTAGACATAGCCCGCGCCGCGTCGATCAAGCACCATCAGACGTCGGTGATTTTCTCGCTGGAAATGAGCAAGCACGAAATCACCATGCGCTTGCTGTCTGCCGAGGCGCGGATTCCGCTGCAATACATGCGCACCGGCCGCATGGGCGATGACGATTGGGTGAAGTTGACTCGTCGCCTTGGTGAGATGGCGAGCGCGCCGCTGTACATCGACGACTCGCCAAACCTGACGATGATGGAAATTCGCGCGAAGGCGCGGCGCCTCAAGCAGCGAAACGATTTGCGCCTGGTCATCGTCGACTACCTGCAGCTGATGACGTCGCACTCACGAGTTGAGAACCGCCAGCAGGAGGTCAGTCAGATCTCGCGCTCGATGAAGCTGCTGGCCAAAGAGCTCGAAGTTCCGGTCATCGCGTTGTCGCAGCTCAACCGCGGGCCTGAGCAGCGCACCGACAAAAAGCCGCAGCTGTCCGATTTGCGTGAAAGTGGGGCAATTGAACAAGACGCGGACGTCGTCATCTTGTTGCACCGCGAAGACGCCTACGAGCGTGAATCACCCCGCGCTGGCGAAGCAGACCTGATCGTGGCGAAGCACCGCAACGGTCCTACCGACACTCTCGTGGTCGCCTTCCAGGGTCACTACAGCCGCTTCGTCGACATGGCCCCCGCCTAGTCGAGGACGTGACCGGCGGCGTCGACGCTCTGCTGTCGGGTCCGCGCCTGCCGCGCGTTTGCCGGATCTGCCGAGTTGAGCGCACACTTTGTTGATCTTGTTTCCGAGCTTCCTTATGGACTTTCGCGGTCTGGGCTGCGAAAGTGGCTGCTCGTGATCTGACACCCGGTTGCACTCGCGAGGCTGCCAATTCCGAGGAGAGATGAGGATAACGGAATGAACGCCGGTGCGCTGGTCGCAGTCTTTGTCGCAATCGTTGTCTGCATCTTCGCTGTGTTTGTGGTCCGGCGACGAGGAAGATGAGCACTCTAGTAACGCTGCCACGGTCGTTTCGACGACAGCCACGATTGTTCTGTTGAGGGACTTCGGCACCTACGTGCTGCGGCCCTCCGCCGCCAGCATCAACCTTGACGAACTAGCCAAGATGAGCCGCGAAGACCACCGGCAGGCATTTTTCGCCTTCCTCGCCGGTCTGATCGCCGACTTCGACCGCTACCTCGCCCGCGACGACATCTCCCCAGGACGCGACGGCTCAGGCTTCCGGCTCGCCGGCATGTGGCTCACCGACACCGAAGCCAATGAACTCGGCCACGACCTGCTCGCGGCGCTGCAACCACGCCTGGCCAATCCACCGAAACGGGGACGCAAACGCTAGGTACTCGCCACCGTCGTCCTACCCGGAACCGACCCCAACCCGACCCCGCACTCCGGCCCGACCGGCCGCCGCGCCAAATAGCCGTCACTACCGACGTCGTAGACATCCTCTTCTGGCTCCCCTTTGTGTCAAGACACCGCTAGTGCTCGCGTTTTAGAGTGATTGCTGGCGGGTCCGGGATGTGGCTTCTTCGAAGAGCCGATGTCCGGGGTTAGGTCGGTCGCGCTGGAGTGAAGAGTCGTCCCCGATTGCCCACCCGGGCCCGTTTCTTCGCGCCGTTCCTGGTCCTCGAGCATGCGCGCGAACACCACGTTGGACAGGCGTCGTTTCAGGGCGCGCATGGCCATCATCGACGGCATCCCGCCGGCTTTGCGGTGGTCATAGTAGGCGCGACCTTCGGTCGGGTTGCGGGTTGCACGACCGCCATGATGTGCAGGGCGCGGTTGATCCGCCGGTTCCCTGCCCGTGATAGCCGGTGGCGTTCTTGTTTGCCGGAGGAGGCGTCCAAGGGTGCGGTGCCGTTCCAGGACGCGAACTTGTCCCGGTCGGCGAACCGGTGGATGTCACCAACGTCAGCGAGCAGCCGGGCCGCACTGGCCGGGCCGATGCCGTGCAGGTCGAGCAGCGTCGAGCCGCGGGCGGTGACCAGCTCGGTGAGTTCCTTCTTCAACGTCTTCATCTTCTTGTCGATCGCCTCCAGCTCGACGATCAGCTCCACCACCAGCCGTCGCCTGGTTTTGCCGACCAAGTCGCGCGGTTTGATGGTCGCGACCAGCGCCCGCGCCTGCTGGGAGGACAGGAATTGTTTCGCCCCACCAGGGAAAAGGTCCAACAACAGCCGGTGCAGCCGGTTGACCGTCTGGGTCCGCGCCCGACCCAACTCCTCCCGCCGGTCGGCGAGCATGCCCATCACCAGCAGATCGTCATCGACGACGACCTGCGCCAAACCGGGCGCGCGCAACGCGGCGAGCGCCACCGAATGCGCATCGACCGGATCGGTCTTCCTGCCGTTACCGGTGGCGAACACCCGCACCTGCGCCGACAGCTTCGCCGGCACGTCAACCACCGTCTCCCCGTCGTGCACGAGACGGTGCGCGAGGTGTTTCCCGATGCCGTTGCAGCCCTCCACCGCCCACACCCGGTCATCGAACTTCCGTCCGGCGGCGAGCATCTGCGCGTACCCGGCGCGGTCGGTGCTGAACCGGCCCTTGCTCAACACGACGGCGCATTCGTCAACGACCTCGATCGTCGCCGAACTCTTGTGCGGGTCCATCCCGATGATCACACCCACCGGCTTCCTCCTCATCGATCGCAGTGATGTGAAGCGAGGAGGGCACCGCTACTTCGAGTGCGACAAACCCCTTTCCAGCCTCTCCTCGCGCGGTGCGCGACGAGACCGCATGCCAGATGAGAGCCACACCCATGACGCCGGTGGGCAACCGCAATGTGAGAGCGTCCCGTCGCGCACCTGGACCGAGTCTGGCCAGACATCGATCCTGCGCCAAGTTTCTAAGTAGCCGCCGGTCGGGCGACCTCACCCACTCGGATCCGGCTCGTCGTCAGCCACTTCTGCCTCGACGTAGCCACGCCCATCACAGGTCGGGCAAGGGCCGTACGCGCTGCCCATTCCGGCTCCCATGCCCGTCGTCTTCACGAGGCCGGGCAGTCTCGCACGGCCCCGGCACTCGGGACAGCGTCACCCTGGCCGCTGGGCTGGGCGAGAAACCGGAGCATCCGACACAACGCAACGCTACTTTTCACTCGCGCGAAGACGAACGGATTTGCCGCAGCGGGCGTATCGCTTCACCCTGTCGGCGGCTGGCGTGCACCGCTGGTGGCGCGGACGGTGAATGGGTGGCCGCGGTTCGCCACCTGGATGCCGACACCGACGTCCCGCAGGAGACGCGGGTCGCCGTGGTGGCACACCTGTCCCGCTACCGGGGCGCTTCTCGCGCACACACCGAGTCCGACCTTCGGCTGTTCTTCGACTGGTGCCGGGAGCGGTCGCTCGCGCGGCGGAACGACTTCGAGTGTCGGCGCTCACGGAATTCCCCAGGTTGAAGCGGTTGTCGCTCACGTAATTCCCCAGGGCGGCGCTCACGTAATTCCCACCGGGAACGCGAGCGTGGCGTC
>JAICYF010000315.1 GCA_025934355.1 Acidothermaceae bacterium
CAGACGTTCTACCGGTGGCGCCGGCAGTACGGGGCCATGAAGGAGGACGAGGCGATCCGGCTCAAGCAGCTGGAGCAGGAGAACGCACGGCTGAAGCGCATCGTGGCGGAGCAGGCCCTGGACATCTCGATGCTGAGGGACATGAGCCGGGACGCTCCTATAGATCGTCAAGTGGTGATGGCGCCGTAGTCGGCTCGCAGGGCGGTGAAGACTTCGCGGGCGAGGTAGCGCTTCTGGCAGCGGATGATTTCGGTCATCGATTTGCCTTCGGTGGTGCGGCGGGTGGCGTAGGCGCGGCTGCGTTGGTCGTAGCGCAGGCGGACGACGACGGCGATGTGCAGCGCGCGGTTGCCGGATCGGTCGCCGCCGCGGTGTAGTCGGTGGCGGTTGGTCTTGCCGGAGGATGCGGGGATGGGTGCCACGCCGCAGAGGTGGGCGAACGCGGCTTCCGATCGCAGTCGGTCGGGGTTGTCGCCGATGGCGATGAGTAGTGCGGCGACGGTGTCGGGGCCGAGTCCGAAGATCGCGCTCGTGGTGGGCGCGGCGGCGACGGTTAGGGCGTTGAGTTGCTTTTTCAGTACGCGGGCTTCGGTGTCGAGGGCGCGGGCTCGGGTGGCGATCGAACGCAGCGACAGCTTGGCGGCCTGGACGGGGTCGTGCAGGTTCGCGGTGTCGGGGCGCAACCGCAGGCAGGCGTCGATGAGCTTGGCCGTGGACAGATGACGCAGTTGGCCGCGCAGCGGTTCGGGCGCGGTGACTAGGACGGCTTGCAGCGTGTTCGCCGCGGCGGTCTTCGCTTTGACGGCGCCGGTTCTGGCGACCCTGAGCATGCGGATTGCCTCGATCGGACCTGTCGCGAGCTTGGGTGCGCCGCTGGCGTTGCCGGCCAGCACGGTGCGGGCTGCGGCCTCGGCGTCGATCGGGTCGCTCTTGCCTCGCTGCCGGCGAAGTCGCCGGTCGGGGCGTGGCACTTCGAGCACCTCGACGCCATGCTCGTGCAAGTGTCGAGCGAGTCCGGCGCCGTAGGCGCCGGTTCCCTCGATGCCGACGGCTTGCGGTCGTCCGCGCATGCGCATCCAGGACAGCATCTGTGCGTAGCCCGCAGGCGAGGCGGCGAACTCCGCGTCGTCGAGCAACCGCCCATGCATGTCGATCACCGCCGCGTGGTGCGTCGAGGCGTGAGTATCCACGCCGCCGATGATCTGTCGTTTCGCGCGGGCCATTCGATGGTCCTGTCTGCTTGGTGAACTCACCGACGTCGTGGACAGGCCAGTGATGGGCTGCGGGCGGAGCACGCTCCTATGAGGTCACACCGCGGCGGCGAAGCTCAGCGTTGGAATCGGGGACGGCATCGGCCGGCGCGGCCGACAGGTCCTGAGAAAGGCACCAACGAGCGGCCAGGAAACTTGCGGGTCAAACCCCGCCGGCCGACACCGCCATCATCATCACTGGAAACTTTTGACCCCGAATCGCCGTCGCGATGCAGCCGTCATGTTGCAGACGCGGTTCGGGGTTTCCCAACGTCGCGCGTGCCGAGTGATCGGCCAGCATCGTTCCACCCAGCGCCAGGCGGCGCCCGCGCCACGCGAGG
>JAICYF010000197.1 GCA_025934355.1 Acidothermaceae bacterium
CGGGTCATGGAACCGGCTGCGCGACCCCGACCGCGCGCTTGGGTACCTGCGGCAGACCGTCGTGAACCGGTCGCGGTCGAACCTGCGGCACCGCACGGTCGTCGCGAAATACCAACCCGCGCCACCGCCGGACGTCCCCAGCGCGGAGGCGTACGCGGTCGCGGCGTCCGAGCGCGAGGAGATCATGACCGCGCTGCGCGCGCTCCCCCGCCGGCAGCGCGAGACCCTCGTGCTGCGCTACTACTCCGACCTCACCGAAGCCCAGATCGCCGACGCGCTCGGCATCAGTCAGGGCGCGGTCAAGAGCCACGCCTTCCGCGGCCTGGCCGCCCTTCGCAACCTCCTGGAGAAAAGCTCATGAGCCGCCACGACAAGAACTGGGGGGACGAAGAATGGCCGGACGACGAGGCAGCTCGCCGGCTTCGCGACGTCCTCGGCAACGAGGCGCGCTCGATGCAGCCTTCAGGTGACGGCCTAGCCCGCATCCGGGAAAAGATCCGCGAGCGCAGGTCCTCGAGACGGGCGTGGCTGCGCCCGCTCGCGGTCGCGGGCGCGGCAGCCGCCACCGCGGCGGTCGTCGTCGCGATCGTGCTCGTGGCCCCCGGCGGCGGCGGCGGAAACCACCAGGTGTTGCCAGGCGCCGACAGCTCCGCGACAACTCAGGTCGTCAGCCCGTCGCCATCGCCGTCCGCGCCGGTCTCACCGTCGGCTGCCCCGACGCATGCCGTGACGCTGTACTTCATCGGGGCGAAGGCCGACCCGCAGCAACTGCTGTATCCCGAGACTGTGATGCGGGTGCCGCCGGCGAGCAACGCGTTCATCTCCGACGCGGTGACCGCGCTGCTCACCACCACGCCAGCCGACCCCGACTACATCAACGGCTGGCCGCAGGGCACCCACCTGCTCGGCGCGACGATCAAGAACGACACCGAGGCCGTCATCGACCTATCGCCGGAGGCGGCGGACGGCCCCAAGGGCCTGGGCGACATCAGCGCGCAGCAGCTCTTCTACACGATTCACGGCGCCGCGCCGAAGATCGACTCCGTCGAGCTGCGGATCGACGGCAAGCCGGTGACCTCGCTGTGGGGATCGCCGATCACCGACCCGATCGCGGCGAAGGAGCCGTTCGAGGTCTTCGCCCATGTGTGGATCACCTCGCCGACACAAGGTGCCACGGTCCCCTCCGTGGTCAACTTCGGCGGCGACGCGATCGTCTTCGAGGCGAACGTGACGTGGCAGATTTTGATGAACGGCAGCGTCCTCAAGTCGGGCTTCACAAACGCCAGCATCGGCGCACCGATGCAGGGGACGTGGCAGGACACCGTCACGCTGACGCCCGGCACCTACGAGCTGCGCGCGTTCGAGACCTCGATGAAGGACGGCTCGCCGACCTACGTCGACACTAAGACCTTCACCGTTCAGTAGGACTTGGCAGCGGAATCCCAGCGGCCGCTGTTCGCGAGCAGAACAGCGGCCGCGACTGTGCCGGCGGTCGAGGTGCGCAACACGGTCGGCCCGATCCGACGGGCTGTCGCACCGGCGGCCTCGAAAGCCGCCAGCTCGTCGTCGGCGACGCCGCCTTCCGGCCCGACGATCAGCACGATCTCGTCGGCGTCGGTTGGCAGTTCCGAGAGGAGCGACGTCGCGTCCTCGTGCAACACCACGAGAACCCCGGACGACGCGCGCAGTCGCGCGACGACGTCCGCCGTTTTCTCGACGTCCGAGATTTGCGGGATCCACGGACGGCGAGATTGTTTGGCCGCCTCGCGCGCCGTCGTCCGCCATCGTTCGACGTGTCTTGCCGCGCGGTCGGAATCCCAGCGCACGATTGACCGGCTGGCTTGCCACGGCACGATCGCGTCGACGCCGACCTCCGTCATCGTCTCTACCGCGCGCTCGTCACGTTCGCCTTTCGCGAGCGCCTGCACGACGGTCAACCACGGCCGCGGCCTTGGCTCGGCCACCGTCGAGAGCACCCGCGCGTCAACGGAATTCGCTGTGACCGCAGTGATTTCGGCGTCGCAGCGCAGGCCGGCGCCGTCCGACAAGACAATGCGCTCGCCGACGGTGAGCCGCTTCACGGTCGCGGCGTGCCGCCCTTCGGCGCCATCGAGGACGACGTGCCCCCCGACCGTCGCGGATCGCAGCTTTTCGACGTCCGCAAAGAAAAGCGGCGCGGTCATCGGCGACCAGCGATCCTCAGTGACCGTTGAACGCGTCGCGAATGCGCGAGAAGAAACCGGGATTGTCGGCCTTGAAGGCGCCCTCGGGAAACTCCTCGCCGCGCAAGCTGGCCAGCTTTCGCAGCAACTCTTCCTGCTCGGCGTCGAGCTTCGTCGGCACCGCGACGTCGAGGTGGACGTGCAGGTCACCGCGACCGCCGCCACGCAACCGCGGGACGCCGCGGGCACGCAGCGGGACGACGGTGCCCGGCTGGGTACCCGGCTTGATTTCGATGTCGACGGGTCCGTCGAGGGTTTCGAGCTTGAGCGTGGTGCCGAGCGCCGCCGCGGTCATCGGGACGGAGACGGCCGCGTGCAACTCAGGGCCCTGCCGCTCGAAGATGGGGTGCTTGCGCTCCTCGATCTCGACGTAGAGGTCGCCGGCCGGGCCACCGCCGGGGCCCACCTCGCCCTCGCCGGAAAGTCGGATGCGCATGCCGTGCTCGACGCCGGCCGGAATCGCGACCTCGACGGTGCGGCGGGCGCGCACCCGGCCGTCACCCGCGCACTCCGAGCAGGGCTGGCGAATCACCGTGCCGACGCCGCCGCACTGCGGACAGGCGCGCGAGGTCATCATCTGGCCGAGGAACGACCTGGTGACCTGGTTGATCTCGCCACGGCCCTTGCACACGTCACAGGTGTCGGGGTGGGTTCCGGGCGCGGTGCCGGCGCCGGTGCAGGTGGAGCAGATCACCGCGGTGTCGATCGTGACCTCGCGGTTGGCGCCAAACACGGCGTCGGCGAGGTCGATCTGCACGTGGATGAGCGCGTCGTTACCCTGCCGCACTCGGCTGCGCGGACCGCGATGCGTCGCGCCGCCGCCGAAGAAGGCGTCCATGATGTCGCCGAGGTTGCCAAAACCCGCGCCGAACGGGTTCGCGCCGCCGAAGCCCCCGTTGGCCGACAGCGGGTCGCCGCCCATGTCGTAGATCTGCCGCTTCTCCGGGTCGGACAGCACCTCGTACGCGACGGTCACTTCCTTGAACCGCTCTTGGGTGGTCGCGTCGGGGTTGACGTCGGGGTGCAGTTGGCGCGCCAACCGCCGGTACGCCCGCTTGATCTCCTCGGGCGTGGCGTCCTTGCGCACGCCGAGGGTGGCGTAATGGTCTTTAGCTGCTGACGGCAACGCGAATTCCCTTGCTGGCTGGGTTGCTGATCAAGACTCGGCCAGGATGCGGCCGACGTAGCGCGCGACCGCGCCGACTGCCGCCATCGTTCCCGGATAGTCCATTCGCATCGGACCTAGCACGCCAAGGCTGGCCAGCGCGCGACTGCCGGAACCATACGCGGCGCTGACCACCGATGTGCCGCGCAACCCTTCGTACACGTTCTCGTCGCCGATGCGAACGGTGAGTTCGGTTGGTCTGGTGGCCTCGCCGAGCAACTTGATGAGGACGACGTGCTCCTCCAGGGCCTCCAGCACCGGATGCACGGTGTCGGGAAAGTCGAGCGCCAGCCTGGTCAAGTTGGAGGCGCCGCCGACGACGACGCGGTCTTCGCGTCGCTCGACGAGCGACTCGAGCAACACCGCGACCACCGCGGACGCCACGGCGCGCGACTCCGTCGGCTCGTGGTCGACGAAGTCGGCGAGATGGTTCGGCACTTCGGTGACGTAAGCGGACGCGACCTTGGCGTTGAGCCGGGTGCGCAGCGCGGTGACGGCGTCCTCGTCGACGTCGGCGGCGAGTTCGACCACGCGCTGCTCGACCCGACCGGTGTCGGTGATCAGCACGAGCAGCAATCGCGAGCCGGTGAGCCTGACGAGTTCGAGGTGGCGCACCGAGGAGCGGTCGAGGCTTGGATATTGGACGACGGCGACCTGGCGGGTCAGCTGGGCGAGGAGCCGGACCGTCCGGCGCACCACGTCGTCCAAATCAAGCGCGCCGTCGAGGAACTGCTCGATGGCGCGGCGTTCGGCCGGGCTGAGCGGCTTGATCGTCGACAACCGGTCGACAAAGAGCCGGTAGCCCTTCTCGGTGGGGATGCGGCCGGCGCTGGTGTGCGGCTGGGCGATGTAGCCGCCCTCTTCGAGCGCGGCCATGTCGTTGCGCACGGTGGCCGGCGAGACGCCGAGGTGATGGCGTTCGACGAGGGCCTTGGAGCCGACCGGCTCGTTGGTCGAGACGAAGTCCTGCACGATGGCCCGCAACACGTCCAGCTTGCGGTCGTCGAGCATTCGCGCACCTCCGTCCTGACCTGATTCGCGGCCGACTGGCACTCATTGATGCCGAGTGCCAGTGTACGGCGCGGTGCGCAATTCCCGCGCTCATCTGCTGGTGTTCTGGGCTCCGTTCGGCCGCTCAAGAACCGCGCCCGGTCCGACGATCATCTCGCCGTCCGAAATACTTCGACGAGGAAGCAGGCTCGGGATGCGCCGCTCCAACCTCGCCCCATTCGCCAGCTCGCTCTACGTGCAGGCGGCATTCACGATTTTCTTCACGCTCGGGCCGCTCGCGGGCACCGGGACGACCAGCGCCTGGAGGGCCGCCGAGGTGCTGCTAGCCGGAGCCGCCGCGGCGGTCGGTGTGTTGTTGCGCAGCGGCTCGCCCCAATCGCGGCCCGTCGTGCTCGGCTTCGAGGCGGTCGCGGTGGCAATCGGCGCGTACGGCTTGATGGCCGACCACGTGTACTTGCCCGGGACGATCGTCGGGATCGGGGTGCTGGTGCGCGTGGCGAGTCTGTCGTCCAGCCCCGCGGCGCCGGTCATGCCGGCCGCTCCGCCGACCGGGTTCGCGCAGTACGGCGCGCCATGCGCGCCAGGCGAGATGCCTCAGTACGGGCAGCCGCCTTACGCGCAGCAGCCTTACGCGCAGCCGACCTACGGCCAACCCACCTACGGATCGCAGGGCTACTACGGTCAGCCGCAGCAACCAGGCCCGGCGCAACCAGGCTCGGCGCAAGCGGGTTCGCAGCAA
>JAICYF010000300.1 GCA_025934355.1 Acidothermaceae bacterium
CGTTTGTAGCGATGTTGCCGCCGATCGTGGAGATCTCGAAGCTCGCAGGGTCGGGCGCGTACATCAACCCGTGCTCTGCGGCCGCCTTCTGCAGGTCGGCGTTGACAACGCCAGCCTGGACGACGGCAAGCTGCTCGTCGATGTTGACCTCGAGAATCTCGGTCATCTTCGACAGCGAAAGCACCACGCAACCATCAGTCGCGGTGGCGCCGCCGGACAATCCGGTGCCCGCGCCTCGGGGCACAATCGGCACGCGATGCTCGGTCGCCCAACGCAAGACGGCTTGGACGTCGCCCGCTGCGCGGGGCAGCACCACGGCAAGTGGCCGACCCGGCTTGACCAAACGCGCCTCGTCGTGACTGTAGGCGGCCATGACGTCGGCGTCCGACAAAACACAACCGTCAGGGAGAGCGCGTCGCAGTTCATCGAGCGCCGTCACGGTTTGAGGGTAACGACCCCGCCATCGCCGAACTTCCGCCCCACCAATGAATCAGATAATCTGAGCGCATGCGTGAAATCACGGCAACAGAAGCGGCGAGGTCCTTCTCCGCCTTGCTGGACTCCGTGGAGCACGAAGGAGAGACGTTCCTTATCACCCGCGCTGGGCACACAGTCGCGCGAATCGAACCGGCGTTGGGAACGTCGGGCACGGCCGTGAAGGCATTACTTCGCCACTACGCCCCCGATCTGGCTTGGCAACAGGAACTAGGCGAGGTCCATGCGCTGCTGACCACCGAGGAGAGTGCGTGGCGCGATTGATCCTCGATAGCAGCGTGCTTATCGCCAGCGAGCGATCGTCGCGAACCTTGGATCGCCTCATGTCCGACGACGACGACGTCGCGATCGCGGCGATCACGGCAGCCGAGCTTCTGGTCGGAGTCAATCTCGCCGACGGTCGACACCGCGACCGCCGTTCGGCCTTTGTGCGGAGCGTGCTCGAAACGATCCCCGTTGAGAACTACGACCTCGCAGTCGCGCAGGCACACGCGGACTTGCTTGCGGCTGTCAAGAAGGCCGGCCAGCCGCGCGGAGCGCACGATCTGATCATCGGCGCCACTGCGGTCGCAACCCACCGGATCGTTGTGTCGACCGACCGCCGAGCGTTCGCAGAGCTACCAGGCGTTCAGCTGCGCGCCTAGCGCGCCAGCCACGCGTCAGACCGCAAGCGTCGGCTTCTGCTCAAGCAGCTTCGCCAAGACGCCGTTCACAAACGCCGCGGACTCGTCGGTCGAGAGCTGCTGCGCGAGGTTGACCGCCTCGGAAAGCACCACGCCGTCCGGGGTTTCATCGACCCACAGCAGCTCGAAGATGCCGATACGCAGCAGGTTTCGGTCGACGAGCGGCATCCGTTCGAGGGTCCAACCTTGCGCATGAGCCTGGATCAAACCGTCGATCCGGTCGCGGTGCGCGACCACGCCTTCGACCAGCGTCACGGTGTATTCGGGCACCGGCGGTTCGGCTTGAGCCAGCCGCTGGGCCAATGTTTCCAACGCGTCAGACGAACGCAGGTCGCATTCGAAGAGCACGTCGAGAGCCCGCTTTCGGGCTTTCGTCCGAGCGCTCATTCAGCTGTTGACACGCCCGAGGTAGTCACCGCTGCGGGTGTCGACCTTGACCTTCTCGCCGGTGGTGATGAACAGCGGCACCTGGATCTGCGCGCCGGTCTCGAGCGTGGCCGGCTTGGTGCCGCCGGTGGACCGATCGCCCTGCATGCCGGGCTCGGTGTAGGAGATCACCAGCTCGACGGAGGCCGGCAGCTCGACGTAAAGCGGGGTGCCCTCGTGAATCGCGACGACCGCCTCGGTGCTCTCGAGCATGTAGTTCGCGGCGTCACCGACCGTCTCGCCCGGAACGTGGATCTGGTCGTAGGTCTCGGTGTCCATGAACACGAAGTCAGTGCCCTCTTTGTAGAGGTACTGCATCGTGCGCTTGTCGACGGTGGCGGTGTCGATCTTCAGGCCGGCGTTGAACGTCTTGTCGACGACCTTGCCGGTGAGCACGTGCTTGAGCTTGGTGCGCACGAACGCCGGACCCTTGCCGGGCTTGACGTGCTGGAACTCGACGACGTTCCAGAGCTGACCGTCAAG
>JAICYF010000115.1 GCA_025934355.1 Acidothermaceae bacterium
GACTTGGTACGGGATGCCGGCTTACGCCAAGGACGGCCACGTCGTGTGTTTCTTCCAAAGCGCAGGCAAGTTCAAGGCGCGATACGCGCCGCTTGGGTTCACCGACAAGGCCAACATCGACGACGGCGACCTATGGCCGACGTACTACGGGATCAAGACATTGACCGCCGCTGGCGAGGCGAGGCTCGCCAAGCTGGTGGCGAAGGCGGTCAGCTAACCGATGTGCGGTCGCCGAGTCGGGCGCCGAGTCGGCTGGCGAGACACGACGGCCCCTGGCCGGAGCGCGACACGCGCGGGATGCGGTTCAGCTGGGCGCGTTTTTCCACAGCCGGCAGACGTTTGCCGACGGATGTCGCCGACCAAACAACGTCAGTCGATGCGCGCGTCTTCGGGCGTGAGGTCGAGCGGCGACGCTTCGTCGTCCGAGAGATTCGAAAAGTCGGACGACGCTTCGGCTTTGGCCTTGCGCGCGTCGTGCACGCGGGCGATCTGGGTGGCGATCTCAAGCAGGATGACCAGGGGCACGCCGAGCGCCAGCATCGTGACCGGGTCGCCGGAGGGCGTCGCAATGGCGGAGAAGACGAACGCCAGGAAGATGGACATCCGGCGCGACTTCTTCAACCGGCGATAACTCAGGATGTTCAGCCGGTTGAGCATCACTAAGAGCAGCGGGATGACGAACGAGCCACCGAACACCAGCAGCATCGCCATCGCGTAGCCGAGGTAATGGTCGATCGAGATCAGGCTGGTCGTGCCGGCGGGTGCGAAGTTCAGCAGCACCTGCAAGCCCTTGGACATCACGAAGTACGCGAGGGTCGCACCGGCCAAAAACAGCGGCACCGCCGCGCCGACGAACGCCAGCGAGTAGCGACGCTCAACCTTGCGCAAGCCGGGCGTCACGAACGCCCACAGCTGGTAGAGCCAGATCGGAGACGAAACGATCAGGCCGGCGATGAACGCCACCTTGAAATGCCAGACGATGGGGTCGAAGACGTTGGTGAAGACGAGCGTTCCGCAGCCGTGGATGGTGTCGATGGCGTGCTTTTGGTGCACCTGGCAATACGGACGCCGAAGCACATGCCAGATGGGATTGAAGAAGGCGAACGCCACACCGCTGGCCACCACAATGGCGAGCACGCTTTTAAGCACGCGCGCGCGTAGCTCGCGGATGTGCTCGCCAAGCGACATCCGCCCGTCAGCCGAGCGATGCCTTCGGGCCATGGGATTGCCTGGTCGGGCTGCGGACTACTGCGCCTCGCGGTGCTCGGCCGACGCGGTGTCGACCGGCGCAGGCGCCGGAGCGGGCGGCTGATACACCGGCTGCTGCTGGTACACCGGCTGGCCCGGCTGCTGCTGGTACACCGGCTGGGGCTGGTACACGGGCTGACCAGGCTGCTGTTGCTGGTAGACGGGCTGGCCCGGTTGGGCCTGGTAGACCGGCTGCTGCTGGTACACCGGCTGACCCTGCTGCTGGTGCGGCTGCTGCTGGTACCCCGCCGGAATCTGGCCATGCGGCTGCTGCGGGTCGTCGTCCATGGCCTTGATCTCGGACTTGAAGATCCGTAGCGAGCGGCCCAGGCCACGCGCTGCCTCGGGCATCTTCTTCGCACCGAACAGCAAGAACCCGAGGATGATCAGGCCGATCCAGATCTCAGGGTTACGCATCGCGTGTTCTCCATAGGCTGGGCTGGTCGACGGGCGCGCCGACGCTTAATGGTACGCCGCAGCGCCAGCTCGGGGGCCGGACCCCGCGACGTTATTCAATCGGAATCACACTCGTTCACTCAAAGTCGGACGACGCGCGCGAGCCGATCCGCGCCAGCGAATCGCCGGCTCGCGCGGCTTCCCGGCCAAGTTCCTTGGCTTGCCGCCACAGCCGCAGGCCGAGCAGCCCGACGCAGACCAGCGCCAGGATGCCTAAACCGATGAAGGTCAGCGTCCACCCGAAGAAGCTCACCGGGCCATGAAACCACGCCCGCCGGCCCGCCGTTCGCGCTGATCATGCAGGAATGTGCGACTCGCCGTGCCGGCGGTCGCACATTCCTGCATGATCAGCGGGAGTAGCTGAGGGGGGTCAGGATCGGAAGGCGTGCTCCGCGAGCGCGGCAAGGTATTCGGTGCGCTCCATCGCGAGCGCGAAGTCGAGCAGTTCGTCGTAGCTGATCGACGGGCCGGTGTGCGACTCGAGCGCCTCGGCCGGGATCGCCCAGTTCGTGGCGCGGACGCCGCCCGAGACCAGCAGAGAGATGATGTGGTCGTCGGCCGGCTTGCGGACCTCTTCGACACAGCGCGGGCAACGGAACGCGTAGTACGAGAGCGGGGCCTGGTTGCAGACCATCAGCGTCAAGTCGTCCGCCGTGAGTTCGACTTCCCCGCAGGTCGGGCAGGTCGCCTTGATCGTGGTCATCGCCCACTCCTTCCGCCTCGTCATCGCCTCGATGACGGTTCGCCATCTCGGCGACGAGAAACCCATCGGCGGGGGACGGAGAAGTCTTGAAGGCACGTGCGGCCCCTTTCGAGTAGCCCGGATGGCCCATTTCGCACGACGCCGTTGGTGACCTAGGTCTCAGCGACCTCGGCGACGGGGCGCCGACGAGGCTGAGTCGGTCAGGAGTCGGTCAGGAGTCGGTCAGGCCGTGCGTCGCGTACGCGTCGAGCGCGGCGCGTGCGTCAGCCGCCACAGCGGCCGCCAAATCGGACGGCGCGACCACTCGACCGGTCGGCCCCAGCCGAAGCGCCAGCCGGCGCACCCATCGCGTGTCAGGTGTACGAAGCCTGATCAGCATTTCGCCGTCCGGTAACTCCTCGACCGACTCGCACGGGTAGTACTCGCAGACCCAACGACCGGCCGGGGCGACGATCAACTCGACCGCGACGTCGTCCGGACCCGGCTGGAACAACCCCGCGTCAAGGTCCCGCGGTTGCGCGTCGGGTGGCGGTTCGGCCGGCAGGTCGAGCAGCTCAACGGAGGTGATCCGGTCGAGCCTGAACAGCCGCACGGCCTCGGCCGACCGACACCAGCCTTCGAGATAGCTGCGCCCGGCCACCACGCTGACCCGCATTGGGTCGACGTCGCGTTCGGTCGTCTCGTCGCGCGCGGGCACGTAGTAGCTGAGATGAAGCCGACGCCGATCGCGCAAGGCCCGGTCGACGATCGCGAGCGTGTCGGGCGACCGGTTCGGCGGATCGATCTCGACGGCCACCGCAGAGCTCGCGACGGCTGCTTCCTCGGCCGCGTTTTCGAGTTTCGCAAGGGCGGAGTCAACCGCCTCGCGCTCCTGCAGCCCGGGCAAGTCGGCGAGCATGCGCAATCCGACGATGAGAGCGAGCGCCTCGTCGCGGGATAGCCGCAACGGACGCGCAATCGTGTCGGCGTTGCTGACCGTGATCCGACCGGACGCGGTGATGTCGACTTCGATCAGATCGCCCGGGAAGTAGCCCGGCAGGCCGCACATGTACACCAGCTCGAGGTCGCGCGACAGCTGTTCCTCGCTCACCCCGAACGTCTTTGCGACGTCCGAGATCTTCGCTCCGGGCCGGGTCAGCAGATACGGCACCAGCGAGAGCAACCGCGGCAGCTGATCAGTGGCGCCGCTCATCCGCCGGTCCATTGGACCGCGGTCGCGGCCACCGCCCGCAACCGGGCGAGGACCGCGGCCCGCGCCTCCGCGGGTTCGACGATCACCACGTCAGGACCGAAACCCATCGCCTCGTCGGCGAGTCGCTCGGCGTGCGCGACCGGCAACTCAAGCAGGTCCCAGCCGTCGTGGTGCGGCTCCATCGACAACGCGCGCCGCCGCATCCCCTGCGCGGCGCCGTCGCGCACCAGCACCTTCGCACTGATACGCACGGGGTCTTCGACCATCTGCAAAACGATCTTCCGGATGTCGACGCCGTCCGGCACTTCGACGTCACCACGTCGTCCGACTGCTCTGACGTCCCCGACGATCCGGCTCACCCGGAAGACGCGGGTGTCTCCGCGGTCGCGGTCGTGCCCGACGAGGTACCAACGACCGTGCCACGACACCAGGCCCCATGGCTCTACATGCCGGGTGCTGTCGCGCGTGCGGTAGTGGAACGTGATGGCTCGGCGGTCGGCGGTGGCCTGCCGCACCGCCTCGAACGCGGGTTCGCTGGTCGCGACCCGGGTCTCGATCGCGACCGGCACCGCGTCGTCGACGTCGACGCCGGCGGCGCGCAGCTTCAACAACGCGCCGGACGCCGCCGACCCGAGACTGGCCTGCTGCCAGGTGCGGGCCGCGACGCCAAGCACTGCGAGCTCGGCCGGCTCGAACGTGATGTCAGGCAGGCTGTAATCGTCGCGCCGGATGCGGTAGCCAGGCTCGTCGTCGAACGTGCTGTCGCTGCCGGTCTCGAGTGGGATGCCGAGATCGCGCAGGTCTTCCTTGTCGCGCTCGAACTTGCGCTTGAACGCCTCGTCGCCGAGGTCTTCATAACCCGCGACCGTGCGGCGGATCTGCTCCGCCGACAGGTAGCGCCTGGTGGCCAGTAGGCAGATCACCAGGTTGAGCAAGCGCTCCGTCTTGCGGGCGGACATGCGTTGGACGCTAACGCATTTCACCGCTTCGAGGCGCGCGCCACGATCGAGTAACGTCGGCGCTCGTGATCAGGTGGCGGCGCGGCGTCGTGACGGCCATCGGCGACGCCTGGAAGGGGGCCGTCGAACTGATGGCGGACGTCGACGGGGTCGTGGTGCGGGCGCTCGCCTACCCCAGGCTGGTCGGCGTCCCGCGCATCGGCGACGAGGTGTTGCTCAACACCGCAGCTGTCGAGCTCGAACTCGGAACCGGCGGTCACGCGATGGTGATCGCGGTTCCGGGGCGGTTGCCAGCAGACGAGCCCGACATCGGCCGGCTGGTGAAGGCCCGCTACACGCCATTGCAGGTCAGCGTCAACGGCGTCGACGCGCAGGAGTCGCCGCACCATGAGTTGCTGGTCGACGCCGACTCCATCGACGGCATGCCGGTCGTCATCGCCGACCTGCATTCGGCGTTGCCAGCGGTGCTCGCCGGACTGCGCCTCGATCGACCGTTGGCGCGGGTCGTGTATGTGATGTCGGACGGCGGTGCGCTGCCGCTTTGGCTTTCCCGCACGGTGGCCACCCTGCGGGCCGCCGACTGGCTGCACGCCACCGTTACTGTCGGGCAGGCGTTCGGCGGTGATCTCGAGGCCGTCACTTTGCACACCGGGTTGTTGGCCGCGCGTCATGTGCTCGCCGCCGACGTGGTCGTGGTCGCCCAAGGCCCTGGGAACTTGGGCACCGGAACGCGCTGGGGCTATTCCGGTGTCGCCGCGGGCGAGGCGGTCAACGCGGTGACCGCGTTGGGCGGCAGAGCGGTGGCATCGTTGCGGATCAGCGACGCCGACCCCCGCACCCGGCATCGGGGCATTAGCCATCACAGCAGAACGGCCTATGGCCGGGTGGCCTTGGCGAGCGCCGACATCGCGGTGCCTGAGTTGCCCGAGCCCCTGGCCGGCGCCGTCGAAGCCGACCTGGCCACCCTTGGCGACCGGCATCGGATCGTGCGAGTCAGCGCCGAGGGGATGCTCGACGCGCTTCGATCCGCCCCTTTGCGGATGTCGACGATGGGCCGGTCACTCGATCAAGACCTCGGATACTTCTTGGCGGCCGGCTGCGCCGGCCGCCACGCGGCGTCCCTGCTCTGACTCCGGGCACCAGGCAGCCCGGCCGGGGCGGGTGTTAGACAACGGCGTCCCTGCTCGAGCGCAACGGCGCCTAACAGCAGCTGGTTTGAGCGCGGGCTACCTCACGTCGACGAGGTCGACGCTGCTACCTCACGTCGACGAGGTCGACGCTGCTACCTCACGTCGACGAGGTCGACGCTGCTACCTCACGTCGACGAGGTCGACGACGAAAATCAGCGTCTCCCCCGGCGCGATCGCCGCGCCCGCGCCGCGATCCCCCTAACCGAGGTGCGGCGGGATGGTCAGCCGCCGGCGGCCGCCGACCTTCATTCCGAGCAAACCCTGGTCCCAACCTTTGATGACCCGGCCCGCGCCGAGCGGAAAGGCCAGCGGCTCTCCGCGATTCCATGAGCTGTCGAACTCCTCGCCGGTGGAGAACGCCACGCCGACGTAATGGGCCAGCACCGTGTGCCCTGAGGTCGCCTCCGCGCCGTCGCCGACGATCTCATCGACGATCACCAGATCGGACGGCGGCTCGCCCTCGGGGAAGTCGACCTCTGGCTTCTCGCGCTGCGTCACGTCGGTTCCCTTCACGAGTGGCTGATCAGGCGCTGTAAGCGCCCGGTTTGATCAGGCGCTGTAAGCGCCCGGTTTGATCAGGCGCTGTAAGCGCCCGGTTTGATCAGGCGCTGTAAGCGCCGAGGACGTCGACCACGAACACCAGCGTGTCGGTGCCGCTGATCCCGGCGCTCGGTTGTCCCGACGCACCATACGCGGAGTCAGGTGGCGCGACGATCAGCACCCGGCTGCCGACGGGCACGCCGACCAGGCCGTCGTCCCAGGCCTGGATCAGCTGACCGGCGCCCACCGTGAACGCGGTCGGCTCGCCGCGCTGCCAAGACGAGTCGAACTCCTTGCCGGACGCCCAGATCTGCCCGAGGTATTGGACGACGAGCTCTTGCCCCTTCGCCACCACCGGGCCGCTGCCCTTGATGAGGGTGGTGACGGACAGCTTCGTCGGCGGACTGGCCTTGGGGATCGCCAGCGTCGGCTTCTCGGTGAGGCTGCTGCTCGTCACGCTCGGCAAGGATCCGCCACCCGAACTGATCTGCTGCCCTGACGGGCCGGCGTTGCCGTGGTACCCGGCGAGCACGTCGAACACGAGCACTGCGGTGTCGGTCTTCGTCACCCCTGTCGGTAGCTGCGAGACGAGTGAGAAGCCTTCCTTTGGCGGGATGACGATGAGCACCCGGCTGCCGGTCGGCACGCCGAGCAGGGCCTTGTCGAGACCGGTCAGCTGGATCTGCCCGGTGCCGACCGGCAATGTGTCGGGCACGGAGGCCGACGTGTAGGTGTTCTCGAACGCCGTGGCGCTCGACCAGGTGCGCCCGTAACCGTCGACGACCGCGAGGTCGCCGGTTTGTAGCGCGGGCCCGGAACCGCGGCTGATGACCTTCACGCCGGTGGCCGCCGGAGGTTTGCCTTTCGGCACGCTGATCGTGGGCTGCTTGTCGAACGCGCCGGCGACGGTCACGTCGTCCGCGGTCTTTTGCGACGAACCAGACGATCCGCAGCCGGCGAGCGCGGACGTGGCGAGCGCGGCGACAACGAGGGAGACGACGCTCGCTGCGGCGCGGCGGGCTGGCGTGCGGACGCGCACTGAAAACCTCAGATTCATCGGGGACTCGCCCGACCCTAACCGCCGCTCCTGAGAGGGCGCTGAGCGCCCGGCGCCGAACCGGTTACATGCTCGCGATGAGCTTCTCAACGCGGTCGTCGACCGCGCGGAACGGGTCTTTGCACAAGACCGTGCGTTGAGCTTGGTCGTTGAGCTTCAGATGCACCCAATCGACGGTGAAGTCGCGGCGCTTTTCCTGCGCCCGCTTGATGAACTCGCCGCGCAGACGGGCGCGGGTGGTTTGCGGCGGCACCGACTTGGCCTCAAATATGTCGAGGTCGCGGGCCACCCGTTCGACCTCACCGCGGCGTTCGAGCAGGTAGTACAAGCCACGGTTGCGATTGACGTCGTGATAGGCGAGGTCGATCTGCGCGACGCGCGGCGACGAGAGCGCGAGACCATGCTTCGCGCGGTAACGCTCGATGAGGCGATGCTTGATGACCCAGTCGATTTCGCGGTCGACCAGCGACAGGTCGCCGCTCGAGATGGCTTCGATGGTGCGACGCCACAGGTCGAGCACCCGGCTGGTGGTGGCATCGGCACCGCGGCGGTCGATGAAATCGAGTGCCTTTTCCAGGTATTCCTGCTGAATCTCAAGGGCGTTCGCTTCGCGGCCGTTCGCCAATCGCACCTTGCGACGTCCGCTGGGATCGTGGCTGACTTCGCGGATGGCGCGGATGGGGTTCTCCAGCGTCAGGTCGCGAAGGACGACGCCAGCCTCAATCATCCGCAACACCAGGTCGGTCGAGCCGGCCTTGAGCAAGGTGGTTGTCTCGGCCATGTTGGAGTCGCCGACAATGACGTGCAGCCGACGGAATCGCTCGGCGTCCGCGTGTGGCTCGTCGCGCGTGTTTATGATGGGTCGCGACCTGGTGGTGGCCGATGAGACGCCTTCCCAGATGTGCTCGGCGCGCTGGCTCACGCAAAAGACAGCGCCACGAGGAGTGGCCAAAACTTTGCCTGCTCCGCAGATGATTTGCCGGGTCACCAAGAACGGAATGAGCACGTCGGCCAGTCTGCCGAACTCACCTTGTCGCCCGACGAGGTAGTTTTCGTGGCAGCCATAGGAGTTTCCGGCGGAATCGGTGTTGTTCTTGAATAAGTAAATGTCGCCGGCGATGCCCTCTTCGCGCAGCCGACGCTCGGCGTCGACGAGCAATCCCTCGAGCGTGCGTTCGCCAGCCTTGTCGTGGACGACGAGGTCGACGACGTTGTCGCATTCGGGCGTGGCGTATTCGGGGTGACTTCCGACGTCGAGATATAGCCGGGCGCCGTTGCGCAAGAAGACGTTGCTTGACCGGCCCCATGAGACGACGCGACGGAACAGGTAGCGGGCCACCTCGTCTGGCGACAATCGGCGCTGGCCGTGGAACGTGCACGTGACGCCGTACTCGTTCTCCAAGCCGAAGATCCGCCGGTCCATGCTCGGCAGCCTATGCGAGTGCGGCGAAGCTCATCGGACGCCGCGCGGCGGTCGTTACGTGGCTACCAACGCGCCGCGCGCGCGAGTGGGCCGACGGCCAGGCCGGGGATCTGCCAGCCGCGGGCGATCAGGGCTTCTTCGTAGTCGCGGGCCGCGTCCCGCTTCTCGTCGCGCAGGCGGTCCAACTCGGCGGCGGGCAGCCGGCGTTCAGTTGCCTCGTCGTAGCGGGCGACGGCAGCCAGATATCTACGCATGAGCGAGTGGATCTGCGAGTCGTTGGTCCAAGAAGCCATGTCGTTCCTCCCCAGTCACGGACAGTGATCGGCCGAATGGTCCAGTGAACTTGAGCCCGTGCGGCGGAAAGTTCGCCGGTATTTGGTCGATCTTCGGCCCCGACGGCCACTCGAAACGGGACAGGTTATGGCAGACGCGTCAAAGTGCGCCTCACTGCCGCGCGCGGCTGGAGTAATCGGCCGCCGCCGAATGGCCTAATCGAGCCAGCGCGTTCGGCGCACGC
>JAICYF010000104.1 GCA_025934355.1 Acidothermaceae bacterium
GCCCGCTTGATCAGCGCCACCTGCTTCTCCGCGCCACGTGTCGCGCGCATCGCAAGACCTTGCGGCACAAGGAAGTTCCGGCCGTAACCGTCCTTCACCTCGACGACGTCGCCGGCTGCGCCGAGACCGTCTACCTCTGACGTGAGAATGAGCTTCATTGCGACAACCCCTTCTTAGCGCGCCGCGCTGGTGTAGGGCAGGAGCGCCATCTCGCGGCTGTTCTTCACCGCGGTCGCGACGTCGCGCTGGTGCTGCGTGCAGTTGCCGGTGACCCGCCGGGCGCGAATCTTGCCGCGGTCGGAGATGAACTTGCGCAGCAAGTTGGTGTCTTTGTAGTCGACGTAGGAGATTTTCTCCTTGCAGAACACGCAAACCTTCTTCTTCGGCTTGCGGGTTGGAACCTTCGCCATCGTTATCGCTCCAAGAGTTTGTTAGTCGGACGGAGCGCGGCGTGCGCCGCGAAGCGCGTCGTCCGGATGCTTTGTCGTTAAGCCAGGGCGGTTAGAACGGCGGCTCGTCGGAGAAGCCGCCACCACCGGCGGCCGAGGTCGAGCCGGTCGACGCCGTGGACCAAGGGTCGTCAGCGGGCGAGCCGCCACCGAAGCCGCCGCCACCGCCACCGCCACCGCGCGCGGCCTTGGTGACCTTCGCTGAGGCGTTGCGCAACGACGGACCCACTTCGTCGACCTCGACCTCGAAGACGGTGCGCTTCTCGCCTTCTTTGGTCTCATACGAGCGCTGCTTGAGCCGGCCCTGCACGATGACCCGCATGCCACGCTGCAGCGACTCGGCGACGTTCTCGGCCGCCTGCCGCCACACGTTGCAGGTGAGGAAGAGGCTTTCGCCGTCCTTCCATTCGTTAGTCTGCTTGTCGAGGAATCGCGGGGTCGAGGCCACCCGAAACTTCGCCACAGCCTGACCGCTCGGAGTGAACCTCAGCTCTGGGTCGTCGACCAAGTTGCCGACGAGCGTGATGTTGGTGTCGCCCGCAGCCATGGTGGTCTCCTACCGCGTTTCTGGACGGATGAGCTTGGTGCGCAGCACGGTCTCGTTGAGATTGAGCTGGCGGTCGAGCTCCTTGACCGCGGCCGGCTCGGCGACCAGGTCGACGATGGCGTAGATGCCTTCGGCCTTCTTGCCGATCTCGTAAGCGAGCCGGCGGCGGCCCCAGATGTCGACCTTCTCCACGGTGCCGCCGTCGTTGCGGACGACGCCGAGGTACTGCTCAAGGGACGGGGCGACGGTGCGCTCCTCGACATCAGGATCGAGCAGCACCATCAGTTCGTAGCGACGCATGCGTGCACCAGCCTCCTTCGGACTCAGGCGGTCACGGTCCTTCCGTGACAGGAGGGCACGCGCCCGGGCAGACCTAGCAGCCGCGGGCGTCGGCAAAGGATACCAACCCGCACCCGCGCCTTCGCCGGTTGATCACGTTCAACCCGGGGCGCGCCTAGGGTGGGCGGGGTGAGCATTCCGAAGCTGGGCGCGCACGTCGATCAGGAAGACCCGATCGCCGAGGCGGCCGCCCGAGAGGCAGACCTCTCGCAGTTTTTCCTCGGCGACCCGCAAGGCTGGAAGGGTCCCGAGATCCGGGCCGACGCGACGGCGCTGCAAAACGCCCCGATCGACCTCTACGTGCACTCGCCGTACGTCATCAACGTCGCGACCACGAACAACCGGATCCGGATCCCGAGCCGCAAGCTGCTCGCCCAGCACGCCGACGCGGCCGCGACCATCGGCGCCAAGGCGCTGATCGTGCACGGTGGCCATGTGTTAAAAGCCGACGACCCGCACACCGGCGTCGACAACTGGCGCAAGACCTTCGAGCGCTGGCATCCGCCGCTGCCGATCTTCATCGAGAACACCGCGGGCGGCGACAACGCCATGGCCCGCACCCTCGACCGTCTCGCCATGTTGTGGGACGCGATCGGCGACTTCAACCCTGGTTTCTGCCTCGACACCTGCCACTACCACGCGGCCGGAGAAGACCTCGCCAGCATCGTCGACCGGGTCAAGGCCATCACCGGCCGAATCGACCTCGTGCACGCCAACAACTCGCGCGACGCGTTCGGCTCGGGCGCCGACCGCCACGCCAACTTCGATGACGGCGAGATCGACCCCGCGCTCATCGTCGAGGTAGTGCGCCAAGCCAACACGCCCGTGGTGTGCGAGACGCCGAACGGCGCCGCCGGCCAGGGTGCCGACATCGCCTACCTGCGCAAGCACCTCGGCCGAACCGCAGCTCGGTCGGTGCCAACACCTCAAGCAGAAACGCCGACCGGTTCTTCGTAACGCGAAGACCGTTCAAAAATGTCGGGAGCGCCGTCAAGCACGCCTCCGGCCGGGTCGTCCGATCCATCGATCCGGACGACGTCGCGGTCGGGCCGGACGATGTCGATGATGACGAGCACGCACATCGCCAACACCGCGATGTCGCGGATCCACAGCGAGATCACGTATGGCTGCCACTCCAAGCCCTTGCCAGGCCGGCTGACCTCGAGCAGGTAAAACCAAATCCCCAAGAAATAAAGGATCTCGGCGAACTGCCACACCAAGAAAGCCCGCCACCGTGGCCGCGCGAGCACGAACAACGGCAATAGCCACAGCACGTACTGCGGCGAGTAAACCTTGTTGACCACTAGGAACAGCGCGAGCGTCAAGAACATCAGCTGCGGCACTCGCGGCCGCCGGGCGACGCCGAACGTCAATGCGGCAACGCCGAGCAGAATCATGACGGTGAGGGCCTCTTCATAGATGTTCACCTCGTGAATCGAGAACGAGTGGTTGAACATCTGTTGGAACGCGTACCAGATCGAGCCCCAGTCGGGCGTGCGGCTTTTGTTGAAGGCGTAGAAGGTGCCGAAGCCGGACGGCGAGGCGATCCACACCGGCACGTCGACGACCGCCCAGCTCACCGCAGCGCCGACGAGCATGCGGAAGAACGGCCGCAACTGGCGACCGCGTATGCACAACATGAACAGGGGCGCCAGGAGCAGCAGCGGGTAGAACTTGGTCGCGATCGCAAGACCGAAAAGCAGTCCTGACACGAACACCCGTTTGCGCGCCCACGCGAGCATGGCAAGTGAGGTGAACGCGACCGCGATGAGGTCCCAATTGACGAGGCCGGCCAAAATCAGCGAAGGCGCCAGCGCAAGCATCGCCGCATCCCAGATTCGGCGGCGGTTCGTCAACGCCGTCGCCAACACGGCTATCAACGCGGCGATCGCGAGCATGAACCACGTGACGTCGAGGAACCGCTGACCTCGGTCGGTGGCGGTTGATGGCGTCACCGCGTCGACCACCTTCATGCCGAGCCACATCGCGCCGCCGATGAGCACCGGGTATTCGACGTTCGCGGTGTTGCCGTTCGAATCCGTGTGCGTGTCGAGGTAGGGCACCTTGCCCTTGTCGAGGCCCTCGCTGAAGTACAGCGGGTAGATGTCGTTGTAGCAGGCGTGGCTGTATTGAAAGCCGTTCCACGGCTGATTGCGGCACGGCAGCTTCTGCATATACATCAGCACCGACGACAGCATCGCGAACGCTATGAGCACTCGGATCGGCGTCCACCACGAGGCGCCGGGCTCGACGTGTCGGCCAACCGGGCCGCCGAATCCAGCGCTCGCCTCCCGGACGACGGGATCTTCGTGCGACGGCGCGACGACGTCGGGCACAATGCTCGACCGGCCCTCGGCGTTCGCCGTGCGGTTGTCCATGGCCTGAAACTTAGCCGACCCGAGCTGGAGTTACGGTCCCGACGGCTTCGGCCCGGCCGGTGGCGAACCGGCCACCGTCTTGGTCGGCTTGGGCGACGGCGATTTCGTCGGCCCGCCGGACGGCGGCGGCGACTTGGGCGGTGCCGAGCCGCTCGGCGGCGCGCTGTGCCTCGGCGATGCCGGTGCCGATGACGGGGGAGCGGACGACGACGGCGCGGGCGGTGGTGCGCCGACGTTCGCTCGCGGCGGGAACGGCACGGCCTTTTGATGCGCAAGTGCCGCCTTCATGAAGGCCGCCCACATCTTCGCCGGCAACGTGCCGCCGTAAATCTGGCTGTAGCCGGCGATGCCGGCGAGTGGCGCGTTGTTGTCGCGGAACATGGTCACCGCGGCCGACAACTGCGGCGTGAACCCCGTGAACCAGGCTGAAACGTTGCCCGACGTCGTCCCCGTCTTGCCCGCGGCCGGCCGGCCGATTTTCGCCGATGTGCCGGTGCCCGAGTTGATGACCTGCTGCATCGCGTAGTCGACGTCGGCCGCCACGCCGGCTGAGAACGCTTGCCGCTTCTGCACTTTTGCTTGATACAGCACCTTGCCGCCAGCGTCGGTGACGCTTTGCACGACATACGGCATCGCGTAGACGCCCTTTGCGGCGAACGTCGCGTACGCGGCGGCCTCGTCGATCGGGTGCGTCGAGTCGCTGCCGAGCAGCATCGAACCGTTGGCCGAGAGCTTCGTGGACGACGGCAGGCCGGCCGCGTGCGCGGCGTCGATCACCTTCTGCACGCCGACCTTCTCGCCGAGCTGCACGAACACGGTGTTGACCGAGTGCGCGGTCGCCGTGACGAGGTCGATGTTGCCGAACTGCTCGCCCGCGTCGTTGACGTACTTCTGGCCCGCGATGGTCTGCGGAGACCGGCCGCTGAATCTCGTGGTCAGCGGCAGGCCCGATTTCAGCGCGGCGGCGAGCACGAACGGCTTGAAGGTCGAACCCATCGGCGGGATGGACTGGGTCGCGTCATTAAACGGCCGCGTCACGTAGTCGGGCCCGCCGTACATCGCGAGAACCTTGCCGGTACCGGGCTCGACCGCGACCAACGCGGTGCGCACGTCAGCGGGCACCTTGCCGTTTCCGACGACAGAGTCGACGGCTTGCGTGGCGGCGGCTTGAGTGCCGGCGTCGAAGGTCGTGACGATGCGCAGCCCGCCCCGATTGATCTGGTTTTCGGTGACACCGTGCGACTCGAGTTCGGCTTGCACGGTGGCGATGAGGTACCCGTTCGGCCCGCTGAGCGAGCTCGACGAGCCGATGGGCTGCAGGTCCGCCGGGTAGGCGGCCGCCGCGCGATCGGCCTTGGAAAGCCAACCCTTCTTCACCATGCCGTCAAGCACGTAGTTCCACCGGGCGAGGGCCCGCGACTTGTGCAGCGCGGGATCGAGGTACGACGGCGCTTGAATGGACGACGCGAGGACGGCGCCCTCGGCAGGCGTCAGCTGCGAGACGTCCTTGCCGAAGTACGCCTTCGCCGCGGCTTGGATGCCGTAGGCGCCGCGGCCGAAGTAGATCGTGTTGAGGTAGTCCTCGAGGATCTGGCTCTTGGAATGGGTCTGCCCGATCTTGATGGAGATGAAGAACTCTTTGACCTTGCGAGTTAGAGTGCGCTGCTGGGTCAGGTAAGCGTTCTTCACGTACTGCTGGGTGATAGTCGAGCCGCCCTCGACGAAGTCGCCGTGCCTCAGGTCGACCAAGCCGGCCCGGATGATCCCGAACGGGGAGACCGCCGGCTCGGAGTAGAAACTGCGGTCCTCGGCCGCGAGCACCGCGTGTTGCACGGCGGGTGGCACTTTCGACAGTGGGACCGACTCGCGGTTTCGCGCACCGACGGCGCCGAGTTGCGTCTTGCCGTCGGAGTAGAAGACGGACGCCGATTGCGCCAGCGAGATGCTGTTCGGCGACGGCACCTTCACCAGGGCGTAGCCGAGCGCGAACAAGCCGATCAGCAGCAAAAGGAAGCCGCCGCCGACACCCAGCGACAGCTTCCAAGAGGGCGCGAACCGTTTGACGCCGGTCTTCCCGGCGCGCGGATAGTCGATCTTCAGGGCAAACCTCAGCTTTGGGGGCGGCTTTCTCGTCGTCCGCCTGATCTTGTACCCGGCAACCGACGCTTAACGCGTGGCACCCGAGCAGCGAGCGCTAGTCGGGCAGCGCGCGCTTGCGTTGGCGCTGGCCGACCTCCGGCGCGCGCCCATGTCCAAGGACGTACGACTCCACGAGGTGGTTCCACCCGCAGTTTTGGCAGACCTCGACGACGTACACGGTGAACTCGTGGACCTCGTGCTCCATCTGTGCGAGCTCACGGGTCGCCTTGATGCGCCCGCTGTATTGGCCCAGCGCGTCGCCGTAGGTGTAGGTCACGTGCGTCAGCACTTCGCGACGGCACACCGGGCACTGGACGTCGGTGACCTCGCCGTGGTGCTTCGCCGCCCGGAGCAGGTACGGGTGCGCGTCGCACACGTCGGTAGTCGTCGCCTGGCCACGGAAAAGGGAAACGAGCGTCGCTCGCCGCGCGAGCGAGTAGTCGATCTTCGACCGGACCGTTTCCACGCAAAACACAGTACCCGCGGCGTAACGCCGTCGTCCGGCGTCGAAATCGAGTCACCCGGTCGGGTGGCTGTTCTCAACGGACCGCCGGTGCTTAACGTGGTGGGGTGACGACTACTGCGGGCGAGCAGTCCAACCAGCGGGGCGACTACCGCGCTTGGCCGGCCTTATGGGCGCTGTGCCTGGGCTTCTTCATGATTCTCGTCGACACCACGATCGTCTCGGTTGCGACGCCGGCGATCATGAAGGGGCTGGATTCCGACGTCAACACCGTCATCTGGGTGACCAGCGCGTACCTGCTTGCCTATGCGGTGCCGCTGCTCATCACCGGCCGGCTTGGCGACCGATACGGGCCGAAGAAGCTTTACCTCACCGGGCTTGTCGTCTTCACGGCCGCGTCGGCGTGGTGCGGATTCACCGGCACGGTCAACGAGTTGATCGTTGCCCGGGCAGTGCAAGGTCTCGGAGCGGCGATGATGACGCCGCAGACGATGGCGGTCATCACCCGGATCTTCCCGCCGACGAAGCGCGGCCAGGCCATGGGCATGTGGGGTGCGGTCGCCGGGGTGGCCGTCTTGGTTGGACCGCTGCTCGGCGGCGTGCTGATCGACGCACTCGGCTGGGAGTGGATTTTCTTCATCAACGTGCCGATCGGGGTGGTCGGCGTCGTCCTCGCGGTGAGATTGGTGCCCGCCCTGGAAACGCACCCGCACCGGTTCGACTTGCTCGGCGTTGCGCTGAGCGCGGTCGGCATGTTCTTGCTCGTCTTCGGGATTCAAGAGGGTCAAAACCACAACTGGGACGCGGTGATCTGGATCCTCATCATCGCCGGTCTGGTGGTGCTCGCCGTATTCGCCTACTGGCAGCAGCGCAATTCAGGCGAGCCGTTGCTGCCGCTCGCGCTATTTCGGGATCGCAATTTCTCGCTCGCCAACGTCGCCATCACCACCGTCGGTTTCGCGGTCACTGCGATGGCGTTTCCGCTCATGCTGTACGCGCAAAACGTGCAGGGTCTGAGTCCCACCCGATCGGCGTTGCTCTTCGTGCCAATGGCTGTGCTGTCAGGAGCGTTGGCGCCCTTCGTAGGGCGACTCGCCGACCGGGTGCACCCGCGCTATGTGGGCGGCATTGGCCTGATCTGTGTGCCGGTCTCGTTGGCCTGGCTCAGCAGTGTCATGGACCCGAATCAGGCAATCTGGAAGTTGGTGCTTCCGCTGTGTCTGCTCGGCGTCGGCAACGGGTTCATGTGGTCGCCGCTGAGCACGACAGCGACCCGAAACCTGCCGATGCACCAGGCGGGCGCGGGGTCGGGCGTTTACAACACCACTCGCCAAGTCGGCGCGGTGCTGGGCAGCGCGGCCATCGGCGTCCTCATGCAAAACCGCCTCGACGCGCATCTGCCGCAGGCGGCGGGTGCCGCCGGGGCCGGGACGTCGGGCGCCTTGCCGGCGTCATTGCACCCGGGCTTCAGTGACGCGATGGCGCAATCCATTCTGCTGCCCGCGGCGGTGATCGTGCTCGGACTGATTGCGGCGCTGTTCTTCGCGCGACCCGCGCATATGCGCGCCCGCGCTCCCGAGGCACCTGCCGGCGAGCCGGTGGAAGTGCACGGCTGACCTAGCCGCTGTCCCGGGCAGGGCATTCTCGCCGCTGACGCCGTATCTCACGATCCGAGATAGAGCGACCGCATAGCGAGATACCAGCTACCGTCGTCCTATCGACGATGGGAGGCGTGGTGGAGCTGCTCGAATGGAACGCCGGCGTGTACGACTCGCTGCCGCTGCCGCACAAGCGATGGGGTGCGGCGGCGATCGACCGGCTCGGGCTCTCCGGCGACGAGACGGTCGTCGACATCGGCTGCGGCACCGGCCGTGACGCCGAACACCTGTTGGGCGCGCTGCCGGGCGGGCGGGTCATCGCCGTCGACGGTTCGCGGCAAATGCTCGAACAACTCAGCTCGAGACTTGGCGATCGCGGTGACCGGCTGCGCGTCGTCCACGCCGACTTGCGTGAGCCGCTCGACCTCGGTGAGCCGGCCGATGCCGCGCTCAGTGTCGCGACATTGCATTGGCTGCCCGACCACGACGTCGTCTTTCGAAGCGTGGCCGCGGCGCTGCGTTCCGGCGGACGGTTCGTTGCCGAGGGCGGCGGCTTCGGCAACATCGCCGAGTTCCGGCGGGCCGTCGCGGCGGTCGGTGGCGACACTGGCGACGCGTTCTGGAATTTCGCGGACGTCGAAACCACCGTCGTCCGGCTCGACGCGGCCGGCTTCACCGACCTCGACGTCAAACTGACGCCTGATCCGGCGCGACTCGAGCGCGGCGAGCAACTGGAGACCTTCATCGCCACCGTGCTGCTCGGCGCCCAGTTGCGCGACCTGCCGATGAGCGAACAGCGCCCGTTCGTACGGGCGGTCGCCGACCAGCTGGCGGAACCGGTGATCGATTACGTCCGGCTGCAGATCTGCGCGACCCGGCGCTGACGCCCGCCCTGCGGTCGACGGGCCGAGGACACCTTGAGGCACCCGAGGACACCGTTCGAGCGCTGTCCTCAGGCCACGCCGGGTGTCCAAGGGCTGCCTGGATTCCGGCGGCGGTGCCAGGGGGCGACCTGTGACGCGCGACACACCGACCCCGGGTTTGCATGTCACCCGAGCGGCCCGTATCGTTCAGATGTATCGAACCGATACATCGGTCCGGAACAACCATCACGAGCGACGGAGCAGGCAATGGCGGAGGCGGCCAAGCGGTCGGGACGCGCAGGCGTCCTCGAGCTTGCCGTGCTCGGTCTGCTCCACGAGTCTCCTATGCACGGCTACGAGTTGCGCAAGCGGCTCAACGCCATGTTGGGCACTTTCCGAGCGTTTTCTTACGGCTCGCTGTATCCGTGCCTGAAGGAAATGCTCGCCGCCGGTCACGTGAGCGCGGACGGCGAGGAGAGCGGCGCGCGCAGCCGCATCGTCTACAAGCTCACCGCGGACGGCAAAGAGCACCTGCAGAACCTGCTCGCCGAGGCCGGCCCGTCCTCATGGGAAGACGAGAACTTCGGCGTCCACTTCGCGTTCTTCGCCCAGACCGACGCCGACGTCCGGATGCGCATCCTCGAGGGGCGGCGCAACCGGTTGGAAGAGCGGCTCGACCACGTGAAGACGTCGCTGTCACGCACCCGCGAGCGGGTCGACAGCTACACCCTCGAGTTGCAAAAGCACGGTCTCGAGTCGGTTGAGCGCGAGGTGCGCTGGCTCACCGAGTTGATCGCAACCGAGCGCGCCGCAGGCAGTGAGACAACCACAAACAACAAGTCGGACGCCGTCACGTCGTCCGACGTGAACGCGTAAACCCTCACCGGTTCACGAAAACACGAAGGAGCACTTGCTATGGGTTCGGTTCGGGTCGCGATCGTCGGCGTTGGTAACTGCGCCGCATCCCTGGTCCAGGGGGTCGAGTACTACAAGAACGCCGACCCGGAGGAGCGGGTCCCCGGCCTGATGCACGTGCAGTTCGGTCCGTACCACGTGGGCGACGTGAAGTTCGTGGCCGCGTTCGACGTCGACGGCAAGAAGGTCGGCCAAGACCTCGCCGACGCGATCGGCGCCAGCGAGAACAACACGATCAAGTTCTGCGACGTGCCGCCCACCGGCGTCATCGTGCAGCGCGGCCACACCTACGACGGCCTCGGCGACTACTACCGCGACACGATCCAGGAGTCCGACGAGACGCCGGTCGACGTCGTCAAGGTGCTCAAGGAGTCGGGCGCCGACGTGCTCGTCTCGTACCTGCCGGTCGGCTCCGAGGTCGCCGACAAGTTCTACGCCCAGTGCGCGATCGACGCGGGCGTCGCCTTCGTGAACGCGTTGTCGGTCTTCATCGCGAGCGACCCGGTGTGGGCCAAGAAGTTCGAGGACGCCGGGCTGCCGATCGTCGGCGACGACATCAAGTCGCAGGTCGGCGCCACGATCACCCACCGCGTGATGGCCAAGCTGTTCGAGGACCGCGGCGTCGAGTTGCTGCGCACCTACCAGCTGAACTTCGGCGGCAACATGGACTTCA
>JAICYF010000116.1 GCA_025934355.1 Acidothermaceae bacterium
ATCAGCGGCAACGAGGAGAAGTCGCCGTTCGTCAGGGCCATGATCGAGCTTGGTGAAGCGCTCGGGCTCGTCACCCTTGCCGAGGGCATCGAGACCGCGCAGCAAGCTCGCGAGCTCGAACGCCTCGGCTGCCAGCTCGGCCAGGGCTACCACTTCGCCCGACCGGTTCCGGCCGCGGGCATCGACATCTTGCTGCAGCGGTGCGCCGAGACGGCAGGCGACCTGGCGAAGGTCATCGCCTTCCCGGCCTGACGGCGAGCCGCTAAGACGCGATCGACAACGCGATCCCGTCGAGAATGTCGTGCTCACTGACGACGACGTCCGATGCGTCGACACGCCGCATGATGGTGTCGAGAACCAATGCTCCAGCGCCGATCACGTCGGCCCGGCCCGGATGCATGACGGACAACGCCCTGCGCTCGGCCAAAGTCATCGACAACAAGCGGCCGGTGGTCTCATGAACCGACGACGCGGCGATCCGCGAATGATGAATTCGCACCGGGTCATACTCAGGAAGCCCCAACGCCAGGGCGGCGACGGTGGTGACCGACCCCGCGAGCCCGACCAGCGTGCTCGCCGCCGCTAACGGCACTGACTGCTCCACCAGATCAAGCGCGCGTTCGATATCCGCGCGCGCCGCCGCAATCTCCTCCGGGGCGGCCGGATCCGTGTGCAGGTGCCGCTCGGCGAGACGCACACATCCGATGTCGACCGATCGGGCGGCTTGAACGGCGGTCGAGCCAAGCACGAACTCGGTCGAACCGCCACCGATGTCGACCACCAGGTACGGCGCCAAGACATCCTTGCCGGCAAGGAGTTCGTGGGTGGCGCCAGCGAACGACAGCGCCGCCTCCTCATCGCCGCTCACCACGTCAACGTCAATGCCCAAGACGGCGCGCACGCCGTCGAAGAACTCGTCGCGATTGGTGGTGTCGCGCGTCGCACTGGTGGCCACAAATCGAATCCGCTCGACGTCGCGAGGCTCGATCAGCCGCGCGTAACGGCGACACGCCTTCAAGGTTCGCTCGAGCGCGGCCGGCGAGAACTGGCGGGTCTTGTCGACACCCTCACCCAGGCGCACAATCTCCATCTCGCGAGCAACGTCGCTGATAGCTCCGGTCATTCGGTCGACGTCGGCTATCAACAGCCGCAGCGAATTCGTGCCGCAGTCGATTGCCGCTACTCGCACGGCACGCCCTCCTCGTCGGCGCCGACATCGACGCCGACATCGACGCACGGCCCTTTTGCCCACCATTGCGGCAGCAACGCCAGCGCCTCGTCGCCCAAGGGATTGACGTCCGGGCCGACCGCAAGAGAGTGCGCGACCAGCACGTGCAAACACTTCACCCGTCGCGGCATGCCGCCCGCCGACGGATTCCCGGGTAGTGGCTCAAGCGCGTCACGGCGGCGCAGGTAGTCGTGATGCGCCGCCTCATATCGCTCTCGCAACGCCGAGTCGTCGTCGAGCCGTTGCGTCATCTCGCGCATCAGCCCGCTCGCCTCAAGCCGGCCGATCGCCGCCGCTGCCCGCGGACAGGTCAGGTAGTACAGCGTTGGAAACGGGGTGCCGTCAGCCAACCGCGGTGCGGTCTCGACGACGTCGGGTAACCCGCACGGACAACGGTGCGCAACCGACCGCATCGCCCGCGGCGTCCGACCTAACTGCGCGGCGACGACGTCGCGCTCGCGGGCCGAGACCTCGCCACTCACGGCGTCGGCGCGACCGACGGCGCGGGCGCGATCGTCGGGTGCGGCGTGACGGACGGCTTCGGCGTCGCGTCGGCCCCCTGGATCGACGACCACAGCTGCGCGTACCACGGCTGGTCGTCCGGGGCTTGCGTGCCGGCTGTCGCTGAAGCCGACGGCGTCGGCGCGAGCGTCACATACGGCACCTCGCCTGGCAGCACGTAGTGCAATCGCTCGCGCGCCTGCTGCGCGACGTACGAGGGGTCGGCCCACTGCTTTTGCTGCTGCTGCAGACTCTTCAGCTGCCGCGTTTGCTGTGCGACGTCCGATCGAAGCGAAGAGATCTGCGACCGCTGGCTGATCAGCTGACGCAATGGACCGGCGAGTGCGATCGCGAGCGCCGCCAACACCACCGCGAGCACCGCCGCACGACCGGTGAACGAAGTCTTGCGCCTGCGGGTTGCCGCTTGCGCGTCGTCACCGGTCGGGGTCGACCGCGGGTTGCCCGCCCGGCGAGACCTGACAACCCGGCTGGGTGACCGGTTTGGCTGACGCCGACGGGAAAATCTCACACGCCGTAGCTTCTCACTGACCGCCGGTGAAACGTGGGAACGACGACGCTCCGGCGTAGCGCGCCGCGTCATCGAGCTCTTCTTCGATGCGCAGCAGCTGGTTGTATTTGGCCACCCGCTCCGACCTCGACGGCGCACCCGTCTTGATCTGCCCCGCGTTGGTGGCGACCGCGACGTCGGCGATCGTGGTGTCTTCGGTCTCACCGCTGCGGTGCGAGGTCATCGTCCGGTAACCGGCTCGGTGCGCCAACTCGACGGCGTCGAGCGTCTCGGTGAGCGTGCCAATCTGGTTGAGCTTGACCAGCAAAGCGTTGGCGGTGCCGCTGGCGATGCCGCGCGCGATGCGCTCGGGGTTGGTGACGAACAGGTCGTCACCGACGATCTGGACTTGACCGCCAAGTGCGTCGGTGACCGCCTTCCAGCCGTCCCAGTCTTCCTCCGACAGCGGGTCTTCGATCGAGACCAGCGGGTAGTTGGCCACCAGGTCGCCGTAGTAAGAGATCAAGTCGGACGACGCCCTGCGGGCGCCCTCGAACTCGTAAGCGCCGTCGCGGAAGAACTCGGTGGCGGCCACGTCGAGCGCGAGCGCGATGTCGCGGCCAGGGGTGAAGCCGGCCTTGCCGACCGCCTCGAGAATCAGGTCGAGCGCCTCCCGGTTGCTGCCGAGGTTGGGCGCGAAACCGCCCTCGTCGCCCAGGCCGGTGGCCAGCCCGCGGCCCTTCAGCACCGACTTCAGCGCGTGATAGGTCTCGGCGCCCCAGCGCAGCGCCTCGGCGAACGTGGCGGCGCCGATCGGCGCGATCATGAATTCCTGGATGTCGACGTTGGAGTCAGCGTGCGCGCCACCGTTGAGGATGTTCATCATCGGCACTGGCAGCAGGTACGCGTTGGGACCACCCAAGTAGCGGAACAACGGCAACTCACTCGACTCCGCGGCCGCCCGCGCGACAGCGAGGGAGACGCCGAGGATCGCGTTCGCCCCGAGCTTGGCTTTGTTCGGCGTGCCGTCGAGCTCGATCAGCCGCTGGTCGAGCAGCCGCTGCTCGGTGGCCTCGAAACCGACGATCTGCGGGCCGATGTCGTCGATGACGGCCTGCACGGCTTTCTCGACGCCCTTGCCGCCGTAGCGCTCGCCGCCGTCGCGTAGCTCCACCGCCTCGAACGCCCCGGTTGACGCGCCGCTTGGCACCGCGGCGCGGGCCACCGTGCCATCGTCGAGCAGCACCTCCACCTCGACGGTCGGGTTGCCACGCGAGTCGAGAATTTCGCGAGCCCCTAGGGCTTCGATCGCGGCCACTGCTGCTCCCTTGTCTTCCCTTGTCTGCGGGCCTGTCTGCGGGCCTGTCTGCGGGTTTGTCCGCGAATTCATGGGCGACGCGGACGTCGAAAAGCCTATCGAGCAGGCTCTTCCGGTTGGCGAGCGGCCTCTGCGGCGATCACGGCTTCGCGGTAGCGCCGCGCCGCGCCGCGCAGCGCGGTCTCCGCGTCGACGCCGGCTGACCGCGCGAGCGCGACGACGGCGAGCAACAACTCACCCACGCTCGCGTCGTCCACGGTCTCGGGTGGCCTGATCGTGGTGACGACCGGCAGGTTGAGGCCGGCCTTCGCGGTGCGGCCGAGCAACGCGGAGGCGAGCGCGAGCGCGGGCTGGCCCATGGGAACGCCCTCGACGGCGGACGTGCGGCCCTTCTCGGCGGCCTTCAACTGCTCCCAGTTGGCCTCGACATCGCTAGCCGTGGCGGCCGAGCCCGAGCCGAAGACGTGCGGGTGCCGGCGAACCAGCTTCTCGACGATGTCGTTCGCGACGTCGTCGACGGTCCAGCCGTCAGGGCGCTCGGCCGCGATTCGGGAGTGGAAGACCACCTGAAGCAAGACGTCGCCGAGTTCCTCGCGCAACGCCGCGTCGTCGCCGTCCTCGATTGCCTCGGCGGTCTCGTAGGCCTCCTCGAGCAGGTACTTCACCAGCGAGGCGTGCGTTTGCTCCGCATCCCACGGACAGCCGCCCGGAGACCGCAGCCTGTCCATCACCTCGACGAGATCGAGGAACCGGCTGCCCGGTCGTCCGTCGGACGCTGCCGTCACGTCACCGGGCAATCAGCTTGCCGGCGCGGCGTTCGGTGCGCCGCTGGGCGCGGCCGACGACAGCTTGCCGTCACTTGCGACGACCCCGCCCTGATCGGGATCCCAAACCCCGTAACGCGGGTTGACCGTGATGCCGCCAGCCTGCTTGGCGACGGTGTCGAGGTAGTGGGCCATGACCGCGTTGGTGGCCTGCTGCGCCGTCTGGTCGCCGTTCGCCGCGCTGGCAGCGATCTGCTGAAGCGTCTCCGTGGTGCGGGAGATCAGATGGACGACGTGCCAGCCGAACTGCGATTGGACGATGAAGTAGCTGCCGACCTTCGCGGCGTCGACGGCGTCGGCGAACTGGGTGACAAAGGTGGCGGACGGCGTGGTGCCGAGATCACCGCCGTTCGCGCCGCTCCCGCTGTCGATCGACTGCGACTTCGCGATGTCGGCGAACGAGTCGGGGTTGGCCTTCACCTCGCTGAGGATCTTTTGCGCGGTCGCTTGATCCTTGACCAAGATGTGCGCGACATGAACGACCGGGGTGTCGATCTTCGGCGCGAGCTTGTTCTCCAAAGTCGCGTAATAGAAGTAGTCGTGGACGTCGGCGGGAGCGATTCCGTGTTGCGCGGCGTCCTTGTCGAGGGCCTGCCGGCTGCCCTCTTGCTGCAAGACCCCGGAGATTGTGGTGCCCACCTCGCCCTCCGAGACGGTCACGCCCTTCTCACGCGCCGCGAGGTCGAGCAGGTGGTGGTTGATGAGGTTGGTCAGCTGTTGGCGCTGCAGCGCGGCGGCGTCTGAGCCGCCGCTCGCGGCGAAACTGGGGTCAGCCAACGTGCGACTCGTCAGCGCCTGCAGCTGTGCGACGGTGATGCGGTCGTTTCCGACCGTGGCCGCCGCGCCAGGGTGGGCAGGAGCGCACGCAGTCAGCGCCAGCGCCGAGACCGAGATCAGGCCCGCCAGACCTGCGGTAGCGCGTCGAGCACGAAACACGACTGTCCTTCCGTTCACGCGCAAGCTTCGTGCGAAACTGCGCCGCCGATCAGGGTACCGGCGCCCCGCGGTCGATCACCGTGGAGTCCTCGAAGCGTCCTTGGGCTCAAGAACGTCCCGCGCCAGCGTCGCGACCCACCGAAGGAGCGCGACGTCGCGAAGCGGTTGGCCGCCGAACCGCCCGGGGGGCGCGTCGGTCGGACGCGGCACCAAGGCCGTGCGAAGTGGCGCCTTGACGATGCTCTTCGGATAGAGCCGTTGCAGCCGCAAGGTTTGCGACTCCCGTAAATCAACGGGCGCGAACCGGATCTGGTTCCCCTGCAAGACCACCTCGGTGACGCCATAGGGCCGCAACTCCACCCGAAGCTTCGCCACCTCAAGCAGGTTAACCACAGGCTCAGGCAGCGGGCCGTAACGGTCGGCGAGCTCCTCACGGACCGCCTCGACGTCCGCCTCGCTCGCGGCCTCGGCCATCGCCCGATAGGCGGCAAGGCGCAACCGCTCGCCGTCGATGTAGTCGTGCGGGATGTGCGCGTCGACCGGGAGGTCGATCTTCACCTCGGCCAGCTCTTGGGTTTGGTCGCCCTTGAAGTCGGCCACCGCCTCGCCGACCAGGCGCACGTACAAGTCGAATCCGACGGCGGCGATGTGGCCCGACTGCTCGCCACCGAGCAGGTTGCCTGCGCCGCGGATTTCGAGGTCTTTCATCGCGACCGCCATGCCGGCGCCGAGGTCGGAGTTTTGCGCAATGGTCGCGAGCCGGTCGTGCGCGGTCTCGGTGAGCGGCCGCTCCTCCGGATAGAGGAAGTAGGCGTAGGCGCGCTCGCGGCCACGACCGACTCGACCACGCAATTGATGCAGTTGAGACAACCCGAGCAGGTCGGCGCGTTCGACGATCAGGGTGTTCGCGTTGGGAATGTCGAGGCCCGACTCGACGATGGTCGTGCAGACCAGAACGTCGTACGTGCGCTCCCAGAACCCGACCATCACCTGCTCCAGGGCGTCTTCGTTCATCTGACCGTGCGCGACCGCGATCCGCGCCTCGGGCACCAACTCGCGCAACCGCGCCGCCGCGCGCTCGATCGACTCGACCCGGTTGTGGATGTAGAAGACCTGGCCCTCGCGCAGCAGCTCGCGCCGAATGGCAGCGCTCACCTGGCGATCGTCGTAGATGCCGACGAACGTCAAGACCGGATGCCGCTCCTCCGGAGGGGTCTGAATCACCGACATCTCGCGAATGCCGGTGATTGCCATCTCGAGCGTTCGCGGGATAGGTGTCGCCGACATTGCAAGCACGTCGACGTTAGTGCGCAGCTGCTTCAACCGCTCTTTGTGCTCGACGCCGAACCGCTGCTCTTCGTCGATGACCACCAGGCCAAGGTCTTTGAACGCGGCGCTCCCGCTGATAAGTCGGTGAGTTCCGATGACGAGGTCGACGCTGCCATCGGCGACGCCGGCCATGATGTCGGCCTCTTCCCTCTCGGTGTTGAAGCGACTGACCGGCTTGACCGTGACTGGAAAACCGCCGAACCGCTCCGAGAAGGTCGCGAAGTGCTGCTGCACAAGCAGGGTCGTCGGGCAAAGGACGGCGACCTGCTTGCCGTCTTGCACCGCCTTGAAAGCCGCGCGCACCGCGATCTCCGTCTTTCCGTAGCCGACGTCGCCGCAAATCAGCCGGTCCATCGGCACCGGCTGCTCCATGTCGGACTTGACCTCGTCGATCGTCCGCAATTGGTCGGGTGTCTCAACGTAAGGAAACGCCTCTTCAAGTTCGCGCTGCCAGGGCGTGTCGGGCCCGAACGCGTATCCCGGCGCCGCGGTACGCGCGCTGTACAGCCGGATCAACTCGGCGGCGATCTCCTTAACCGCCTTGCGAGCCCGCCCCTTGCGTTTGGCCCAGTCAGCGCCGCCGAGCCGGTCGAGACTTGGGTTTTCGCCGCCTACGTATCGGGTTACTTGGTCGAGCGCATCGGTCGGGGCGTAAAGCCGGTCGCCTGGTTGGCCACGCTTGCTCGACGCGTATTCGATGACCAGGTACTCGCGGGTGGCGCCGGCGACGGTCCGCTGCACCATCTCCACGAAACGCCCGACGCCATGTTGCTCATGGACTACGTAGTCGCCGGGCCGCAACTGCATCGGGTCAATCGACTTCTTGCGGCGACTTGGCAGCTTCGCCATGTCTTTGGTCGAGGCTCGCTGGCCAAACACGTCTGCTTCCGTGAGCACCACGAGTTTGGACGACGGAAAAACAAACCCCGCGTCGAGACCGCCGCAGGTGACGACGACGGCACCCGGCTCCGGGGCTGCTTGCAGCTCCAATTCGAGCCGCGCGGCGACACCCTCTCCGCGCAACACCTCGGCGATGCGTTGCGCGGGGCCGTGCCCCGCGGTGACGAACAGCACTCCGAGTTCGTCAGCGACGAAACCCTTCACATCGGCCACCACGGCCTGGGTGTCACCCCGATACGCATCGACGGCGTGCGCGTCGAGCACGACGACGTCGGACTCGACCTCTTCCGCTGCTGCCAGTGGCGAGATCGACCACCAAGCAAGCCCGAGGTCTGCGGCTCTCGCACGCACCTGCGCGAGCGGGCGCAACGCGGCCGCTGACAAGTCGACCGGCGCCTTGCCACCGGACGCCGCGCCAGCCCATGCAGCCTGCAGAAACTCCTCGCCAGTGCGGACGACGTCAGCCGCTCGCGTGCGCACTCGCTCTGGGTCGCACAGCAACACGACGCTGCCGTTCGGAAGCTCGTCTATGAGCAGATCCATCGTGTCGACCAGCACGGGAGCGAGCGACTCCATGCCCTCGACGGCCACGCCGTTGGCGACCTTGCCCAAGATGTCGGCCAGCTGGGGATGCTCGACTGCCAACTCGGCGGCGCGCTGCAAGACCTGTGGGGTGAGCAGTAATTCGCGACACGGCGGCGCCCATAAGCCGCGGCGCGCGGGGTAGTCGTCGCCGAGGCTGCGCTGGTCTGCAGCCTTGAAATAGCGGATCTCATCGACGTCGTCGCCGAAGAACTCAACCCGAAGCGGATGGTCTTCGGTCGGCGGGAAGACGTCAAGAATGCCGCCGCGCACAGCGATTTCACCGCGTCGTTCGACTAGGTCGACCCGGCTGTAGCCGGCCGCGACCAATCGCTCGACGACGTCGTCGAGCGACGCGTCGTCGCCGGTCTTGAGCGCGACGGGCTCAAGGTCGCCGAGGCCCGCGACCTGCGGTTGCAGCAACGCGCGAACGGGGGTGACGACGACTTGCAGCTCGCCTTCCTCGGGGTGCCGCAGCCGTCGGCGCACCGCGAGCCGACGGCCCACGGTGTCGGAGCGCGGCGAGAGCCGCTCATGCGGCAACGTCTCCCAGGCCGGATATTCGGCGACCGCCTCCGGCGACAGCAACGATTGCAGTGCCGTCACCAGGTCGCCGGCCTCGCGGTCGGTGGCGGTAACGGCGAGTACCGGGCGCCCCGCGCCGTCCGGTGGTGCGGCGGCGAGCAAGGCCGCGACGACCGACCGGATTGGCGCCGGCCCGCCGAGTTCGAGTAGGGCGCGCTCGCCGTCTCGCGCGTGCGCGAGAGCGCGCGACAGCGCGGGGTCGTCGCGCAGCGCGGAAAGCAGCGGGCGCAAGTCCATCAACGGATTCCTGATCACAACGAAACACCCGGGCCGCGAAGGGCCCGGGTGTTCGAGACTACGTGATTGCCAGCGCTAGGCGCTTGGCGGCTGCTCCTCGTCGGTTGCCACTTCGTTCGCGGCGGCACCGGACGCGTTA
>JAICYF010000317.1 GCA_025934355.1 Acidothermaceae bacterium
GCGAACTCGGCGGCGCAAGTGTCGACCGTCTTGTACACCGGCCGAAGGTGCAGCGCGTGTCGCAGCTCGCGCACAACCGCTTCGTCGAAGCCGCGAATCTCGGCGATCTGCTTGTCGGAGAAACCGTGCCGCTTGGCCCGGCGCAACACCTCGACGTCGAGGTCTACCGCCTTGGCGATGTCGCGGGCGACGTCGTCGATGAGGAAGAGCTGGTCGAGGAACCACGGGTCGATGCGGGTGGCCTCGTGCAACTCGTCAAGGGTCGCGCCAGCCCGGATGGCCTGCTGGATCGTGACCAGCCTTCCGGAGTGCGGCCGCCGCATCTGCTCCAGGAGCGCGGTTTTGTCGCGAATCTCGCCCACCCAGCTGAACGAGGATCCGGACTGCTCGAGCGAGCGCAGCGCCTTCTGCAGCGCCTCTGTGAAGTTACGGCCGATCGCCATCGCCTCGCCGACGCTCTTCATCGTGGTGGTGAGCGTGTCGTCGGCGCCGGGGAACTTCTCGAACGCGAACCGCGGCGCCTTCACCACGATGTAGTCGATGCTCGGCTCAAAGCTCGCCGGCGTCTCTTTCGTGATGTCGTTGGGAATCTCGTCGAGCGTGTAGCCCAACGCCAATTTCGCGGCGATTTTGGCGATCGGGAAGCCGGTGGCCTTGCTCGCGAGCGCCGACGACCGCGACACCCGTGGGTTCATCTCGATGACGATGACCCGGCCAGTTTGCGGATGCACCGCGAACTGAATGTTGCACCCACCGGTGTCGACGCCGACGGTCCGGATGATGGCGATCGAAAGGTCGCGCAGCTTCTGGTACTCGCGATCGGTCAACGTGAGGGCGGGCGCCACCGTCACCGAGTCACCGGTGTGCACGCCCATCGGGTCGATGTTTTCGATCGAGCAGACGACCACCACGTTGTCGTTGCGGTCGCGCATCAACTCAAGCTCGTACTCTTTCCAACCTAAAATGGATTCCTCGAGCAACACCTCGGTCGTGGGGCTCGCCTGCAGGCCGGCGCCGGCGATGCGACGCAGGTCGGATTCGTCGTACGCGACGCCCGAGCCGGCGCCGCCCATCGTGAACGACGGCCGGACGACGACGGGGTAGCCCAACTCGCCCACCGCGTCGAGGCACTCGGCGAGGGTGTGGCAAATCGTCGAGCGCGCCGACTCGCCGCCGATGCCGGCGACGATCTCTTTGAACTTCTGCCGGTTCTCGCCCCGCTGAATCGCGTCGACGTTGGCGCCGATCAGCTCGACGTTGTACTTCTCCAGCACGCCAGCCTCGTGGAGCGCGACCGCGGTGTTAAGGGCGGTCTGGCCTCCGAGGGTGGCGAGCAGCGCGTCGGGGCGCTCCTTCGCAATGATTTTCTCAACAATTTCAGGGGTGATCGGCTCGACGTAGGTGGCGTCGGCGAACTCAGGGTCGGTCATGATGGTCGCCGGGTTGGAGTTGACCAGCGAGACCCGCAACCCTTCGGCTTTGAGCACCCGGCAGGCTTGGGTGCCCGAGTAGTCGAACTCGCA
>JAICYF010000314.1 GCA_025934355.1 Acidothermaceae bacterium
GCCCGGGAGATCGCTCGCGCCCGGCCGGCTGGTGTGCTGACCGACGCCGAAACCGCGAGCGCGACTGCCATCAGCACGGTGGCGTGCCACGTGCGGAAGTCCTTGGCGGTCATCTCGATGTCCGAGAGCGCGCGCAGGTGATCGTTGATGTCGTTGCTTCGGACGTCACGCCAGCGACCGGCGTGGTCCTTGTAGGCAAGCAGTTCGTCCCCGCCGCCGCGACGCCGTTTCAAGGTGGTCACCAGCTGCCGCACGTCGTCATCGATGATCGACAACACCCGATGCTTGCCGCCTTTGGCGTCGTACTCGAACACCAGCGCATCAACATCGATGGACACGTGGTCTTTGCGCAAGGTGGCAAGCCCGTACGTGCTGTGCTCGTCGGCATAGGCCTCGCCGCCGACCCGGAAGAACCCGAGGTCCAACAACCGGACGGCGCAGGCCAGCACCGCCCGTCGTCCGACACCGCCGTCTGCCATGTCGCGCGCGATCACTTCCCGCACCCGCGGCAGCACGTTCGCCATGGAGAGCACCCGCTCGTGCTTCGCGGCGTCGCGCATCAGCCGCCAGTCGTCGTGATACCGGTACTGCCGGCGGCCGGCGGCGTCAGTGCCGGTCGCCTGTACGTGACCGTTCGGCCAGGGGCAAATCCACACGTCTTTCCACGCCGGAGGCAGCACGAGTCCGGCAATGCGCGCCAGCACGTCCGGGTCGGTGACCCGAGTGCCGTCGTTGTAGTAGTACACGAACCCATTGCCGCGGCGACGCCGGGTAATGCCAGGGCCGTCGCACGTCGAACGTCTCAGTCGCGAGCGACGCACCGCAGTTTTTGCTGCCACTGCTGCGGATTTGCCGCTGGCGCACCGTCGTAAACGCGGTTGGGAGATCAGCGCCCAGCGAGGATTTCGGCCGCTGCTTTCAGGTTTACCGAGCCGGCGCCAAACGTGCAGACACTCGCGGCGGCCAACATCTCGTCGTCCGGCATGCCGATGGCGACGAGCACCGCATCGGGCCGGGCGGCGATGAAAGATCGCGCCCATCCGCGTTGCCACGACCGCCGATACGCGTCGCGCACCGCCAACACCACTGGTCCACCGGGCAGCTGCGCAAGCACCTGCTCGACACCGGGGCCGTCTTCGGTCACGGTCAACTCGCTCGACAGCAGGCCGAAGGGCAGCAGATGCTCGGCGAGACTCCAGTGCGCCTCGCCGACCGCGAGGTTCGCCGGAGCGCTGAGATTCACCACGGTCGCGCCCGACCTCAGCACAACGTCGCCGCGCGCCCGCACCGCACGCCGCGCGGCGAACAAGCCGATGTCTTGCACAGGGCGGGAATCGGCCTTCGCGCCACCCGCGACGGACGCGCGTAGCTTGTCAACGCGCGCCGCGGCGGCCTCCAGAGTCTTCGCATCGAGCTGACCTTCGCGAATGGCGTTGGCGATGCCGTCGCGGATTTGCGCGCAATGCTCCTCGCCGTCAATCGAGCCGAGTAGCAGCAGATCCGCGCCAGCGATGAACGCGCGCACCGCCGCGCCAGCGATGCCAAACTTGCCAGAAGCGCCTTGCATGTCGAGGGCGTCGGTCACCACCACGCCTTCGTAGCCGAGCTCGTCGCGCA
>JAICYF010000305.1 GCA_025934355.1 Acidothermaceae bacterium
AAACTCCACTCCGACCCCGGTTTTTCCCGCGAGTCCCGAGTCCCGAGCTTACTGCCCCCGCATCCGCCCCAGGAACCGCGCGCCGTCGTTGCCCATGGTCGGCAGCTTGATCTTGCCGACGGCGTTGATGCGCTCCTCGGCCATCCGGTCGGCAGCCTGGTAGGTCGGGATGCCGTCGCGGTCGGCGATCTGGAAGATGCGGCCGACGTTGTAGTAGATGCTGCGCATCATGCGCATCGCGCGTTCGCGGTTGTAGCCGTCGATCTCGAGCGACACGTTCATCACGCCGCCGGCGTTCACGGCGTAGTCCGGCGCATACACCACGCCGCGCTTCATCAATTCGTCGCCGATCTCGTCGGTGGCGAGCTGGTTGTTGGCGATGCCGCAGATGATCGGCGCCTTGATGCGGTCGATCGTGTCCTCGTTGACGGTGCCGCCGAGCGCGCACGGGCTGTAGACGTCGCAATCGACGTCGTAGATCTCGTCGATCCCAACCGCCTCGCAACCCAGCTCATCGACGCAGCGCTGCACGGCGTCCTTGTTGATGTCGGTGACGAACACCTTGGCGCCCTGTTCGCGCAGCAGCTTGATGAACTCGCTGCCCACGTGGCCCGCGCCCTGCACGGCGAAGCGGTACTTCCCCACATCCTCGTTGCCGTGCTTGTAGTTCAGCGTCGCCATCACGCCCTGCAGCGCGCCGTAGGCGGTGAAGGGCGAGGGGTCGCCCGAGCCGCCATGCACCTGGTGCACGCCGGTCACGTATTCGGTTTCGCGATAGACGTACTCCATGTCGTTGACGTCGATGCCGACGTCCTCGGCGGTGATGTAGCGCCCGTGCAGCGAATTGATGAAGCGGCCGAGCGCACGGAACAGCGCTTCGGATTTGTCGGTCGCCGGGTCGCCGATGATCACCGCCTTGCCGCCGCCGAGGTTGAGGCCCGCGACCGCGTTCTTGTAGGTCATCCCGCGCGACAGCCGCAGAACGTCGTTCAACGCTTCCTCGTCATTCCTGTACGGCCACATGCGCAGTCCGCCGAGCGCAGGCCCCAGCACCGTGTTGTGGATCGCGATGATGGCCTTCAGGCCGGCGTCCTTGCTCTGGCAAAACACGACCTGCTCATGACCGGTGGTGGAAAGGGTGTCGAAGATCATCGGTACTGGCTCCCGGCGCGCCACGAACGGGCGCGGAATACAAAGACGCGGCGCCTCGAGGGGCGCCACGGACGGATTCGCGGACGTGACGCCGCAGGCAGATTCGCGTCCGCAGCCGCCTAGTGTAGCCGGTACGGGAGCCGCAGGTCAGGCGTCATCGGTTGCCGAGTCTCAGGAAGCGGCTGCAACCACTTGTGTTGCAACGGGTTGTTGGCGGGTGCCAAGGCTTCTCCACCGGGGTGGCTCCCGGCCCGCCGTCGGTCGCTGCCGCGGGCCGGCGCCTTATCTGGCACGATGCCCGCCACCCCCGGCGACAGCGGAGCATCGATGGCGGCCTCAACCGCGGCGAAATCCACCCGTTGCTGCATCGTCGGCGGCGGCCCCGCCGGAATGATGCTGGGCCTGCTGCTGGCGCGGGCGGGCGTGCCGGTGACGGTGCTGGAAAAGCACGGCGATTTCCTGCGCGACTTTCGCGGCGACACCGTGCACCCGTCCACACTCGCGATCCTCGATGAGCTGGGACTGCGCCAACGGTTCGAAGCATTGCCGCAGCACCGGGTCGATCACCTCGCCGCCATCGTCGGCGGACGCGCGCAACCGATCGTCGATTTCCGCGGCCTGCACCCGTACGGCTACCTCGCGCTGGTGCCGCAATGGGATTTCCTCGACATGCTGGCCGATGCAGGCC
>JAICYF010000041.1 GCA_025934355.1 Acidothermaceae bacterium
AAGGATTCTGGCGGGAAGCCGACGCTGTCGAAGTAGCGCCAGATGTCCTCGTCCTCGCGGCCGGGAAGCAGCAAGACGGTGGCGTGGTCGACGCCGCGGCCAGCGCGTCCGACCTGCTGGTAGTAGGCAATCGGCGAGGCGGGCGCGCCGAGGTGGATGACGAAGCCGAGGTCGGGCTTGTCGAATCCCATGCCAAGCGCGGACGTCGCGACCAGCGCCTTCACGCGGTTGTTGATGAGATCGTCTTCGGCGGCCAGCCGATCGGCGGTCTCGGTGCGTCCGGAGTAGGCGGCGACTTCGAAACCGCGGGCCCGCAGAAAGCCAGCGACGTCGTCGGCTTGCGCCACAGTGAGGGTGTAGATGATGCCCGAACCGTTGAGATTGTTGAGGTTTTCGGCGAGCCAGCCGAGGCGGTGCGCGCCCGTCGGAAGGTTGACGACGCCGAGGTGCAGGCTTTCGCGGTCGAGCGACCCGCGCAACACCAGGGTGTCGTCGCCGGTTGCGGCGAGTTGCTCGGCGACGTCGTCGACGACGCGCGCGTTCGCGGTGGCGGTCGTCGCGAGCACGGGGATGCCATCGGGAAGGTCGTGCAGCAGGGTGCGGATGCGCCGGTAGTCTGGGCGAAAGTCGTGCCCCCAGTCGGAGATGCAGTGTGCCTCGTCGATGACGAGCAGGCCGGTTTCGGTTGCCAGCTTTGGCAAAACGGTGTCGCGAAAGGCTGGATTGTTCAACCGCTCCGGCGAGACAAGCAGCACGTCGACCTCGCCCGCGGCGACCGCGCGCCGCACGTCGTCCCACTCTTCGACGTTGGCTGAGTTGATGGTGTGCGCTTTGATGCCAGCGCGTTCGGCCGCCGCGATCTGGTTGCGCATCAAAGCGAGCAGCGGCGACACGATGACGGTCGCGCCGGCGCCCCGTGATCGCAGCAGCGCGGTGGCGATGAAGTAGACCGCTGACTTGCCCCAGCCGGTGCGCTGAACGACGAGAGCACGGCGGCGCTGGACGACGAGCGCCTCGATCGCCCGCCACTGATCGTCGTGCAAGGTCGCGGATGGGCCGGCCAATGCTTGCAGGTGGCGCTCGGCCGCGGCGCGCAAGTCGTCGGTCACGCGAGCGGCTCAGACGTGGTCGACGCGCCGCCCCGCCGGACCACTCGCTCCTCAGGCCGAGCCAACGGCGTGGACCGCCGAGACAACTGGCGCCGCCGCGAGATCCTCGTCGTCCTTTTGCAGGTCATCGTCGAGCATCGGACGAGCGACCGCCATGCGCGCCGCAATTCGCAGATGGGAAAGATATTCGTCGCCCAATTGACGGTACCGCTCGATGGGCGCCGAGATCGTGTAAGCGCCGAGCAGGAACGGTCCTTCGGTGATCGGCACCGAGAGACAGGCGACTCCCTCGCAGAACTCCTCCTCCTCAGACGCGAACCCCCGGGTCGTGACCCGCTCGAGTTCACGGGCGAGCGCGGCAGGATCGGTGATCGTCCTCGGCGTCAGCTTGTTAAGAGGATGGCGTGACAGGTAGCGCTGGCGCTGTTCGGTGGACGCAAACGCGAGCAGCACCTTGCCGGACGCACGCGCGTGCGCGCCGCCGTGGTAGCCGGGGCCGAGATCCATCACACGGACCGCCCTCGTGCCCGCGAGCTGCGCGAAGATCTCGAGATCGCCGTCGCGCCACCCGCTGAGGTACGCCGACTCTCCGGTCGACTCGGTGAGTCCGCGGAGGGGGGCGATGAGCTCTTCGCTGACCCGCTGCTGGCTGTAATAGGCGGCCGCGAGGTGCCCGACTGTGACACCGAGGTGGTACCGACGCCGCTCATCACGGGTCAAAAGCTTCACGTCGACAAGGGTGTTGAGCAGGTGGTACATGGTGGGGACGGTGGTGCCCAGGGCCTTGACCAAACCCTTGACCGTGCGCTCGTTCTCCGGCATGGACGCGATCGCGACCAGCACCTGAGCCGCCCGCTCGACAGACTGCACGCGAGTTGGGCGGCTAGCTCCCCCATTAGGCATCGCTCGCACCGAACTCTCGAGATCCCGCTTGACCCAACCGCGAGCTGAGGTGGCTCCGAGTCGCCATCGTGCGCCCTCGCCCTCGACACTTAGTGAAAAGCGTACGACTGATCAATTGCTCACTCCCTCCCATAATAAGGCCTTTCCACCTCAGTCGCCCGCCCACGGAGGTCGGGATAGATGTGTGACGTCCTGGTAGTTGGCGACAATCTGCAACTCGGTGCAGGCTTCGAGCGCCGCGAGTCCGTGCATCCGCCCGATGCCGCTTTGCTTGACACCCCCGAATGGCATGGTCACATCGGATGCGCCCGCCCGATGAACGTTGCGGAAAACGGTACCGCACTGAAGCCGGCGGGCCACCGACATCGCGTGGGCATCGTCGTCCGACCACACCGAGGCGGCCAGACCGAACTCTGTTCCGTTCGCGGCGGCAACCGCCTCGTCGTCGTGATCAAACGCGATGATCGGCACCGCCGGCCCGAACTGCTCTTCCGCGACCAGCGGCGCCGAGTCTGGCAACCCGGTCACGACGTGCGGCAGTAGAAAGTAGCCCTCTGGCCACGAGGCCTCGTCCGCCTTTCGCCCAAGAGCTCGGACGTCGGCGCCCCTGTCTTGGGCGTCCGTGAGCAATCCCTGCACTCGCTCGTACTGCCGGCGGTTATTCAGCGGTCCCATGCTGACCGACGGGTCCAAGCCGTTGCCGACGACGAGGCGGTCGACGGCGTCGCAGTACTTTTCAACCAGCGTCGTCCAATGGCTGCGGTGAACGTAAATGCGTTTCACGCTGAAACACACCTGCCCGCTGATGGCAAACGTGCCGAGCATGAGTTCGGTGACCAGCTCGTCGGAAATTGTGGCGCTTTCGAGCACCACGGCGGCGTCGTTGCCGCCCAATTCGAGACTCAGGTTCTTGAGCGTCCCGGCGGCGGCTCTCATGATGCTGCGACCGGTCTCGGTGCTTCCGGTGAACAGGATTTTGCGGACCTGTGGGTGCGCCGCGAGCGCGGCGCCGGGCTCGCCCGCGCCCGGCACAACGGAAAGCACGCCAGGCGGCAGGCAGTCGGCAAGCGTCGACGCCAATTCCGACAGTGCGAGCGGTGCCAACTCAGACGGCTTGACGACAACCGTGTTGCCACCGGCCAAAGCGGGAGCGATCGCGAGAAATCCCAGGTACGCGGGGCTGTTCCAAGGAACGATCACGCCCGCGACGCCGATCGGTCGACGACCACTGCAGATGGTGCCGCGCTCGTCCGAGCGAAAGACTTCGTCGGTGTCGAGTGCCCGGGAAAGATCCGCGTAATAACGCAACACCGACACCGCGCCCGCGACGTCCGCGCGCGCCTCCCACAGCGTCTTCCCCTGCTCCCTCGTGAGCAGCTCCGCCAGGCTGTCGATGCGTGACGTCAGCACGACCGCCGCCGCCTCTAGGGAGTCCGCCCTATCGGACGCACGCATGTCGGCCCACAACGGCGCCGCGCCGGTCGCGGCAGTGACGGCCGCGTCAACATGCGCCGCCGTTCCGAGGGCGACATGGCCGACGACCTCGCTAATGCGGGCGGGGTTGCGCACAACCTGGCGTCCGGCGGAAACCTTCTTGCCCGCGACGTAGACGTCCGCGCTGGCTGCGCCAACGTCAACGCTCATGCGGCGCCTCGCTCAAGCAGCGGCCGCAGCGTCGCCGCTGTTGCCGCCAGCCTCTCGCGCTGATCCGCCACGCCACGGCGATTGTCGAGACCTTCGATCGACAGCATGTACGGATCGGCTGGGCTCGCCTGCAATGCGTGCATCAGCGCTGGCAGGGCCGCGACTCCCTCGCCTGGATAGCAATACTGAACGTCAAAGCCGCGGCGATGGAATCCTCCCTCCACGTACTGAGAGACCAACCGGAAGTCCTTGACGTGCCCGGCAGGGGCGAACGGCGCGAGCTTTTGCACGACCGGCAGCGGGTCAAGCAGCATGGTGACCGGATTGATGACGTCGAGGAACACACCGATTCGGCGGGTGTCGACCGCGGCGATGATGTCGCCGTACTCCTCGGGCGTGAAGTCTGAGTGGTTTTCCAGAAGCACCAGCGTGTCGTCGGCGGACTCGGAGTCGACGTACGCGTTGAGCGCTGCGACGAGGTACTTCTTATTAGCCTCTATGGCTTCGGGGTTTCCCATCACCTCGTTGCGATAAAAGCCGGATGATGCGCGCACGTATGGACTTCCGAGCTTGCGGGCCATCGCTGTCCAGCGCCGAATCCGCTCCGCGCCAACCTCGGGGGTGTCGTTCTCCGGCCGTCCGATCACATCGCCGGCCAGTGTCAACGGCATGCCTAGGCGGTCGGCCGCGCCGCGCAGCGCGGCCAACGCGTCGTCGTCGAAGTCACGCAGGTGAACAGCGTTGACCTGTAGAAATTCGAAGCCGAGATCGGCAACCTCATCGAGGACCTCCTTGACCGTGATCTCGCCGGCGTCGAGCCGACAGTGATACGACAGCGTGTCCACGCCCAGTGCGATCCTCATTCCAACCGTCCTTTCGAAGTTCTCTCAGCGAATGTCGGGCGACAACTCCGCTGTCGCTAGTGCATGAACGCGCCCCCGTCGACAACCAGCGTTTGACCAGTGACGAACGACGCGGCATCCGACAAGAGGAACGCGATCGCACCCGTGACATCCGATGGAGCGGCCGGCCGGACGATGGCCCGGCCAGCAATGTCGGCGTCGCCTTGTGCTGCGGGGTCCTCAGCCGCATCACGGGTCCGGACAGCTCCTGGCGCAACGCAATTGACTCGGACGTCATACTCACCGAGCTCGCGAGCTAGCGCACGAGTCAATCCGAGCACGCCGGCCTTGGCGGCGACGTAGTGCGCAAGATAGGGAGTGCCTTTGAAGGCGGTCCCACTTCCGATGTTCACGATGCTGCCCCGCCGTTGTCGACGCATCACCGGTGCGACTGCCCGCGAGCACAGCCACGCGCCCTTGAGAGTCACGTTGAGCGTCGCGTCCCACGCTGACTCCGGAATCTCGTCAAAGGCGAGCCGCTCGACCGCCACTGCGGTGAATATCGCAGCGCCGTTCACCAAGCCGTCGATCCTGCCGTACTCGGCTTCGACGCGGTCGACCATCACTTGCACGGACGACGAGTCGGCGACGTCGACAGCGAGTGCGACAGCGCTCCCGCCACACCCGCGAACCTCCTCCGCGACTCCCTCCGCGCGGCCCGCGTCGAGATCAGCGACCACGACAAGTGCGCCCGCCGCCGCCAGATCGATCGTCAATTGCCGGCCGATCCCGTTTGCCGCGCCGGTGGCGACCACGACCCGATCCTTGAGATCGAAGTTCATCCGCGGCCGCCCCCGATCGTTGCCGCGCGCACAAGCGCGGGTGCCGACTCGACCGTCACCGGCAAGCTTGAGAGGGTGCGCAGGGTGTTGTGGCATTCATACGTGGCGTCGCCGGTCAACGTCCAACGCGTCACCCGGGCGGCCATCGCGGAGAGAATGCTCCTCAACTCGACTCTCGCCAATGCCTGGCCGACACAGCGATGAATCCCGTAGCCGAAGCCGACATGTCCAGACGTGTCGCGTCGGACGTCGAAGTCGTCGGGACGTTCCCACTTGCGCGGATCGCGGCCGGCGCCGCCGATGAACACCAAAACCTTCGTCTCGGCGGGGATCTTGACCCCGCTGACCTCCTGCGGTCCCGACGTCGTCCGGAAGAACATGAGGAAGGGCGCCTCTATTCGGATGACCTCCTCGACAGCGTTCTGAATGAGGGCGGGATCCTGCCGGAGGAGATCCCATTGCTCAGGGTTCGTCGCGAACCGCATCACGGCAAACGCGAGCGCGCTTACCGTCGTGTCGAGCCCGGCCGACAGTAGGGAACGGACCAGTAAGGCGGCGTCGTCCTCGGTGATCAGCCCGCGGTCGGCCGCCCGGTACAACTGGGCGCCGAATCCGGTCGACGTGAGCGCACTCCTTCGGCACTGTTCAGAAACCCACCGGGCCACGCCGTCCACGTCTGCGGCCGCACGCTGGAATTCGGCGTTCGGCGGGCCGTTGCCGGCGAACGCCATCGCGCCATACTCGAGGGCCTTCGCGCGGTCACCGGGTGGCAGGCCGACCGCATCGCCGAACACGTCGGTGGGATAGCGGCGTGCGAGGTCCGCGACCGCGTCGAAGTCGCGCCTGTCGACAAGCTCATCGACCAGTTCGGCGGCGCGGCGGTCAAATTCTGGCTCGAGGCTGCGCAGCGCGGTGTCGGACAGCACCTGACTGATCACCCGCCGCGTGTGCGAGTGAAGCGGCTTGTCTACTTCGAGGACGATGCTTGGCGCGCGCCAAGGCCGGTCCTTCTTGACGTTGACATAGCCGACGCCGGCCGCTGACGAAAAGCCTTGCGAATCACGGAGGACGTGCACGACGTCCTCGTGGCGGCTGACGGCGTACACGTCGTACATCGGCAACCGCACGACCGGTCCGGCTTCACGGATCTGCGTCAGCTCACGCCACGGGTCGGCGATGAACTCGTCGCGAAACGGATCTATGTCTAGGACTTGCACTCAACACCTCGGTCCAGGAGCCCGGTCACCAGGACCGGGCTTGCTCGCGCTGGTGGCGAGTGCCACGTCTGTCGACGTGACACTCGCGCACCGTTTGCGCAACATCGAGATTCTTGTTACGAGCAGGAAGGCAGCGAACTCGGCAGGTAATCAGTCGTCTCCCACTTGGTGTAGTCCGAGTTGGCGGGTAGCAGCTTGAACTGCTCGAGAATCGTCTGAGTCCGCTGCCAGACCTCCTCCGGAACCTTTCCCATGTTGGTCGCGCCGGGCGCTGCACACAGCAGGCCGATGTCCACCTTGATCTGGTCGAGCTCCTGTTCTGCAGTGCCTTCCGCCGGGAACTGTTGCGCTTCGGCCTCCGACGCCGCCTGCGGGTTCTTCTGTGTCGCGACCCAGCTGTCCAAGCTCGCCGCGATGAACTGCTTCACGACGTCGCCGTGGTCCTTGAGGTAGTTGCTGTTGACCACGATCGACTCGCCCACGGTCGGAACGCCGTTCTTGTAGTACCAAAGCTCGTTGACCTGCTGGCCTTTTTCTTCCAGCTGCGGGCCTTGCACGTCACCCGCGGCAACGATGGCGTCGACCTTGTGCTGAAGGATTGCGCCGATCTGCGACGCCGAAGCCATGTTTTGGTCGTGAATCTGGTCTGCGGTCACACCGCCCGAGGCAAAAACGGCTGGGAGGAGAACGGTCGGCGCGAGCCCGGTGACGATGGAAAGGCTGTGACCCGCCAATGCCTTGACCGAGTCGATGCCGGTGCTCTTGAGCGAGATGATCGCGTACCCGTTGACCTGCAGGATCGGTGCCACGACAGTGATGGCGCCGCCCTTCGCCGCGACCGAGAAGGCCGTCGCGGCGTCGACATATCCGATGTTGACCTTGCCTTGCGCAACCAGCTCCGCCGTCGTGAGAGATCCGCTACCTGGCGTGATCGTCAAGTCAATCCCGTGCTGCTGGAAGATGCCTAACGACTTGCCGTACATGAAGCCGGCCTGCGCCCCGCCAGGCAGATAGTTGAGCGTGAAGTTCACCTTCGTGGTCTCTGCCGGCGTACTTGCGCCAGCATTTGAAGGCGCACTTCCAGTGCTTCCGGCCGCAGCCGTGCTCGTGCCCGCCGAGGTCCCCGCGGCCGCGGATGTGCCTGAGTTCTTGGCGTTGCTGCTACACGCGGACACCACAAGGCTGATGCCCAGGATTACCGCGAATGCCGCAGAGCGGGCGCCAAATCGTCGGTATTTGGGTAGCGTCGAGCTACTCCGCAAAGACATACCCATTGGAACTCCCTACAGTGCTTGAGAAGGAGAATAAAAGGGTGCGCAATCGGCACTGCGGGTCCTAATACGGCAAGAAACCCAGCTCGAAAGGCGCGATTTCATACACTCGGAGCATGTTTCTAGTCGCAATGACGACATCCGTTGCCGCAGCGGGGCCCTCGCTGGAAAGCGGTTTAGGGATTTCGGCACCGTCGTCGAAGCTCGCCTGGGCACGCAAGGAGTACTCGCGCACGATGGTGCCCATGACTGTCCTCAGTTCGTCATCGTTGAGCGACGACAAACCCTTCGTGATCGCTGACACGAGTTCGCTCTCTGTCACGTTATTCATGAGCTGGCACCACTTCCGGAGTGCGAGTGGCGCTTTCTGCGCGCACGTAGATGACGCCGTCTCGAACGACGACATCGACTGCTTTGAGCGAGATGCTTGGATCGGCGATGTTCTTTCCGGTCAAGAGGTCGTACTCCCACCCGTGCCATGGGCATACGAGATCCATGTCAGAGGAGTGATGACCGCCGATCACTTCTTTGGCGGAGTTCAGGTCTTCGACCCATCGCCCCAGTATCCGGCCGCGGCACACGGGCCCACCTTGGTGCGCGCACCGATTCTTGTACGCGACGATTTGGCCGCCGACGTTGAATATTCCGACTTCCTCGTCACCAACCCGAACGAGCAGGCGGGAGCCTTCGGGGAACTCGGTGATCGGGCAGACGGTGTACTCCCGCGGGTCCATGTCAGTTGACCTCCGTCGCTGTGGTTCCGGATAGCGACGCGCTGATCTCGTCGTAAGGGAGGTTGAAGAGCGTGTACGCGTTCTTGCCTAGGACTTGGCGCTTCTCGGCCTCGTTTAGGAATGGGAGATCGTAAATCTTGCTCGGGAGGTCGAAGTCCCAGTGTGGGTAGTCGGATGCGTAGAGGAACTGTGATGGGCCGTTGACGATGTCGAACAACATCTCAAGGTGTTCCATCTTGCTCGGGTACTCCATTGGCTGCGTGCCGAAGTACATTTCCCTGAGATACTCGCTCGGCTTGCGCTTGAGTTGCGGCGCCTCCGATGGCCGCATCATGTACTCGTGGTCGAGCCGCATGGCCGCGAATGCAAGCCAGGCGAGGCCGGCTTCGTAGAACAGCCACTTCAGCCGGGGGAACCGCTCCGGCAGGCCGTTGATGATGATGTTGAACAGATGGATCAGGTTGTACAGCGGGAAGTCCAGCGCGTGCACGGTGAGGAACCGGTTGAGCTGGTTGCTTGCGCTCGATTTGGTCCAGTTCACGCCGCCGTGGAAGCCGATTGGCAGGCCCCGCTCCTCGAGCGCCGCGTACACCGGCATGAAGGCGTTGTGGTACACCGGCGTGCGCCGGACGCTTGTGACGAGAAAGCCGACCACGCCGGGCTTGTCGCCGAGTTCGACGACTTCGCGCAGCGCGGCCTTCGGGTCGTTGAACGGGAGGTAGAGCATTGCTCGCAACCGCGGATTCTCCGTCAGGTAATGATCGACGAGCCAGCGGTTGTACGCCTGCCCAAGGGCGACCTCGACTTCGACTTCGGGGTGCTCTCCGAGCGCGAGCATCGGGGTCGGGAAGATGCAGGCGTGGTTTATCCCCATCGTTCCCATGTCGTTGAGCAGATCCTCGACCCGAGGAACTCCGCGGGTGCCGGGCACGTGCTCGTCGCGGTAGATACGGCCGGCGACGTCCTTGTCGCCGTAGGCGGACGGCAGGTTCAGCGCGGCCGACTCGGGCACCGTCTCGTAGCGGTCGCGGATCGCCTCGTTCGAGATGTAGGGGACGATCTCTTTCAGCCGCATCGTCTCGATGATGTGGCAGTCGACGTCAAAGATTGGGAAGGAATGCAGCCCTCGCATCGCGGCCTCTCGGCGAGCGTTCGCCAAGAGGTCCTCGCGCGGTCGCATGTCGACGATGAGCGCCTCTGCGGTCCGGGCGTCTAGGTGTTCGACGGTCACAGTTCTTTTCCTCCAGTTGCTTTCGTCAACTTGCCGCTCGTCGCTGACTGAGACGCGGACCGATCCCGACGGCTGGCCGACGCATAGGCGTCGCTGTATTCCGGCTCGACCTCGATGTCGAGCGCCTGTGTGATTCGCGCGACGGCGTGGTAGTGGCTAATGCACACGACGAGTGCGACCATCTGCGCCGGCGAGAAGTGATTCGCGAGATGTTCCATCGTCTCCGCGGTGACGCCAAGGCCGGCTATCTCATCCGTGAGTTGTAGCGCCGCCTTCGTCGCGGCGTCGAAGTCCGCCGTAGCCCAAGACTCGAGGTCGTCGATGTCTGATTGCGTCACTCCGAAGCGCTCAGCAAGGACGACGTGGTGTACCCATTCGTACGTCGCGTCGGTGAGTTGCGCCGTTCGGAGAATGGTGAGCTCACGCACGCGGTCTGGCACCTCGGTGCCGTACCGCAATGCGTCGCCGAGGGCGTGGAATCCTTCGAGCACCCCCGGCGCGTTCGCGATAATTCGATGCAAGCTGATCGCCTGACGCCCTTCGCGGCGAAAAGCTTCCGCGACCTGTTCGAGCCGCGGGTCGAGTGACTCGGCGATGTCGACTTCACGGACGACCGCCATCACACACCCACCAACGTCAGATGGGTGGCGAGCGCCACGCCGAACGCAGCCGGCCGCTCTATCTGCAGGAGGTGCGGCCCGGCCAGGGTGTGCAAGCGGCTGCCCGGTATTGCGTCCGCAAGTAGTTTCAAAGTGGGTGGAGGCGCTGCGGGGTCGGCATCTGCGGCGACACACGTGACGGGTGCGCGGACGCCGCCGAGGTCAGCCGTGACGTCATGCTCGGCGATGGCCGACCAGGCTGCCGCGAAGGACCGCGGCGCGATCGTTGTCAACGCATGACGAACATGTGCCACACCAGGGTGCACGGGTTGCTGCGCGATGGCGTCCGCACTGAACCAGCGACGCAGCGTCGTCTCGACGAGGTCACCGGTCATGCCGCGGAGGCTGACCGCGGCACGATCGAGCATCGTTTGCCTATCGACCTTCGCGGCCGTGCAGGCTAGGAACGCCGACGCCACCTTGTCGGGATGGCGAAGCAGCAGGTGCTGGGCGACCATGCCGCCCATCGACACTCCGGCGACGTGGAGCGGGCCGTCATAGGTCGCCGCGATTTCGTCCGCGAGATCGCCCAGGGTGTATTGGCTCTCGGCGGGCGGACGTGAGCCGTGACCGGGGAACTCATGGCGGACGACGTGGAACCCGTCGGGAACCGGCGTCCAGTTCCAGCTATCGGCGCCCAGCCCAGCTGACGCGAGAAGCACCAGTGTGCTCATCTACGTCGCCAGGCCTTCGCAGCTGCGGTCATCAGTTCTCCAGAGTCCATCAGTCTTCAAAGACGCCAAGTCGGTCGAACAGCGCGTATATCTCGCGCGAGTAGCGGGTGAGCGTCTCGTTGTCCTCGATGACAATCGGCCTGGGCCGTGGTGCGTCGATCGTGAACTCCGCCGCGATGCGGCCCGGACTTGGCGACAGCACCACAACACGGTCGGACAGCCGAACGGCTTCCTCCACACCGTGGGTGATGAAGAGGATCGTCTTTCGTTGCCCGTCGAGCCATAACCGCTCGAGCTCGCCCTGCATGCGGATCCTGGTGATCGCGTCGAGAGCGCCGAACGGTTCGTCCATAAGGAGTGTCGAAGGCTCGTGGATAAAAGCTCGCGCGAGTGACGCACGCTGGCGCATTCCGCCTGACAGCTCGTGCGGATACCTGCGAGCGGCGCTCGACAATCCCATTCGGTCGAGGGCTTGAGCCGCCTTGCGCCGCGCCTCAGACTTTCGCATGCCGCGCACCTCGCACTGCAGCGCGACGTTGTCGAGTGTGGTGCGGAATTCGAGAAGCAGGTCGTCCTGGAACACGATTCCGACGTCCGTTAAAGGCTTTTCAACGGTTTCGCCATTCACCGTCACAGAACCGCTGGAGCAAGAGAGCAGACCGGCGACGATCAGCATGAGGGTGCTTTTGCCGCAGCCGCTGGGCCCGAGCACGCTGACGAACTCGCCGGCCCGGACGTCGAGGCTCACCGATTCGAGCGCCGAGACGCCACGGGCGTAGCGCTTTGAGACGTCGCGAATGCTAATCGCAGCGCCCCTTGCCCCATCCGCCGATGTCTGAGCCGCGGGCGCGGCCGTGTCGGTGCGCGCATCCCGCGCACGCTCATGGGTGAACGTCGGCACACTTGTCGCCTCCCGACGTGGTTTCGCCGCGCTCACGCGGTTGCCTTTCGTCGCTGCCACGGCATGCACAGCGCCTCCGCCGCAACGACTACGTAGTTGACAAGCAGTCCGAGGATGCTCAGCACGACGACGTCGGCGAAGACCAGCGCCGTGTTGAGAATTCCTGTCGACGCCTCCAGCAAGTAGCCCAGGCCGGCAGCCGATCCGACGAACTGACCAACGATCACTCCCGTGACGGCGAGCGTGGAGGCGACGCGGAAGCCGGCGAACATGTAGGGCAACGCCGACTGCACACGGAGGTAGCGGAATGTCTGCCACCGCGACGCGCCCATCGATTTCGTGATGTAAAGCCGTCGAGGGTCGAGCTGCGAGAAGCCGGCCATCGAGTTGATGAGAATCGGGAAGAAGCACAAGGCGAAGGTCAGCAATGTGACCGACATCTTGCCGGCGCCGAACCAGATGATCATCAGTGGCGCTATAGCGATCTTCGGGATCACCTGGAAGAACACAATCAGCGGGTACAGGGTGTCGCGGATCGGTCGGACAGACGACAACACCAATGCGAGCGGGATGCTAAACACCGTGCCGAGAAGGAAGCCGTAAACAACTTCCTCCGCCGTGACGACCGTCGCGGGCCACAACTGATTCCAGTCGGTGACGATCGCGGGCAGGAAATCGGACGGCGGAGGAAGGATGTACTTCGGTATGTGAAACACGGCCACGGCCAGCTGAAGGAGCGCGAGCACGGCCGCGAGGCCCGCGATCGGCGCGAGTATGCGAGCCGTTTGCGCGCTGAAGAAGACGCGCCGGGCGCGCCCGCGGTGGGGCGGCATCGCCGTGACAGGGGTGCTGACCGCGTCGTCCACTTGAGTGGCTACCGCTCGCATGGGCTAGCTCCTAGTTTTCACTATCTGAACGCCCAGGTAGATCCATGAAAGCTAACAGCGGCTCAGACGCTGGTCAAGACGGTCGTTGTCACGTTTTTGTGAAGGCGGCGCTCGCGGCGAAGGTGCCTGAGGTAGCCAGTGCGGCCGGCGAGGCAAAAGCGGTCGCAGCGAGATAACCCTTGCCCCGCCGGGGTTACCGCTTCGGTCACGGAACGGACAGACCTCACGAGAAAGCCTCTTAGAGCGACACGACGGGGAGCGTAATGTCGGCTTGCGAACTTGACGCGGATGCGAAACGCGCCTACGGTGCGTTCACCAAAGGCTTATCTAGTTCACAATATGAAATCGAGAAGGCCTGATGTCTAACGCCTCGGATACGCCGTCTAAGGGTCCCGCGTCCGTCGCCGTCATCGGCGCGGGCATCGGGGGGTTGGCCGTCGCGACATGCCTGCGGCGGATCGGCGTCGACGTGACCATCTACGAGCAGGCGCCGCAGTTCAGCCGCGTTGGCGCGGGCATTCAGATGGGTCCCAACGCAATGCAGGTGCTGTCCCGGCTGGGGCTGCGCGAGCGGCTGGGGTCGGTTGCGTACACGCCTCCCGCGCTGGCGAACCGGGAGTGGGACACGGGTGAGGTCACCTTCTCCCTGCCCATGGGTGACCGCGCGGAGGAGACGTACGGCGCACCGTACTTCTTGCTGCACCGCGGCGACCTGCACGAGGCGCTCACCACGTTGGTGCCGTCCGACATCGTCCGCCTCGACCGGCGCGTCACCGCGATCCGCGAACTCGCTGACCGGGTGACGCTGGATTTCCAAGACGGCAGCAGCGTCACCGCCGACGCGGTGATCGCGGCCGACGGCGTCCACTCGATCGTGCGTCAACAGATGTTCTCGGCGGATGACGCTGTGTTCACCAAGCGAGTGGCGTACCGCACCGTGTTTCCGACCAGCCTGATGGACGGAAACCCGCCCGACGTCGCGTCGACAAAGTGGTGGGGCCTCGACCGGCACATCGTCATCTACTTCGTGAGCGCTGGCCGCGAGATCTACTTCACGACGTCTGTTCCCGACGAAGAATGGACGACGGAGTCGTGGTCGGCGCAGGGTGACGTCGCCGAGCTGCGCGAGGCGTTCGCTGGTTTTCACCCCGAGGTGCAAGCCGTCTTGACGGCCTGCCCGTCAGTGCATAAATGGGCGATCTACGATCGCGATCCACTTGAGACGTGGCATAGCGACCGCGTGGTCCTGCTCGGTGACGCGTGCCATCCGATGACGCCGTACATGGCACAAGGCGCCGCAACAGCACTTGAGGACGCCGTGGTGTTGAGCCGCTGCATCGAGCAGCTGGGATTCGGCCGGCTCCCCGAGGCGTTCGCGATGTACGAGTCCGCCCGCAAGCCGCGAACCAGCCGCATCCAAAGCGAATCACGCTCGAATCATTGGTTACGCCGCCCGCAAGACACGCACTGGGTTTATGACTACAACGCCTGGAGCGTCCCGTTGCCAACACCCGAGCCGGTGTCCGCCGGGCGCGAGGACTAGCCGATGACCTCTGTCGAGAATTCCGTTGACGTCGGGGCGACTCTAGACGCCGACACGACACAAGACCTTGAAGACCTGAACGATGTGTGGCTCATCCGAGCCTTCGAAGAGAAGGTACGCGAGTTGAGAGTCGCCGGCGACGTCGTCGGTTCGGTGCATCTGTGCATCGGGCAAGAAGCGACGCCGGTCGCAATCAAGCGGCTGGTTGGCCCTGACGACGCGCTGTTCGTGACGTACCGCGGCCACGGATATGGACTCATGCGCGGCATATCGCCAACGTCTATGTTCGCCGAACTGCTCGGCCGCGCGACCGGCATCAACTCTGGTCGGGGCGGATCCGCGTATTTCATCGCTCCGGAACACCGCTTCTTCGGAGAGAACAGCATCGTTGGAGCGGGGGCGCCGATCGCGTGCGGCGCGGCGTTGGCCGGCCGATTCGACGGCACCGACCGGGTCGCTATCACCGTGTTCGGTGACGGCGCGATGAACCAAGGCTCCGTGCACGAGGCAATGAACTTCGCGGCTGCGATGAAGCTGCCGGTCGTCTTCTTGTGCGAGAACAACTCCTACTCGGAGATGACGCCCATCGCTGACATGGTTGGCGACCCCAACCTGTTCCGCAGAGCCGCTTCCTACGGCATGGTCGGCGAGCGCATCGACGGCAACGACCCGACAACGCTGCGAGAACGGATCAGTCAGGCGATCGCCGCCGCACGCGAAGGCGGTGGTCCAACGCTGCTCGAGCTGATGACCGCGCGGTTGGTAGGTCACTACATCGGCGATGCCGAACAGTATCGAATTCCCGGCGAACTAGACCGAGCTCAGGAGACAGAGCCGGTCGCAGTGCTAAGTCGCCGGCTCATCGCCGCCGGTTGCTCGCGCGAAACGCTAGACGACGTTGAGACCGGCGCCCGGGAAGAAGTCGAGTCTGCCGCCGCGACCGCACTTGGCGCACCACTCGCTGACCCTGCGACGGCCAAGGACCACGTCTATGCCTGACGCAGCCGTCGACACCATCGCCGCAGAGCAGGTGCAGCTCACCTACGCGGGCGCCGTCAACGCCGCCCTCGAGCGGTGCCTGACCGAACTCCCCGAAACTTTGCTTTACGGCGAAGACATCGCGAAGCCAGGTGGCGTCTTCGGCGTGACAAGAGGCTTGCGCAAGAAGTTCGGCGACCGGGTCTTCGACACGCCAATCAGCGAGTCCGCGATTCTAGGTTCGGCAGTCGGGGCCGCGATGCTCGGCCGTCGTCCGATCGTCGAGATCATGTGGCTCGACTTCTCGTTCGTGGCGTTCGACCAGATCGTCAATCAGTTGTCTAACGTTCGGTATTTGAACGAGGGCAAGCTGCAAGCGCCAGTGGTGATCCGAACGCAACAGGGCAGCCAGCCCGGCGCCTGTGCGCAGCATTCGCAGAGCATGGAAGCGCTGTTTCTCCACATCCCGGGGATACGGGTGTGCATGCCGTGGAGTGCGCAGGACGCGTACGACCTGCTCGTCGCCTCCGTGTACGCCGACGACCCGGTGCTTGTCATCGAGAACCGCAACCTCTACAACACCGGAAAGCAACCCGTCGAAATCGGTGGGCCTGTGCAGCGCCTCGGTCAGGTACGGGAGCGCCGGTCGGGCACCGACGTCACGGTCGTGACCTGGGGCGCCATGACTCGGTGCGCTCTCGAAGCGGCCGAGCTGGTCGCGCCGGACGGAGTCAGCGTCGAGGTGCTTGAGACGCCGTGGCTCAACCCACTCGACACGGAGACGATTCTTGAGCACATAGGGCAAACACGCCGCGTCGTTGTTGCGCACGAGGCAAATCTCACCGGCGGCTTCGGGGCCGAGGTGGTGGCCCGGATCGCCGAGTCGGGAATCTCGCTTGCCGCGCCGCCAAAGCGGGTCGGCACGCCTGACACCCGAATACCTGCGGCTCCAAGCCTGCTCGACGCGCTTATTCCAGACGCAGACCGAATTTCGGCGACGATACGCAGCCTGCTGCCATGATTGGGCCCGGCGCGATCGGGGTGAGTTGATGAGCGCCGGCACCGCTACGGCGCTGCGCGTCGTCGATCGCGCTCGGCGCCGTCAGGTCGGCGCGCGACTCCAGCTGCTCGGGCCGGCCTTCGTCGCGGCGGTGGCCTACGTCGATCCCGGCAACTTTGCGACGAATCTCACCGGCGGATCGGCGTACGGCTACACGCTTGTCTGGGTGGTCGTCTTGGCCAGCGCCATGGCCATGCTGGTGCAATACCTGTCGGCAAAACTCGGCCTCGCGACAGGTCAGAACCTGCCGGAGGCGATTCGCGACCGATGCAAGGCGCCCTTGCTGTACGTCCTGTGGGCGCAGGCCGAAGTGATGGCGGTGGCGACCGACCTCGCGGAATTCGTCGGCGCCGCCGTCGCACTGAACCTTCTCTTCGACGTTCCGCTTTTCCCGGCCGGGCTGATCACCGCGGTCCTCGCCTTCGGGATTCTCGCCTTTCAGCATCACGGTTACCGACCTTTCGAACGGGCTGTCGTCGGGCTGCTAGGCATCGTCGCAGCGGGGCTGCTTTATGACCTGCTCACGGCAGGACACGTCAGCGGGACCGGCTTCGCCCGCGGAATGGTGCCGACCGTCGGTGGTGACCCGGCCATGCTGACCACCGCGGTGGCAATCGTCGGCGCCACGGTGATGCCGCACGTCGTGTACCTACACTCTGCGATGACGCAGTCGCGCGTTCCGACGCACACGACGCAACATCGGATGCGGGCGTTGCGGTGGTTTCGCACCGACTGCATATTCGGGCTGGGCGCGGCCGGCGTCATCAACGTCTCGATGCTGATGCTCGCGGCCGCCTTGTTCCACCATCCCGGGCACACCGGTGTGACAACGCTTTCTGGCGCTTACGACGGGCTGCGGATGAGCATCGGCCTGATCGGCGCGCTTGCCTTCGCTGTCGCGCTGCTGGCCTCAGGGTTGTCCTCGGCCAGCGTCGGCACGTACGCGGGCCAAATCATCATGCAGGGGTTCCTGCGACGCCGCATCCCGCTGATGTTGCGTCGGGTGCTGACGATGATTCCAGCGCTATGCATTCTCGCCGTCGGAGTGTCGACAACACAGGCGCTCGTGATCTCTCAAGTCGTGCTGTCGTTTGGGGTTCCGTTCGCCCTCATTCCCCTCCTACTTCTCACCAGCAACCGCCAGCTGATGCGAGAGTTCGTGAACAAGCGTCGGACGACGATAGCCGCGACGCTCATCGTCGTCACGATCGTCGCCTTGAACGCGCTGCTGTTGGCGACGACGTTCGGCTGGACGTCGAACTGACCGGCCGAGCGAAGGCAGAAGATGCGCGAACGCCGCACGTGTGATGACTTGGCGGACGCCTTTGTGGCCGAGGGCGTCGACACCGTCTTTGGCTTGTTCGGCGACGGCAATCTGACCTTTATGGCGGCAATGGACAGCCGTCCGGAAACCCGCGTGATCCAAGTCCGGCACGAGGCGGCCGCCGTCTTCATGGCAGCCGGATATTGCCGTGCGACCGGCGGACCTGGGCTCGCGACGGTGACAGCGGGCCCGGGGTTGGCGCACACGCTCACGCCGCTGGTTTCCGCGTGCCGCGCGGGCCTTCCGCTCATCTTGTACGCGGGCGACACACCGCGGACAGGTCACCGCCTGGGTGGCTTGCAAGAGTTCGATCAACGCTCCTTCGCCGAACTCGCAGGAGCGATGCACGTGCGCGTCGACGATCCCCGGCGAGCTCGAAGCTACGTTTCCGACGCGGTGCGGCTGGCGGTCATACGACAGCGTCCCGTCGTCCTCAGCGTCGCCGAGGACTGCATGGAGTCACTGAGCCTGGCGGGACCTGACGACGTCGAGAATTTCGCGCGACTGCGCAACCTCGGGTCGGTCGCGGCACCGCCGGCCGCTCCGTCGCCAGGTGACGTCGCCGTCGCGGAAGAGGTTTTCGCCGCGCTTTCGTCTGCGCGGTCACCGATGCTCGTTGCCGGATCAGGCGCGGTCGCGTCGGGCGTCCAGCCACAGATCCGCGCGTTAGCCCACGCGTTCGGCGCGACGCTCGCCACCACGTTCAGAGCAAAAGGTTGCTTCGACGACGACGCGAGCAACGTCGGCATCGTCGGGCCGCTCGCGCACGCGTTGCATCAGCACGTGCAAGAACAGGCCGATCTCATCGTAGGAATCGGCGCCAACCTGCACGGCTTCGGCGCATTCGTCGAGTCGCTGCTCCCCGGCCGGACGATCTGCCTTGGCACCGAGCGATTCGGCGGCATACCGACCGCGCATCCCTGCGGGCGGACGATCTCGATCGGCGCGGTGACGCGACTGCTGTCCAACAAAGCAAAGAGCGCGGACGACGCCTGCGGTCGCCGTGCACGCGTCACAGTTCCGAACCGACGAGCCGCGATTGCCAGTGACTTCGAGGAGCTGCCGGAGCTGTTCCATCCGTCGCTCGTCGATCCTCGACGACTGATGCTGACGCTCGACGACCTTCTTCCCGACAACTGTGTCGTCGTTCTCGGCGGTGGGCACTTCTGGTCGTGGCCGCTGATGTACCTGTCGAAGAAGGAGCGCGATTTCGTCTTCCCAATCGAGTTCGGCAGCATCGGCATGGGTTTGCCCACTGGCATTGGGATATCCGCCGCAAACAAGGCGCGCGACGTCGTCGTCATCGAAGGCGACGGCGGGACCGCGGCCAGCTTGCAGGAACTCGAGACAGCAAGGCGCCACGGGTTGTCGCTCACGGTGGTGGTGATGAACGACGCGACGCTGGGCGCCGAGTTCCACAAGCTCGCGGCCCGAGGCCTAGACGCCAAGGCATCGTCATACGAGGCGATCGACTTCGCCGACGTCGCGGCCGCCTTCGGCGGAAGTGGCGCCGTCGTGCGATCGGTCGCCGATTTGCCGGCGGCCTACGCCGCAGGAAAAGGCGCGAGTTTCGCGCATGTCATCGACGTGCGGGTGTCTCACGACATCACCAGCCGCTGGTATCGAAGACTCGTCGCACGCGTGTGACGAACCGTCACTCGGTGAAGCCCGGATTGTGGTGGGCTGGATGCAAACTCGTCGTCGTCCGTGGAAGCATCAGATCGAACGACCATGACGGTTCCCACGAAGCTGCCACGCCGAGAGGAGATCGCGATGCGCGCGGTTCGCTTGCACGAAGAGGGGTTGAAGCTCGAGGAGATCCCCCGCCCGGAACCCGCCGACGGCGAACTCCTCGTGCGCGTGCACGCTGCGGCGATCACGCGCGACGAGCTCAGCTGGCCCACCGATCGGCTGCCCGCGACCCCGTCGTACGAGCTGTCGGGCGTGGTGGAGGCGACCGGCGAGGAGGTGATGGCGCTCACCCCGTTCGACCGGGACGGCGTCGCCGCCGAGTACGCCGTCGTCGCAGGCTCGGTGCTCGCGCCGAAACCAACGGCACTAAGCCACGCCGAGGCGGCGGCGCTGCCGATGGGCGGGCTCAGCGCGTGGCAGGGTCTCGTCGTCCATGGCGGTTTGAAAGAGGGCGAGCGAGTGTGCGTCACCGGCGCGTCCGGCGGCGTCGGTCACCTCGCCGTCCAGATCGCCCGCGCACTCGGCGCCACTGTCGTGGCGGAGGGCGAGCCGTGCGACCTGCTGTTTGACACCGCCGGCCGGGCCGCGGGCGACGCGAAACGGATCGTCACCATCGCCAACGAAGCGCCGGGCGCGACCTACTTCATCGTCGAGCCGAACGGCGAACAGCTCGCGCAAGTCGGCGCGCTCGACCTGCGACCTGAGGTCGACTCAACGTTCCCACTCGACGAGTTCGAGGCCGCGTTCGACCGGTCTGAGGCTCGCGGCAAGCACGGCAAGGTGGTGTTCCAGGTCGGCGACTAGCCGTTGCGCCTCATCGTCCGCGGCGCTGCGCCCGCGCTGCGAACGCGTCGAGTTCGCGGAGCACCTCGCGTGACTGCCACATGCGGTTTCGCTTGAAGCCGGTGAACTCCTGGAGCACGCCAGCGTCGACGAGTGGCGCGATCGCGCGATGCGCGTTTCTCGCCTCGATACCGAGTTCGGCTGCGACCGTCGTTGCGTCGACCACGGGTTGGCGCAGCAGCAGGTCGGCCAACCGCCAGGTGACCGCGCCGCGGCGGGCGGCGACTTTCTCCTCCCAGCTGGCACGAACAGTGTGCAAAGCGATGACGAGGGCGCGCGCATTCGTGATCGCCGCGAAGGACGCCTCGGCGAGCTTTGTGACGAGCGCGGCCGGATCGCCGTCGCGATACGCGGTGAGGGAGTCGAAATAGCGGGCTGTGTCGGTCAGCAGACCAGCGGACACCGGAACCGTCACATTGCGAGTCAACTCCCGTCCGCGGAGCAGGGCATGAATCAACGCCCGACCAGTGCGGCCGTTGCCGTCGGGGAATGGGTGGATGGTCTCGAACTGGGCGTGCGCGACCGCGGCCTGGGCGAGCACCGGCAGATCGGTCCGTTGGCTAAACGCGATGAGGTCGTCGATCAACCCCGGCACATGCTCGTGGTGGGGAGGCACGAACGCAGCGCCATGCGGACCGAACGAGTCACCTCCGATCCAGACCTGCTCCTCGCGCCAGCGACCAGCGAGTTCGGGATGTTCTTCGCCCATAAGCGCCTTGTGCATCGCGAGAATCGCTTCGGCGTTGATATCGCGAGCTAGCTCGAGAGCGGCGCGCATCGCGGCGACGTTGCCGACGATCTCGATGGCATTTCGTTTCTCTTTGCTGCC
>JAICYF010000309.1 GCA_025934355.1 Acidothermaceae bacterium
CGGGTGCGGGATCGCCGCGTCGGCGCGCGACCAGGCCGCCAGCCAGGCGTCGTCGCGTCGACCGGTGAGGATGAGCACCGGCGGGCAGTTGTAAATCTCGTCCTTGATCTGGCGGCAAACGCCCATGCCGCCCGCGGGCACCGCCTCGCCATCGAGGATCACCACGTCGATCCCGCCGCGGTCGACGGTGGAGACGACGGCAGCCGGGGTGGCGCATTCGACGTACTCGATCGCCGGCAGCTCAACGACCGGACGACGGCCCACCGCCACCCGGATCCGCTCCCGGGTGGTGACGTCGTCGCTGTACACCAAGACGTTCATGGTGGCGGGGACGTTCCTGGTGGCGGGGACGTTCATGGTGGCGGGGACGTTCCTGGTGGCGGGGACGTTCATGGTGGCGGCCGAGTGACCGGCGGACTGGCCGGTTGCGTGGACGACCTCGTGCGAGTCGGCGGTGCTCATCAGGTCTCCTCGAGGCGGGGCGGACGGCGAGCGCCGGGCCCGCGACACGTACGCCGCGATGCTATCGCCGTGCCCTCCGCCGACCTGACGCGTGTGCCCGACGCGCCGTACGAGGGGGGTCGAAGGTCCTGAGTTGTGCGGCATGGCAATAATGGCGTCCGTGGCGACCGCGACAACCTTGGGCAAGAACCGCGCACACGGCTCTTTGACCCGTCCAAGCATTGTGAGTGTCGGCACGGTCGTGTGGTTGTCGTCGGAGCTGATGTTCTTCGCGGCGTTGTTCGCGATCTACTTCACGATCCGTTCGGTCAACACCACATGGCCGATGCCAGTGAGCGCGAAGTTGCACGACGCGGTCAAGCTCGACGTCCCGTTCGACGGCGCGATCACCATCATCCTGGTGCTCTCCAGTGTTACCTGTCAGCTTGGCGTCATCGCCGCGGAAGAGCGGCGGCTGCGCCGCTCCGGCCCGATCTTCGACATCACCCGCTGGGGTCTGCGCGAGTGGTTCATCCTCACGCTGATCATGGGCGCCATCTTCGTCGGCGGGCAGTGCCTCGAGTACAGCAAGTACGTCAGCGACTACCAGGCCGGCGAGAACGGCATGACGATCTCGTCGTCGCCCTACGGCTCGATTTTCTTTCTAGCCACCGGTTTTCACGCCCTGCACGTGACCGGCGGTCTCTTCGCCTTCGTCTTCTTGCTGTTGCGGCTGTCAAAAGGGCGCTTCACGCCAGAGAAGATCACCAGCACCATCGTGGTCTCCTACTACTGGCACTTCGTCGACGTGGTGTGGATCGGTCTGTTCTCGACGATTTTCCTCATCCAATGACCCGCACATTGGCGCATTGAGGCCCTCGCTCATGGCTCTTGAGTCCGAAGAATCGGTGGTGGAGTTGACGTCCCAGGCAACATCGGCGAGCGGACCGACGCCACCGGCCGCCGAGAGCGCGGCGGAACCGCAGCAGCGGCGGCGCGGCCGCCTCGGCGGTTGGGGTCGCCGCGGTGACGGCGGTGGCAGCGGTGGCAGCAAACCGTTTCGGCGCAGCCGCTGGGCCGCGTACGCGGTGTTGCTCGTCGCGCTGACCGGCGTCGGGTCGGCCTACGGGCTGGCCACCTCACGCAGCGGTGTGGCCGCCGTCGGCGACCCAAGCCAACAGGTCAGCCTCGGCCGCGCCCTTTACCTGCAGGGATGTTCCAGCTGTCATGGCGCCGCCGCGCAGGGCGGCCAGGACGCGCCGTCGCTCGTCGGTGTGGGCGCCGCGGCCGTTGACTTCCAGGTCAGCACCGGCCGAATGCCGCTGAAGATCCAAGGCGC
>JAICYF010000019.1 GCA_025934355.1 Acidothermaceae bacterium
CGACGGCGTCGGGCGCGCCGCCTCAGCGAGCGCCGGTGATGGCGGCCACGAGCTCGCTGGCGGTCTCGCAGCGGTCGAACAGCTCGCCGACGTGGGCCTTCGTGCCGCGCAGCGGTTCTAGCGTCGGAACGCGCTGCAACGACTCGCGGCCGGGCAGGTCGAAGATGACCGAATCCCACGACGCGGCCGCGATATCAGACCCGAATTTCGCCAGGCAGCGGCCGCGGAAGTACGCCCGGGTGTCTTCAGGCGGATCGTCGGTGGCCGCCGAAATCGCTTGTGACGTGAGCAAAGTTTGCATTGATCCACGGGCGACGAGTCGGTTGTAAAGGCCGCGGTCTGGTCGGACGTCGTGATACTGCAGGTCGACGAGCTGCAGCTTGTGCGCATTCCACCCAAGGGTTTCGCGCTCGCGGTAGCCCTCGAGCAGCGTCAACTTCGCCACCCAGTCGAGCTCGTTCGCGAGCTGCCGCGGCTCGTCGCTCAGCCGCGCCAGCACCGACTCCCACCGGTCGAGAACGTCGGCCGTCATTTCGTCGACGTCGGTGCCGAATTTGTCTTCCACGTACTTGCGCGCCTGATCCAGATATTCCAGCTGCACTTGCAAAGCGGTGAGTCGTCGGCCGTCGCGCAACGTCACTTTGTGTTGCAGCGTGGCGTCGTGAGAGACGGCCCGCAACGCGCCGACCGGACCGTCGATGGACAAGTCGACGGAGAGGAAGCCGTCCTCGATCATCGCCAGCACAATCGCCGTGACGCCGAGTTTGAGATAGGTGGCGACCTCGCTCATGTTCGCGTCGCCGATGATGACGTGCAGCCGACGGTACTTCTCGGGGTCGGCGTGTGGTTCGTCGCGGGTGTTGATGATCGGCCGCTTCAGCGTCGTCTCAAGACCGACCTCGACTTCGAAGAAGTCGGCGCGTTGGCTGATTTGGAAGCCGTCTCCCCTGCCGTCGGCCCCGATGCCGACCCGACCGGCACCGCAAAAAACCTGCCGGGTAACGAAAAACGGAGTGAGGTGCCGGACGATCTCAGAAAACGGGGTGGCCCTGGCGGTCAGGTAATTCTCGTGACAGCCGTAGCTGGCGCCCTTGTTGTCGGTGTTGTTCTTGTACAGCTGGATCGGCCACGAGCCGGGAACGGTCGCCGCCCGGCGGGCCGCCTCCGCCATGACCTGCTCGCCAGCCTTGTCCCACCGCACGCCGTCGAGCGGGTTGGTCACCTCAGGCGTTGAGTACTCGGGATGCGCGTGGTCGACGTAAAGCCGCGCGCCGTTGGTCAAAATGACGTTCGCAAGGCCGAGGTCTTCGTCGGTGAGTTGTGACGGGTCGGCGACCTCGCGGGTCATGTCGAAGCCGCGGGCGTCGCGCAGCGGGTTCTCCTCCTCGAAGTCCCACCGGGCCCTGCGCTCGCGGGCCAACGCCCCGGGCACATACGCGTTGACGATTTGCGAAGAGGCCGCCATCGCGTTCGCAGTCGGATGACCGGGCACTGAGATGCCGTACTCGGTCTCGATCCCCATCACCCGCCGCACGCTCACCCACCCAGCCTACGGGCTCTGTCGTCGCTCCGGCCCCGCGCGGGTGGCGTCGGCAGGTTCAGAATGAAGCGTGCCAGCCTCCGCGGCCGACGCCTCGGCCGAACTCGTCACCGTCTTGGACGACGCTGGGCGGCCGTGCGGCGTCGCCACTCGGGCCCAGGTGCGGAAGGAGAACTTGCTGCACGGCGCGACCGCAGTGCTGGTGCGCGACTCCACCGGGCGGATCTACGTTCACCGCCGCACCGACACGAAGGACATCTACCCAGGGGCGTTCGACTGCTGGGCTGGCGGCGTGCTCATCGCAGATGAGGCGCCCGCTTCCGGCGCCCGCAGAGAACTCGAGGAGGAGTTGGGCATTCGCGGGGTCGCGCTGGTCCCGCTGTTCACCACGAGGTGGCGCGACGCGAACGTCCAGGCGATCTACCACGCCTTCGAGGCGACATGGGACGGCCCGATCACCCATCAGATCGACGAAGTTGCCTGGGGCGATTGGTGGACCGTTGATGAGTTGACCGACCATCTCGCGCGCCGCGACATCCGGTTCGTACCCGACGGTCGACATCTCCTCGAAGTGGGCAGAATCCTGGCATCGGCTCTCCCGAATTCACCGACCGCGGACTAGGGTCGGTCCGGCCGTACTTCGTCCGCTTGGGGTTGGCGCAATGGACGATCAGTGGTTCCGCCGCCGTCGGCGCAGGCACCGAGCTACCGAGGGTGACCGCGGGTCTACCGCGGCCAAAATCGTGTCGGTTGTGGCCAGCGTCGCCGGCCTCGCGATCTTGGTCACGCTGCTCACCCATCCGCCGCGCTACGACGGCACCACAACTCCGCCATCCGACTCACCGCCAGCGTCGCCGCAGCTTGCCCTGACCAGCCCGCTGCCCTACCTCGGCGTCGCGCTGCCCGCGCGGTCGCCGTCGCACTCCAGCTCTGGTTCGCCAAGCGGAAGCGCGTCTCGTTCGCCAGCGAGCTCGGCATCGCCGTCCCGATCGGGAGCGCGTCGCGTCAAGAGCTCGGGGTTCAGCGCAGCTGAGATCACCCCAGCGCCAAGGCCGCGCTCGTCCGGGAGTGCCTCACGGCCGGCCCCGACACCGCCTGCCACCCACGCCGCGCCGCCGCCGACGACCGAACCGACCCAACCACCGCCGAGGCCGCAGCCAACACCGACACCAACGCCGGCACCAACGCCGCCGCCGCCGACGACCGAACCTCCGCCGACGACTGAACCTCCGCCGACGACCGAACCTCCGCCCACCCAGCCGCCGCCGTCCGATCCGCCTCCCACCGAGCCGGCGCCCACCCTCCCGCTGCCAAGCCTGCCGCTGCCGACTCTCCCGCTGCCGAGCCTGCCGCTGCCCTTGCCGTAGGACGCCGGTCGAACTCGCGCGCATGCCGCCGTCCAATTTGGGAACGGATCAACGATCGGTGAGCGAACGGGTGCAATGCGCGTTCGCGCGGCTTTACGACCAGCTACCAGGGGTGGCGGCCTAGGAGGTCGACGATGGTCCTGCGTCTTCGCACGACGGTGTCTGCGGTCGCTGGTGTGAAGATCGGCGCGACCGCCTTGGGCGCCGCGTCTCTCGCGGTCCTTGGGATTTCTCTGGCCGATTCTCCGCACAACTCCGGCAAGCATCTGCCGGCACGTGCCGCGCTCAATTCGCCAGCGCCACCCCAAATCGCGCTGGCGCCGCCGCTGAACCTGCCACCGCCGGCACTTCCGTCGCCTGCGCCGATCACCCACGCGGCGCGTCCGCACGTGACCACGCACCACACCACAGCGCCGAAGCCATCGGCTGCGTCGTCATCACCCGCAGCGGCCGTGGCTGCCGCCGATCTGCTGCAACCTAGCCCGACGCCCTCGCCGACCCAGGTTCCAGGACGATGGCATGGGTTCGTTCCGCAGCCCAGCCCGGCGCCGACGGTTTCAGCGACGCCCTCGCCCACCTGCGGGCCCGGCGGGTGCGACAACCACCGTCGCCACCACGGTGGCCCGACACAACCGCCACCGCCGCCGCAACCTAAGCCGGGCGGTCCAGGCGGCCCGGGCCAGCACGGACCAGGCTGGTGGCTGGGCCCCTAGAGGTACTGGCCGGTGTTCGCGATGGTGTCGATCGAGCGACCCGCTTCGGTGCCCTGCTTGCCTGACACGAGCGTGCGGATGTAGACGATCCGCTCGCCCTTCTTGCCGGAGATCCGCGCCCAGTCGTCTGGGTTCGTGGTGTTGGGCAGGTCTTCGTTCTCCTTGAACTCATCGACGCACGCGGTCATCAGGTGCTGCATGCGCAGGCCCTTGTTTCCGGTGTCGAGGAAGTCCTTGATGGCCATCTTCTTCGCGCGGTCGACGATGTTTTGAATCATCGCACCCGAGTTGAAGTCCTTGAAGTACAGAACTTCCTTGTCTCCGTTGGCGTACGTGACCTCGAGGAAGCGGTTCTCCTCGCTCTCGTCGTACATGCGCTCGACGACGCGTTGAATCATCGCTTGCACAGTCGCTTCACGGGAAGCGCCGTGCTCTGAGAGGTCTTCGCCGTGCAGCGGCAAGTCAGTGGTGATGTATTTGCTGAAGATGTCGCGCGCGGCCTCGGCGTCAGGGCGCTCGATTTTGATTTTCACGTCGAGCCGGCCAGGTCGCAAAATCGCGGGGTCGATCATGTCTTCGCGGTTCGACGCGCCGATGACGATGACGTTTTCCAAGCCTTCGACGCCGTCGATCTCGCTCAGCAGCTGCGGGACGATGGTGTTCTCGACGTCCGAGCTCACGCCTGAACCACGGGTGCGGAAGATGGAGTCCATCTCGTCGAAGAACACGATGACCGGTGTTCCTTCGCTGGCCTTTTCGCGCGCCCGCTGGAAAACCAGCCGGATGTGCCGCTCGGTCTCACCGACGTACTTGTTGAGCAGCTCGGGGCCCTTGATGTTCAAGAAGTAGCTCTTGCCTTCGGGCCGGCCGGTCACCTCGGCCACCTTCTTGGCGAGCGAGTTGGCCACCGCTTTCGCGATGAGCGTCTTACCGCATCCGGGAGGTCCGTAGAGCAGGACGCCCTTCGGCGGCCGCAACTGGTGCTCACGGAACAGGTCGGCGTGCAGATAAGGCAACTCGACGGCGTCGCGAATCTGCTCGATCTGCGCGCCCAAACCGCCGATCGCCGAGTAGTCGATGTCGGGCACTTCCTCCAGCACCAGCTCTTCGACTTCGGCCTTCGGAATTCGCTCGTACACGTAGCCCGAGCGGGTTTCGAGCAACAGTGAGTCGCCGACGCGAAGAGGCACGTCGGTCAACGAGTCGGCCAGCATGACGACACGCTCTTCGTCGGCGTGACCGATGACCAGGGCCCGTTCGCCGTCGTCCAAAACTTCTTTGAACATGACGACTTCACCCTGGCGTTCAAACGAAAGCGCGCGCACAACGTTGAGTGCCTCGTTGAGCATGACCTCTTGGCCCTTGCGCAACGACTCGACGTCGACCGCGGGGCTGACAGTCACCCGTAGCTTGCGGCCGCCGGTGAAGATGTCGACCGTGTCGTCGTCGTGGCGGTCAAGGAAAACGCCGTATCCGGACGGCGGTTGGGCAAGCCGGTCGACTTCCTCGCGCAGCGCGATGATTTGCTCTCGCGCTTCTTTGAGGGTGGCGACCAGGCGCTCGTTTTGACCGGTCACGCCGGCGAGCGTCGCTTGCGCGTCAGCAAGTCGCTCCTCGAGGGCGCGCACGCTGCGCGGGGACTCGGCGAGTTTGCGACGGAGGGCTGAGATCTCCTCTTCGAGCACTCCGACCTGCGCCTGCCACTCGGCGGCGTTCGCGCCGCCCGCGTGTGGGCCATTGGTCAGGCTGTCGCGGCTGTCGTCACGACTTGCCACCAGCGCCACCTCCCTGCTGCTCTAGGTGCCTGCTGCTCCAGGTGCCCGAGGCAATTGCGAACTGCGTGTCAGCTTCGTTCTCGCACGAGCCTATCCTCGGCGAGGCCGCCGGAACCGTGCTCGGACGTTGGAACGACACCTTGTTATCGTCGGAATAGGGTCCGACCTGACGTATCCGACGGTGGCAACCCTGCGTGAGTTCAATCCTGAGCCGGCACCGGCTCACGCGCAGGCCGAGCCGCCGCCAGTCGATCTTGAGGAGTTTCGCGTGGCCGCCGCACCGGACGAGCGCTACCAGGTCTGGATCGACCAGAGCCTGTGCACTGGCGACGGGTTGTGCGTGCAAGAGGCAAGCAACGTCTTCGAGTTCGACATCGACGGCCTCGCTTACGTGAAGGACGACGCGGGTGAGTTACTCACCGACGCCGGAGCGCGCGCCGACGTCCCGGCAGACACCTTCGACGAGGTCGTGCTGTCGGCTCGCAAGTGCCCTGGGCTGTGCATCCACGTCGTCCGGACCAGTGACGGCGTCGAAGTCGAAGGGCCCGACGCGCAGTAATTACTCGGTCGGGTACGCGCCAGGGGCCGGACGACGGCGCCGCGGCGGCGCGACGACACCGTCCGCCATCCTGCGGGCGGTCACGACGAACCCGGTGTGGCCGATCATCCGGTGGTCGGGCCGCACCGCGAGACCTTCGACGTGCCAGGTGCGCAGCATCGTCTCCCACGGCGCCGGCTCGGCGAATCGACCGTCCTCACGCAGCGATTCGACGGTGCGCGACAGCTGCGTCGTCGTCGCCACGTAGCAGCACAGTACGCCGCCGGGCGCCAGCGAGCGCGCGACCGCGTCGAGGCATTCCCACGGCGCCAGCATGTCGAGCACCGCGCGGTCGGCAGGTGCGTCGAGCGGCTCGGCGTCGAGCGACGCGACGAGGTCACCGCAGGTGAGTCGCCAGTTCGCGGGCGCCGCGCCGAAGAATCGCTCGACGTTGCGGTTCGCGATCGCGGCGAAGTCCTCGCGTCGCTCATAAGAGTGGACGACGCCCTCGGCGCCCACGGCGCGAAGTAACGAGCAGCTCAAAGCGCCCGACCCGGCGCCCGCCTCGATCACCCGCGCGCCGGGGAAGACGTCTGCGTAGCCGACGATCATGGCGGCGTCTTTCGGGTACACGACGGTCGCGCCGCGGGGCATCGACAAGACGAAGTCGGTGAGCAGCGGCCGGAACGCCAGGTACGGCGTGCCGCCGGTCGAGGTCACGACCACGCCCTCAGGGGAGCCGATCAATTCGTCGTGTTCGAGCGCGCCTTGGTGGGTGTGAAACTGCTTGCCTTGCTGCAACACGACCGTGTGCTTGCGGCCCTTCGGATCGGTGATCTGCACTTGGTCGCCGACCTCAAAAGGCCCCCTGCGTTGGGCGCGCACCGGTGGTTGCTCGGAAGACATGGCGCGAAGGCTATCGGCGGGTGGGCTAGCGCTGGAGCGCGGCCGCGACGTCGGTGGCGGCGAGCACCCCGAGCACCTGGCCGTCGGGCTCGACCACGACATACTCGGACGCTGGCGACTCCTGCAACTGCTTGATGAGCTCCTCGCCGCGCAGCTGGGCCGGAACGAAATCGGCGCGCGACACGCCGCGCGACAAAGTGCCGATGCTCACCCACGGTCGACGGTCGAGCGGCGTCGCCGCGACCGCCGCCTCGTTCACGACGCCGGTGGGGTTTCCGTAGCCGTCGACGACGATGAGCCCGCGGGCGCGGCCCTCCTCGGCGCGCCGAACCGCCTCGGAGACCGGCAGGTCGGCCGTGACGGACAGCGCCGGCCTGGCGAGCTGCCGCGCCGACAGGTCGGGCAACCGGTCGCGCACTGATTGCTGGCGCAGCACGGCCGTCGAGGACATCACCATCATCACCGCGATGAGGATCAGCCAAAGCCCGGTGCTTTGGTCGGCGCCGCCCTTGCGAGAGGCGATGTACAACCCAAGGACGCCGGTGGCCACCCCAAGCACCCGCCCGGCCCACGCGGCGCCCACGATCCCGGCGCGCGGGTTCTTGGTGACGGCCCAGACAGTGGCTCGCAGCACCTGGCCGCCGTCAAGGGGAAGACCGGGCAGCAGGTTGTAAAGACCGACGATGCCGTTCGTCCAGGCAAGCGCGGCGGTCAGCACCCAGCCCACCGTTCCTTGGTCAAGCTCCTTCGAACCGAACCAGGCAAGCACCGCGAGAGCGAGGTTCACCGCCGGCCCGGCCACCGCGACAAGCACCATCCGCCGCGGGGTGCCAGGCTCGCGCTCAAAGGCGGAGTGGCCGGCCAACCAGGTCAACACCACCCGCTGCACGGGAACGTTGAACACCCGGGCCAGCGCGCAGTGCCCGATCTCGTGCGCGAGCACGGACAAGCCGAGGAAAACGCCGAACGCGAGCGACACGGCGTACCGCGCCGACCCGATGCCCGCCACGTTGTCCTCAACAAGCGGCGCGAACGCGATGGTCACCCAGCCGAGGAAGATCAACCAGCTCGGCGCCACATAAATCGGCGCGCCGAACAGCGACCCGAGGCGCAGGCCTACGGGGAAGCCGGCTCGAGGACTGGGTTGGCGCTGCTGCCCTGCCACGCTTTGATGCTATGGGCCAGCGACCGGGGTGCGCGGTCCGGCACGGCGCGCGGCCGGTTGTCCACCGACGACGGCGCGGCAGGACCGCGGTGTCGTCCGGCTCGCCTACGCTGCCGTCATGAGCGCTCTGCCGATTGACGCGAGCCCGGAGGAAGCGTCCGAGTCCTCGCCGCGTCCCTGGGCCTTGTCGCCGTCCAGGGCGGCCGATTTCATGTCGTGTCCGCTGCTCTATCGATTCCGGGTGATCGACCGGTTGCCCGAGCCGCCGAGCTCAGTCGCCACCCGCGGCACCCTGGTGCACGCCGTGTTGGAGCGATTGTTCGACGTTCCCGCGGCTGACCGCACAATCGAGCGGGCGGCGGAGTCACTGGAGCCGCAGTGGCAGCAACTGCTCGCCGAGCGCCCTGAACTCGCAGAGCTTTTTGGCTCGGACGACGAGGGGTCGTTGGCGCAGTGGCTCGCGAGCGCGCGCCGGCTACTCGAGACCTACTTCTCGCTTGAGGATCCGCGCCGAATCGAGCCCGCGCAACGCGAACTGTTGGTCGAGGCCGAACTGGCTGGCGGAACCGCGGGCATCCGGCTGCGCGGCTTCGTCGACCGGGTCGACGTCGCGCCCGACGGCCGGGTTCGCATCGTCGATTACAAGACCGGAAACGCGCCGTCGGAGTTGTTCGAAGACAAGGCGCTCTTTCAGTTGAAGTTTTACGGGCTGGTGTTATGGCGAGTCACCGGCACGATTCCCTCGCTGCTGCAGCTGATTTATCTCGGCGACGGGCAGTTGCTGCGTTACCAGCCCGATGAAGCCGACTTGCTTGCCACGGAGCGGAAAGTCCGCGCTCTGTGGGACGCGATCGAGCGCGCACTGGCCAATCAGCATTTCCCAGCGAGGCGCAGTCGGCTGTGCGATTGGTGCGCGCATCAAGCGATCTGCCCCGAGTTCGGCGGCACGCCACCGAGTTACCCACAACCGGTGGGCGAGGCGTCGATCGCGCCCGTCGACGAGCCCGATTGGCTCGACGACGCGCTCTAGCGCACGTAGTGACTCGACCGTTGCGGCAGCAACGAACTGACTATTGTCACAAGGCTTTGATGGCTTCCGTGGGCAGCGTTCCTCGGCGCTTTCTCGTAGCGTTGAAGCGCGTAACTTAGTGGAACTCAGGGCTGCACCAGGGCTGACTCCGGGGCTGACTCCCGGGCTGACCCTGATGCCCTGACCAACCGAGCGACCATAACGTCGCGAGTCAGCCGTGGGCGGTATCGCGCTGCCTGCGAATCGCCCGACCCGAGGAGTCGACAGACGATGAGCACCGTCCCGATCGAACGGACCGCGACCGCCGCGCACGCCCGTGACATGACCAAGGTCTACGGGGAGGGCGAGACCAAGGTCGTCGCCCTTGACTCGATCTCGATCGGATTCGATCGCGGTCAGTTCAGCGCGATCATGGGCCCGTCTGGGTCGGGCAAGTCGACGTTGATGCACTGCCTCGCTGGGCTCGACTCGATCACGGACGGCAGTGCCTACATCGGCGACGTTGAGATCAACCGGCTCGACGACAAAGCGCTCACCCGGCTGCGTCGCGAGGCGGTCGGCTTCATCTTCCAGTCGTTCAACCTGATCCCGACGCTGACCGCGCTTGAGAACATCACGCTGCCGATGGACATCGCTGGCCGAAAGCCCGACCGCGAGTGGCTCGACACCGTGATCGACACGGTCGCCTTGCGCGACCGGCTGAGCCACCGGCCGAATGAGCTGTCGGGTGGCCAGCAGCAACGCGTCGCCTGCGCTCGCGCACTCGCGTCGAAGCCGTCGATCATCTTCGCCGACGAACCGACCGGCAACCTCGATTCCCGTTCCGGCGCCGAAGTGCTTGGCCTGCTGCGGCGCTCGGTTCGAGAGATGGGTCAGACGATCGTCATGGTCACGCACGACGCGGCCGCCGCGTCGTATGCCGACCGGGTGGTGTTCTTATCCGACGGTCGGGTTGTCGACGAGTTGCGTGACCCCACGCAGTCGGTGGTCTTCGAGCGGATGGCCAAGCTTGAGACCGCCGGAGAGGTCGGCTGATGCTCCGCGCCACCATGCGCAATCTGTTCGCGCACAAAGTCAGATTGTTGCTCACCGGATTGTCGGTCGTCATCGGCATCGGCTTCCTTGCCGGCACGCTGGTCTTCACCGACACGTTGAAGTCGACGTTCAACGACCTCGTCGGTCGCACCAGCAAGAATTTGAGTGTTGTCGTTCGGGCCCAGTCCGATTTCTCCACCACTGACATCGGCTCCAACACTGACCGCAAGTTGGTGCCGGAAGGCCTTGTCGCGCAGGTGAAATCAGTCGACGGTGTCGCCAACGCGGTCGGGTCGATCGAGGGCAACGACCTGCTCGTCACGAAGGACGGCAAGGCGGTCAAGCCGAAGTCGCCTGGCCCGCCAACTCTCGCTGTGTCATGGACGCCGTCCAACTTCGGCACGCTCGAGTTTGTCGCCGGCCACGGTCCGACCGGACCCGGGCAGGTCGCGGTCGACAAGAGCGCAGCCGACAACTACAAGCTGCGCATCGGTGACCCGGTCACCGTGCAGACGCAGGGCGCGCCGATCAAAGCGAACATCGTCGGGATCGTCACCGTCGGTGGCAGCAGCAACCTGGCTGGCGCGGTTTTGAGCGTGTTCGACCCGCAGACCGCGCAGCAGGTCGCCGGCAAGCCCGGCTACTTCAACCAGATTGACGTCGAGGCAGCGAAAGGCGTTTCGCAGCAGGCATTGGCTGATCGCATCGGCAAGACGCTGCCGAGCGGTTATGAGGCGGTCACCGGCAAGGCCGTCCAGAAGGAGCAGACCGACTCGATCAACAAGGCGCTGGGCTTCTTCAACGTCTTCCTGCTCATCTTCGCCGGCGTCGCGTTGTTCGTCGGGCTCTTCATCATCCTCAACACGTTCACCATGCTGGTGGCGCAACGCACCCGCGAACTCGCACTGCTGCGGGCAATCGGCGCGAGCCGCAAACAGGTGATGACATCCGTGCTGAGCGAGTCGTTCGTCGTCGGCCTCATCGCGTCAACGGTGGGTATCGGCCTCGGACTGTTGGTAGCGACGGGAGTTCGCGGACTTCTCGGCGCCGTCGGTGTCTCGATGCCATCCGGGTCGCTGATTGTGAAGAGCCACACGATCATCGCCGCGTACATCGTCGGCATTGTGGTCACCCTTATCGCCGCCGGCGCGCCCGCGTTGCGGGCGTCGCGCATCCCGCCGGTCGCGGCGATGCGTGACGGTGTCGCGCTGCCCGAACGATCGCTCCGGATTCGCGCGATCATCGGCGGTGTCGTCACAGCGATCGGCGTGGCGTTCATCGCCAGCTCCATCCGCGGCACGAGCGGCGGAGCGGCGGCGAGCGTCGGGATCGGTATCGCGCTTGTGATGATCGGCGTGTGGGTGATGAGCGCGCTGCTCAGCCGCCCAGTCGTCAGGATTATCGGGGCGCCGTTCGTGCGGCTGTTCGGCACGACCGGCCGGCTCTCCCGGTCGAACGCGATCCGCAACCCGCGGCGCACCGCGTCGACGGCCGCGGCGTTGATGATCGGTCTCGCGCTTGTGTCGATGCTGTCGGTGGTCGCGACGTCGACGAAGTCCTCGATCGCCGCTGTCGTCAACAAGAACTTGGGCGCCGATTACGTGCTGACGTCCGACTCGGTCCAGGGCTTCTCCCCCGACGTCGCGGCGAAGGCCAGCCAGACGGCGGGTGTCACGACCGTCGGCGAGACCCGTGTTGGCGCCGCGCATCTCGACGGCAAGAACGCGTTTCTCGTCGCGGTCTCCGACAACATCGGCAAGGTCATCAAGGTCAACATGAAGTCGGGATCGCTCGACGCGTTGAAGAGCAATGAACTGCTGGTGTCGAAGTCGAAGGCCGCATCGAACAAGTGGCATGTCGGCGACGATGTGGCTGCTGAGTTCCCCACCGGGGGCAAGACCCAGCTGCGGGTGGGCGGCATCTTCGACGACAACGACCTGCTCGGCAACGGCGGCGCCGACTACCTCATCTCGCTGACGACGTACGAGCAGAACTACAACACCCAGCTCGACACCATCGTCTATGTGCTGGCGAACCCCGATCAGCGGGTGGCAACGGCCAACGCGTTGACCGACAACCTGAAGACCTACCCGCAGGTGAAAGTCCAGAGCCAGGCCGATTACAAGGACTCAATCAGCAAGCAGATCGACCAGTTCGTGGGGCTCATCTTCGGATTGCTTGCGTTGGCCCTGCTGATCGCCGTGCTTGGCATCGTCAACACGCTAGCGTTGTCAGTGTACGAACGCACCCGTGAGATCGGCCTGCTGCGCGCGATCGGCATGACGCGTCGGCAACTGCGGCGCATGGTGCGGTTGGAGTCCGTCGTGATCGCCGTCTTCGGCGCCCTGCTCGGTCTTGCCTTGGGCGCGTTGTTCGGCTGGGCAGTCGTCTCCACCAGCGGCGGTCAGCTGAACCACGTGGTGTTCCCAGTCGGCCAGTTCATCGGCTACGTCATTGGCGCCGGAGTCATTGGGGTGCTGGCCGCGCTGTTCCCGGCGTGGCGCGCCTCGCGTCGTCCCGTCCTGGCGGCGATAGCCGCCGAATAAGACAGTGGCGGCGATCGCCACTGAGTAGTCGCCTGCCATGCGAGTTGTGTCGGCCAGCACGCTAGACCGCGTGCTCGCCGACACAAGTCGGCGGAAGCGGGCGACGTCAGTCGAACAGCGAGCGCGCAAACGGCAAATCGACCTGGTCGAGCGACCGCACAATGAATCGTCGCTCGGCCGGGTCGATGTCGGTGACACTCGGAATGGCAATCACCACGCAGCCAGCCGCGGTCGCCGACGCCGCGCCCGTGGGCGAGTCCTCTAGCGCGACGCAATCGCGGGGGTCGACGTCGAGGAGCTCAGCGGCTCGCAGGTACGGCTCGGGATGCGGCTTGTTGTGGTTGACGGCGTCCCCCGCGACGATGACGTCGAACGGCAGCGCGAGGCCGTCAAGCGCGGCGTCGATCAAAACCCGAGCGGACGACGAAACGAGCGCGCGCGGCACGCGGGCGTCGTCCAACTCTTTGATGAACCGGCGGGCGCCCGGCTGAAGCTGTGGGGTGTCGCGCAAGCGTTTGGCCATGCGCACCAAAAGCTCGTCGGCGATCTCTTGCGGGGTCGCCCGGCCCTCGGATTTCTCGCTGATAAAGGCAGATGCGACCGCGGACGAGCTGCCGACCAGGTTGGCGTGGTCGGACGCATCCCAGGTGGCGCCGAGGTCGGCGAGGATCTGCGTCTCGACCTCGAACCACAGCGGTTCGGTGTCGATGAGCAGGCCGTCCATGTCGAACAGCACGGCTGCGGGCAGCGCGCCGCGTGAAATCCCGCGGGAAGCGGTGTCTGTGGTGGTCACGCGCTGAAGTACTTCGCTTCGGGGTGGTGGACGACAATGGCGTCGGTCGATTGCTCCGGGGCGAGCTGGAACTCCTCCGACAATGTGACGCCGATGCGCTGCGGATCGAGCAAGGCGACCACCTTCGCGCGGTCTTCAAGGTCAGGGCAGGCCGGGTACCCGAACGAGTAGCGCGACCCGCGATAGCCCTGGTGCTCAAGCACTTGCTGGACGTCGGGATTGTCATCGCCGCCGAAGCCGAACTCGTCACGAACGCGTCGATGCCAGAACTCCGCAAGCGCCTCCGCAAGTTGCACAGACAGGCCGTGCAGCTCGAGGTAGTCGCGATACGCGTTTTCGGCGAACAACTCAGCGGTGGCGTCGCTGACCTTTGAGCCGATCGTGACCACTTGGAATGCGACGACGTCGGTCTCCCCCGACTCGCGGGAACGGAAAAAGTCGGCGAGGCACAGCCGGCGGTCGCGTCGTTGCCGCGGGAACGTGAACCGGGCGCGCTCGTCGCCGTTCTCAGACAGGACGACGAGGTCGTTGCCCTCGCTTACGCACGGGAAGTACCCGTAGACGACCCCTGCTTCGAGCAGGCCGTCGGTTTGCATGCGGTCGAGCCACTTGCGCAACCGCGGCCGGCCCTCGGTCTCGACCAGGTCTTCGTATGACGGTCCGCCGCGGGTGCCGCGCAAGCCCCAACGACCCGCAAAAGTGGCCTTCTCGTCGAGCAATTCGGTGTAGTCGGCGAGCGGGATGCCTTTCACCACACGGGTGCCCCAGAACGGCGGCGTCGGAACGGGCAGGTTGGTTGCGACGTCGGAGCGAGCCGGCAACGTGCTCTCATCGTCGACCGCTTCGACGACGCGGACTCGGCGTTGCCGAAGTGGCGGCAAGGCGGCGCCCTCGACGCCGCGCTTGACGCCCATGACGGCATCCATCAAGCGAAGTCCTTCGAACGCGTCACGCGCGTACCGCACCTCGCCGGAAAATTGCTCGGCGAGATCCTGCTCGACGTAGGCGCGGGTGAGCGCGGCGCCGCCGAGCAGCACCGGCCAGCGGGTCGACAAGCCGCGAGAGTCGATCTCCTCGAGGTTTTCTTTCATCACCACGGTCGACTTCACGAGCAGACCGGACATGCCGATCGCGTCGGCGTTGTTCTCCTGAGCGGCCTCGATGATGGCTGACACCGGCTGCTTGATGCCGATGTTGACGACCGTGTAGCCGTTGTTCGACAAGATGATGTCGACGAGGTTCTTGCCGATGTCGTGGACGTCGCCCTTCACCGTGGCCAACACGATCGTGCCCTTACCACCGTCGCCGGTCTTTTCCATGTGCGGCTCGAGATAGGCGACCGCGTTCTTCATCACCTCGGCCGATTGCAGCACGAAGGGCAACTGCATCTCGCCCCGGCCGAAGAGTTCGCCGACGACCTTCATCCCCTCGAGCAGGGTGTCGTTCACGATTTCGAGTGCGGGACGGGTTTGCAGCGCTTCATCGAGGTCGGCTTCGAGCCCGACCTTCTCGCCGTCGATGATGCGGCGCTGAAGCCGCTCCGACAGCGGCAGCGCGGCGAGTTCTTGAGCGCGGGTGGCCTTCGCGTTGGCGCTCGTGACGCCTTCGAACAGCTCGAGGAACTTCTGCAGCGGATCGTAGCCGTCGCGCCGCCGGTCGTAGACAAGGTCGAGCGCGACTTCCCTTTGCTCGTCGGGAATTCGGGCCACCGGCATGATTTTCGAGACATGCACGATCGCGGCGTCGAGACCGGCCTTGACGCACTCGGCGAGAAAGACGGAGTTGAGCACCTCGCGCGCCGCAGGCTTCAAACCAAAGGAGATGTTCGACAAGCCGAGCACCGTCTGGACGCTCGGGTGGCGCTGCTTGATCTCGCGAATGGCCTCGATGGTTGCGGCGCCGTCGCGGCGGCTCTCCTCTTGACCGGTGCCCAACGTGAAGGTCAGACAGTCGATCAGGATGTCGCTCTCGCGCATCCCCCATTGCCCGGTCAAGGTGTCGATGAGCCGCTCGGCGACCGCGACCTTGTGCTCGGGCGTGCGGGCCTGACCGGTCTCGTCGATGGTGAGCGCGACGACGGCGGCCCCGTGCTCCTTGACGATCGGCATCACGCGGGCGAACCGCGAGTCGGGCCCCTCGCCGTCCTCGAAGTTGACCGAGTTGATGACGCAACGGCCACCACGCGACTCGAGGCCGGCCTCGATGACCGGCGGCTCGGTGGAGTCGAGCATGATCGGCAGCGTGGATGCGGTGGCGAACCGGCCGGCGATCTCGCGCATGTCGGCGACGCCGTCACGGCCGACGTAGTCGACGCAGACGTCGATCAGGTGCGAACCGTCGCGGCTCGCCGCGCGGGCGACCTCGACGCAGTCGTCGAACTTGCCGTCAAGCATCGCCTCGCGGAAAGCCTTCGACCCGTTGGCGTTGGTGCGCTCGCCGATGGCCAGATACGACGTGTCTTGCCGGAACGGCACGTGCTGGTACAGCGATGAGATCCCAGCCTCGGGCAGCGGCTTGCGGTTGGCGATGCCGCGGCCGCGCACCCGTTCGACCACCTGCCGGAGGTGTGCCGGTGTGGTGCCGCAGCAGCCGCCGACCAGCGTCAGCCCGTGTTCTCTGGTGAAGGTGTCGTGCGCCTCGGCGAGTTCGTCCGGCGTGAGCGGGAAGGTGGCGCCGTCTCGGCCGAGCACCGGCAGGCCCGCGTTCGGCATGCACGACAGGCCTAGCCGGGCGTGCCGTGCGAGATACCGAAGGTGCTCGCCCATCTCAGCCGGCCCGGTCGCGCAGTTCAGCCCGATTAAGTCGATGCCCAGCGATTCGAGCGCGGTGAGCGCCGCGCCGATTTCGCTGCCCAAGAGCATCGTGCCGGTGGCTTCGATGGTCACCTGTGCGACCACGACCAGGTTGGCGTTTCCCGCGCGTAACGCGCGCTTGGTGCCGACGATCGCCGCTTTCAGCTGCAGCAGGTCTTGCGCAGTCTCGATGATGATCGCGTCGGCGCCGCCCTCGATCAGGCCGGCCGCTTCTTGCTGGTACGCGTCGCGCAGCGTGGCGAACGACGCGTGGCCGAGCGTGGGCAGCTTGGTGCCCGGCCCGACCGAGCCGAGCACGAAGCGGGGATGCTCGGGTGTTGACCACGCGTCGGCGGCTTCGCGGGCAATGCGGGCGCCGGCGAGCGCGAACTCGTGGATGCGGTCGGCGATGCCGTACTCACCAAGGTTCGCCGCGTTGGCGCCGAAGGTGTTGGTCTCGACGGCGTCGCAACCGACCTCGAAGTAGGCGTCGTGAATCGTGCGGACCACGTCCGGGCGGGTGACGTTGAGGATCTCGTTGCAACCCTCGTGGCCCTCGAAGTCGTCAAGATCGAGCTCGAACGTCTGCAGCATCGTCCCCATGGCGCCGTCTGCGACGACAACTCGGCGGGACAGCTCGGCGCGCAGCAGCTCGGGATCGGGGCTCACTTGCTTAACGGTACCGTGCGAGCCTCGTTGGACGCGCAGCCGTTAAGGAGTGTCACTGATGCTCGTCGCGGCCGGTGGCACGGTCGGGGACACGGTCGGGGACACGGTTGGTGACACGGTTGCGCGGACATACGCCGTACGCTGGAAGCTGCCGTCGGAAGGAGCCCGTGTGATCGAGTTCTCCGGGGACATCCCGAAGCTGCGGCGTCCGGTCATGGTGACGGCGTTTGAAGGTTGGAACGACGCGGCCGACTCGGCGAGCGACGCGATCGAGAGCCTTGAGTTGGCCTGGTCGGCCACGCCCGTCGGCGAGATCGACCCCGAGGACTACTACGACTTCCAGGTCAACCGGCCGTCGGTGGCGCTCGTCGACGGCGTGAGCCGCCGGGTCAGCTGGCCGACGACCCGCGTCACGCTCGCCCGCGGAGTCGACGACCGTCGCGACGTCGTCCTAGTGCGCGGGCTTGAGCCCAACATGCGCTGGCGCTCCTTCTGCGCCGAGATCATCGACGCCGCGATGCGGCTGGGCGTCGAGGAAGTCGTGAACCTCGGCGCGCTGCTGTCTGATTCACCGCATTCGAGGCCGGTTCCGGTGAGCGGCACCGCGGCTGATGTCGAGACCGCCCGACGGCTCGGGCTTGAGCAGTCGACATACGAGGGGCCGACCGGGATCGTCGGTGTGTTCAACGACGCGTGCATCCGGGCCGGTCTGCCCGCGGTTTCGTTGTGGGCGGCGGTGCCGCACTACGTGGCGCAGCCGCCGTGCCCGAAGGCCACATTGGCGCTGTTGCGCAATCTGGAGGACGTGCTCGATCTGCCCATGCCCTATGGCGATTTGGCCGACATGGCGGTGGCGTGGGAGCGCGGCGTCGACCAGTTGGCCGAGGAGGATTCTGAGGTCGCCGAGTACGTCCGCACGCTCGAACGGCAAAAGGACGAGGCCGACCTGCCCGAGGCGAGCGGCGAGGCGATCGCCCGCGAGTTCGAACGCTATTTGCGGCATCGCCGCGACGGCAGCTCCTGAGCGGGCCCCGCTGGTCACTTCGCCGAGTGAGGGGTTCCGGCTGTCGACACGCCGCGCGCGACGACGCAAACCCTTCAGTCGGCGCGAAGGTCGATACCGAGCAAAGCGTCGGCGAACGACCGCACTAACGCGGGCGACGCCTCATCGCCTCCATCGGACGACGCCCAAGCGTCGACCTCGCGCAGCGCCGCCGGTGCGTCGAGGTCGGCAGCCAAGTGACGTCGGACGCCGGCAAGCAGCGCCGCGCCATCAGGGCCGCTGGGCCGAGAAACCGCCGACCGCCAACGGTTCAACCGGTCAGTTGCCGCCGCCAGTGCGGCCGGCGTCCATTCCCAGTCGCGGCGGTACTGGTGGTCAAGCAAGGCGAGCCGGATCGCCATCGGGTCGGCGCCGTCGGCGCGCAGCCTTGACACGAAGACCAGGTTTCCGCGCGACTTCGACATTTTCTCGCCGTCGTAACCAACCATCCCAGCGTGCATGAACGCGTCGGCGAAGCGATTCCCCGTGGCGGCCGTGACCTCCGCCGCGCACATCTCGTGATGCGGAAATATCAGGTCGCGCCCGCCGCCCTGCACGTCGATTGACGAGCCGATGTAGGTCGTGGCGATCGTCGAGCACTCCACGTGCCAGCCGGGGCGCCCTCGGCCGACGGGTGCGTCCCAGGCCGGCTCGCCGGGACGTCCGGCCCGCCACAGCAGCCAATCAAGCGGGTCTTTCTTGCCAGCTCGATCGGGATCGCCGCCGCGTTCGGCAAACAGCTCGAGCATCGTCGCGCGGTCGTAGTGCGACACCGAACCGAAATTCTCCGCCGCGCCGGCCGCGAAGTACACGTCGCCGTCAACGTCGTATCCGACGCCGGACTGCCGCAGCCGATCGACATGGTCGGCGATCAGCGGGATCGACTCGACCACGCCGACGTACTCATCGGGCGGCAGCACCCGAAGCGCGGTCATGTCGTCGTGAAACAGCTGGATCTCTTTGTGCGCGAGCTGTTCCCACGGTTCGCCGGTGGCCGTGGCGCGCTCCAACAGTGGGTCGTCGACGTCCGTGACGTTTTGCACGTAGCGAACGGTCGCGCCGGCGTCGCGCCAGACCCGGTTCAGCAAATCGAACGCCACATATGTCGCCGCGTGGCCCATGTGGGTCGCGTCGTAAGGCGTGATTCCGCAGACGTACATCGAAGCGGCCGACGAGGAGCCGACCTCGGTCAATGCGCCACGCGAGGTGTCGAACACCTGCGGCAAAGGGCTTTTGCCCGGCAGCGTCGAGGGTGCCGGATTGCGCGGCGCTGACCATGGCTGCATGGTGCGCACTCTACTTGCCGTGGGTGACCCGGTCGTCTGGAACGGCGCCCTAGACGGGCTCGGAACGACGTACTAGAAGGGCGGCCAGGGAACGGCGGGCCAGCCGTCGGTCGGCTCAGGGAATCGCCGACTGCGCAGCAGCCTGTCGACCCGCCGCCTGGTGGCCGCGACCTCGCGCGAGGTCAGGTGATCGCGCAAGGAGCCACCAAGGCGGGTGACCAGGTCGTCGCGGAGTTCGGTCAACGTGGCGACGGCGTCGTCCGGCAGCGGGGTGCCGCGCCACTGCCAGAGGATGGTCCGCAGCTTGTCGTCGGTGGAGAAGCAGACGCCGTGATCGACGCCGAAGATGTGCCCGTCGGACGTCGGCAACAAGTGGCCGCCTTTGCGGTCGGCGTTGTTGACGACCGCGTCGAACACCGCGATCCGGCGCAGCGCGGGCTCGTCGCTGTGCAGCATCGCGAGCAGGTCGGCTTCCTCGTCGACGTCGATCCACAGCTGGCACATGCCAGGGCCCAGCGGCCCGTCACGCATGACCGTCGGCGGCACGACGTCCCAGCCCATGGCGTCTGACACCAGGTAGGCCGCGACCTCTCGACCGGCCAGGGTTCCGTCGGGAAAGTCCCAGAGCGGCCGCTCGCCCGCCACCGGCTTGTAGACGCAGGTCAGCTGAACCGCGTCGAGGCAAACTTGCGCGTACAGGGTGGTGTTCGAAGCGTCGATGAGCCGGCCCTCGATCGCCAGCTCGCCGTGAGTGAGCACAGCCCGGACGTCGTCGGGGCTCAACGCGCCCGCCGATTCATCCGGAGCTGTCACGCTGCCCAGTATCTGCGATGGTGGAGTGCGACCGGGCCGCGCGAGATGGGTCAGTGCGCGTGATGCCCGTTGGAGCGAGCGCAGACGTGGCCCTCCGGGTCGATCGGTTGCCCACAAAACTGGCACGGCGGGCGCCCGGCGGCGACCACCTCGAGCGACCGCTTGGTGAACGCCCGGGCCATCGCGCCGGTGATACGCACTCGCAACAGGTCGGGCCCTTCGGTCGCGGTGTCGTCGAGCTCTTCGAGGAACGGCTCGTCGTCCTCATCGTCGCTGTCATCGGCGCTGTCATCGGCGGCGTCGGTCTCGCTGACGGCCTGCGCTTGGATCACGACGCGCTCGGTCTCACGGTCCCAACCAAGGCTCAAGGCGCCGACGCGGAACTCTTCGATGATCGGCTGCTCAAGCGGTCCGTCGTCGACCAGCTCCGCCGGCGCGATCGCGGGCACCGCGACGGCGCCGCCGGACGCGCGAACCAACTCGTCGAGCAACTGCTCCAAGCGCTCGGCCAGCGCGGCGACCTGCACCTTCTCAAGCACGACGCTGGTCAGCTGACCAGCCCCGCGCGCCTGCAGGAAAAAGGTGCGCTCACCGGGCTGGCCGACGGTGCCGACGACGAAGCGGTCGGGCGGGTCGAAGACAAAGATCTGACGTGGCATGGCGGCAACCCTAGTTGGCAGCGAGGTCGCTCGAGCCGGCACCGCCGCCGACCGGGGCGTCGCCGCTGCCAGCGGCGCGTCGTCCACCTTTTTTCGGCGTGGGCGGCGTCCGCAGGGCGGCCAACTCGGTGCCCGAGTCGTTGACCCGGACGACGAACGGCCGGGTCGGCGTGTAGTTGATGACCGTGACGGAGCACGGGTCGACCACGATTCGCTGGAACTCGTCAAGATGAAGGCCGAGGGCGTCGGCCACGATCGACTTGATGATGTCGGCGTGCGAGCAGGCGAGCCACACCGCGTCGGGCCCGAGTTTCGCGTTCCAGGACCGGACCGCGTCGACCGCGCGCGCCTGGGCGGCCCGCAACGACTCGCCTTCGACGCCGGGAAACGTCACCCCGCTCGGATGTGACTGCACGACCTTCCACAGCGGGTCTTTGGCCAGCTTCTTCAATTCCTGGCCGGTCCAGTCGCCGTAACCGCATTCGACGAGGCGAGGCTCGGCGGCGACGGCCAAGCCAGTAGCGGCGGCGATGGGGGCGACGGTCTCCTGACAACGTTCAAGTGGGCTGGCGACAAGGGCGGCCAGTTTGACACCGGACAACCGGGCGGCGACAGCGTCGGCCTGAGCCCGACCCCGATCGTCGAGGTGCACCCCCGGCGTGCGACCGGACAGGACCGGGCCGGTCATCGCCGTGAGACCGTGCCGCAGCAAGACGACTGTCGTCATGGTGTGGCGGTCACCGCGGCGCTCTAGGACGCTGACTGATAGCCGATGACGCCGGTCTTGTCGAGGTTGTCGTACGTGACGTAGCACGACGCGTTCGCGGGCCGCGAGTCTTGCGTCTCGCTCGGGCACTGCCCGTGCTTGCCAGCCGCGCCAGCCAGCGAGATGAGCGCCAGCACACCGCAGACGACGAGCACGACCAGCAGCACCCCGAACTGCGCTTTGGTCAGTGCCTGTGGCTCTTTCGTCGAGGTCGACACGCTGGCGAGTGTACCGATGCTCGACTGCGGGCCCGCTCAGGGGCGGGCCAGGGTTGTCACCGATGTGCGCTTGCGGACGCCGCGTCGATCATCGAGAGCGAACCGAAAGGACGGTCACGATGATCGAGGTAGCCAACCTCAGCAAGCGATTCGGCTCGACGCTCGCCGTCGATGGTCTGTCATTCACCGTGCAGCCCGGCCGGGTGACCGGTTTCCTCGGGCCGAACGGCTCGGGCAAGTCGACGACGATGCGGATGATCCTCGGCCTCGACCACCCCACCCGCGGCAGCGCCACCATCAACGGCCGCGAGTACGGCGCCATCCGTCGTCCGATGCACCAAGTCGGCTCGCTTCTCGACGCAAAAGCAATGCACGGCGGACGCAGCGCCTACCACCATCTGTTGTGCGTCGCGCAAAGCAACGGCATTCCACGCCGACGGGTCGGCGAGGTGCTCGAGCTCGTCGGCCTTTCCTCAGTCGCCCGCAAGCGAGCGCGCGGATTCTCACTTGGCATGGGCCAGCGGCTCGGCATCGCCACCGCGCTGCTCGGGGATCCCGAGGTGCTGATGTTCGACGAGCCGGTAAACGGCCTCGACCCCGAAGGCATCTTGTGGATCCGGACCCTGTTGCGTTCACTCGCGGCTGAAGGTCGCACGGTCTTCGTCTCAAGTCATCTCATGAGCGAGATGGCGTTGACCGCCGACCATCTCGTCGTCATCGGCCGAGGTCGGCTGATCGCCGACTGCAGCACCGCGGAACTCGTCGCTAGTAGCTCGCAGAGCTACGTGCACGTCAAAACGCCGGACGTCGACAAGCTCATCGAGGCGCTCGCCACCGTCGGCGCGGACGTCGTCGAGGCCGACCAGTCGCTGCGAGTCACGGGAGTCGGCAGCGCCACCGTCGGTGAGGTGGCCGCGCGCGAAGGCGTGGTGTTGCACGAACTCACCTTGCGGCAGCCGTCGTTGGAGGCGGCGTTCATGGAACTCACCCGCGACACCGTCGAATTCGGCGGTGCCAGCACCCTTCAGATTGGAGCTTGAGATGGCCGTCCCGGTCACCATCGGCGTCCCGAACGTGCTCGTCTCGGAGTGGACCAAGCTGCGGTCGCTGCGCTCGACGTATTGGACCGCGATCGTCGCGGTTGTCGTGGCGATCGGCATCGCGATCCTCGGCTGTTCGTCGTTCGTGCGCCACTTCTCACCTAGCGATCTGCACGGGTTCGACGCGGCGAGCTTCAGCGTGCAAGGCCTCTATGCGTCCCAGATTTTGCTTGGCGCGCTAGGTGTTTTGACGATCAGCGGCGAGTATGCGACGGGGATGATCCGCACCACGCTGACGTCGGTGCCGCAGCGCCGTTCGATGCTCGTGCTTAAGGGCGCCGTGTTCGCGGCTGCCGCCCTGGTTCTTGGCGAGATCGCGTCGTTCGGCTCGTTCGGCGTCGGGCAGGCGATCCTGCACGGCAAGCACGCCGGCGTGTCTTTGGGCGACCACAACGTGCTGCGCGCCGTGATCGGCGGCGGGCTTTACATCGCGGTGGTCGGCTTGCTCGCGTTCGGGCTTGGCGCGTTGGTGCGCCGCACGGCCGGTGCGCTGGCGGCGTTCTTCGCCGTGCTGTTCTTACCGTCTGCGCTGATCGATCTGCTGCCCAGCAGTTGGCACGACACCGTGATGAAGTACGCGCCTGCCAATGCGGGGACGCAGATCATGGCCGTTACCCGACAGCACCACATGCTGACGGCGTGGAATGGGCTTGGTGTGCTGGTCTTGTATGCGGTCGCGATCACCGGGCTGGCGGTGTACCTCATCGGGCGCCGCGACGCGTGAGCGCGTCGCCCCGCATCAGCATTCCGGCGCCGAGTGAAGGGTTTGCGCTGCTCACGCGCGAGATTTGACGACCCAAACCCTTCACTCGGCGGCAAGGCGGCGCGGGAGGCGCATCAGCTCGGCATCTCGCCGCTCGCGGTGCGCGTCAGGACGGCGTCCAGACGGTAGCCTTTCGCGCCATGGAGGAGCGTCGGGTCGGCGACAGCGGGCTGACCGTCTCGTGCGTCGGGCTCGGCACCGCCACCTGGGGTCGGGACACCGATGAGCACGAGGCGGCCGACCAGTTGAAGGCCTTCGTCGACGCTGGGGGGGCCCTCCTCGACACGGCCGACACCTACGCGAACGGCGACAGCGAGCGGGTCATCGGCATGGTGCTCGCCAAATCTGTCGGTCGGGCAGACGTCGTCATCGCGACGAAGGCCGGCGGCTTGGCACCTCATGAAAGGCAAGGCGGACGACGCCGCGACATGTCGCGCCGGCATCTGCTGAAAGCGCTCGACGACTCCCTCGACCGCTTGGGGATTGAGCACGTCGACCTCTGGCAGTTGCACGGCTTCGACCCGCTCACCCCGCTCGAGGAGACGCTGTCGGCGCTCGACGCCGCGGTGTCGTCGGGCCGCGCGCGGTACGTCGGCGTCTCGAATCTGACCGGCTGGCAGACCGCAAAGGCCGCGGCCTGGCAGGCATCGTGGCCCGGACGGATGCCGCTGGTGTCGACGCAGGTCGAGTACTCCCTCTTAGAACGTGGTGTCGAGCGCGAGGTCGTGCCGGCCGCCCTCGACGCGGGAATGTCGGTGCTGCCTTGGTCGCCGCTCGGCCGGGGTGTGCTCACGGGCAAGTACCGCTCGGGCATCCCCGCCGACTCGCGCGCGGCAAGCGACCACCTCGCGTCGTTCGTCGAGCCGTATTTGGACGACGCGCACGGCCGCGTTGTGCACGCGGTCTGCACGGCCGCCGACGGGCTCGGCGTCTCGCCGCTCGCGGTGGCGTTGGCCTGGGTGCGCGATCGGCCGGGGGTGGCGGCGCCGATCGTAGGCGCTCGCACCGGGGCGCAACTGCTGGGCATTTTGGCCGAGGTCGACGTTGAGCTGCCCGCCGAGATCCGCGACGCGCTCGATGAGGTTTCGGCCCCGCCGTTCGGTTACCCAGAGCGCGGCGCCGGCCAGGAATGAGCGCCGGGGCCGTCCTGCTGCGGTTGCTCCAGGCTGCTGCCGCTGATGGCCACACCGTCCTGCCGGTCGGGCTTGTCGGCTCGGTGTTGAGTGGGCGCGGCATGCGACTTGAGGTCGCCATCCGCGAGGTCGGACCCACGGGCTCTGCGGAGGTGACCGCGCCGACGGGGTCGCTGGTTGGCTTGCGTCCCCTGGTGGCCGCCGAGCACACCATCGCGCGCGCCGTTCGCGCGCTCGCGAATAGCGAGCGGCTTCGGGTCGTTGTCGGACCAGCCGGTTCGGCGCGCGACGCAGCGTGCGCTGCCGACGCCGATGTCGTCGTCGCTGACGACTGTGAGTATCTCGATGTCGAGACACTGGCGACGTTTCTGCAAAGTTGCGCGGACGGCGAGACAGTCGTTCTCGCTGGCGATGTCAGCGGGCTGGGCTCGCCAGGCGCGGGCCGGGCCTTCGCCGACATCGCGGAGTCCGGCGTCGCGCCGGTCAACAGAAGCGGTCTCGAGCAATGGTCGCGCGGCCCGGTGCTGCGGGATTTCGCGAGAGCGGTCGCCGCGGGCACGCCGTACGTGGTCGACGACCCGACGCGTGAGGTCGTCATCGTGCCGGCCGCGACCGGCGGCGAGGTGGCGCATCGCGTCGTCCAGTTAACGAACGAGTCGATTCCGCGGGCGTTCGCGCTGGCGCCGTCCGAGGTGCAGGTGTTGACCGTCACGACGAACGGACACAGCGGCGCGACGGAGCTCGCGGCGCGGCTGGCCGCGATCGGCGCTCCCCCGCCGATGCCCGTGCACGCCGCGCTTGGCCGCAGGTGGCCAGCGGTGGTCTTCGCCGTGGCGCCGGAGTCGGCCGGGCTGCTGTCGCGGCCGCTGATCTACAGCGCCGTCACGCGGGCGAGCCGGCATTTGTCGGTTGTGCAAGGAGCGGGAAGGGCGTTCGGTGAGGCGATCGAGCGGGGATGCGATCATCGCCGCACGCTGTTGCCGACCCTGCTGGCCGACGACTACCCCTCGTCGTCCGACTCCCAGTCGAGCTCGTCGTCGTCGAGCTCCTCGTCTTCGTCGGCGGTCTCGACCGGGCCGAACGGCGTGACCTCTTCGTACGCCGAGAACAGGGTGTCGTCGTAGGCCTCAGCAGCCGACGCGAGGGCATCGTAGGCAGCCTGCACGCCCGGGTCGTTCTCGCCAGCCCGAGCCTCGACCGCCGCAAGGTGCGACTCCAGCGCGGCTTTCAGCGCGTCGAGGGTGGAGCGAACCTGCTCTGCGGTTGCGGGACTTTCGTCGTCGGCCATGGTCAAACGCTACCGGTAGCCGGACAAGGCTGCGAGCGGGCCAGCGTCTTGTCACAATCAGGGTGTGGACAGTGGAGTCAGCGGAACGATCGACGCCGCTGCCGACTGGGAATTTCGGCAGCTGTCGATGCCGCGCGGCACGTCGCGGGGCGCGGCCCGGCGGCTGCTGACCCAAGCCGCGGAGTACCACGGGTGGGAGCTGGACCGGCTGCGCCTTTTCCCCGACGGATCCCGACACGTCGTGTTGCGTCGGCGAATTCTTCGGGTCGCGCGGACGCTGTAGGCGAGATCAGCAATTCGCGAGAAACCGGTCGAGCACCCGCACTCCAAACCGCAGTGCGTTGAGGTTGACCCGCTCGTCGACGCCGTGGAACATGCCAGCGAAGTCAAGGTCGGGCGCCAAACGCAACGGCGAGAAGCCGTATCCGGTGATGCCAAGCTCGGAGAACGATTTGTCGTCGGTGCCGCCGAAAAGGCAGTACGGCACCGGTTTCGCGCCGTCGTCCTCGGCTTTGATCGCGCTCTTCATCGCGTCAACCAGCGGCCCGCCCCACTCCGTCTCGAGCGCGATGTCTTCGTGAACCATCTCGCGCGTGACGTCGGGCCCGAGCAGTTCGTCGATGGTGTTGAGGAACTCCTCCTTGTACCCCGGCAAATACCGACCGTCGACGTGCGCGGTCGCCTCCTGTGGGATGACGTTCACCTTGTAGCCGGCGTCGAGCATCGTGGGGTTCGCGGTGTTGCGCAGCGTCGCGGCGACCAGGGCGGTGATCGTGCCGAGCTTGTCGGCGGCCGCACTGATGTCGTGCGGGTCGATGTCGGTGCCCAGTGCGTCCCCTAACTCGGCGAGAAACGCCTCGACCGTCTTGGTGAGCCGAACCGGCCACTCATGGCGGCCGATGCGGGCGATCGCCTCAGAGAGCTTGGTGACGGCGTTGTTGTCGTTGACCAGGCTGCCGTGGCCGGCCCGGCCCTTGGCGATCAGCTTCATCCAGGCCATGCCGCGCTGGGCGGTCTGGATCGGGTAAAGCCGCAGATCTTCCCTAATTTGCAACGAGAATCCGCCGACCTCGCTGATCGACTCGGTGCAGCCCTCGAAGAGGTCTTTGTGGTGCTCGACCAGATAGTGCGCGCCTTTGACACCACCAGCCTCCTCGTCCGCGACGAACGCGAGGACGACGTCGCGCGGCGGCCGGTTGCCCTCACGTTGCCACTGCCGGACGAGCGCGAGGGTCATCGCGTCCATGTCTTTCATGTCGACCGCGCCACGGCCCCACAGGCAGCCATCCTTGATCTCCCCCGCGAACGGGTCGACGCTCCAGTGGCTCTTGTCGGCCGGGACGACGTCGAGGTGGCCGTGGATCAGCAGCGCGGGGCGGCTGGAGTCGGCGCCTTCCATCCGAGCGACCACGCTGGCCCGGCCCGGTTCAGACTCGACGATCTTCGTCGCGAGGCCGACCTCCGCCAACTTCTCCGCGACGTACTCAGCGGCGGGGCGCTCCGGCTTGATCGGGTTCGAGGTGTCGATCCGGATCAGGTCGCGGCACAGGTCGACGACTTCGTCCTCTGCGGTCGGCATCGGCTCCGGGCTCATCGGGCGCTCCCTGGTGTCTGTCGGCTCGTCGTTCGGCGGGCGCTGCGGTCACCATCCTGCCCGCTCGAGGTTGCCGCTGCCCACGTCGTCCGGACTCTCGGTTTGACCGCTCGGCCGGCCACCGCGGCCAAGGTTGCCGTTCTGCTGACGTTTCCTACCGCCAGGCGGTAGAGATTCTCATCAGAACGTGCGCCGTCGCGGCCGAGCGGCGGCCTCGGCGCGGGGCGGCCGGCCCCGTTGGTATCGTGTACGCCGGTCCTGCCGGTTGCGGGGCTCCACGTCCGGGTGGCGGAATAGGCAGACGCGCTAGCTTGAGGTGCTAGTGCCCCAAAAGGGCATGGGGGTTCAAGTCCCCCCTCGGACACCACCCGCGCACAGCGTTGACCTGCGAAAACTGTCGTCGGGCCACTCTACGGTCGCTTCCAAGGCATAACGGGCTCTTCGGATTCTGGCGGGGTTCTGGCGGTCATTGGACGACGATGGAGTTGAGGACGGGCCAGTTGGGTTTGCCGGCGTAGAGCAGGACGCGGATCCGGTAGTTGTCGAAGTTGCGGAACCCGAGGCCGATCCGTTTGATCCGTTTGATCAGGTTGTTCAACGCCTCGGTGGGCCCGTTGCTGATTTTGGCGAGGTGGTGGTTGCAAATCTTGTCGAGCCACTGGTGCAGCGTCCGGCCTAGCTTTTGCAGCTCGGGCGGCATGGC
>JAICYF010000164.1 GCA_025934355.1 Acidothermaceae bacterium
GAACTCGCGAGGTTCGCTCGCGCGACAGCCGACGACACCGCGGCGCCCGGCGCCGTGGCGCAAGCCTCCGCGCGCAACCGGTTCACCGGCATCGTGACCGCGGTCCTGCGCGACACCGTCATGGCCCAAGTCGAGTTGCAATGCGGGCCGTATCGGGTGGTGTCGTTGATGAGTCGCGAAGCCGCCGACCAGTTGAAGCTCGAGCCGGGCGTTCTCGCAGTCGCCTCTATCAAGTCGACGAACGTCGTCGTCGAGGTGCCTGCGTGAATCGGACGGCGATCGGCGTTGTCGCAGCCGGCGTGTTCTTGGCCGGCTGCGCGTCGTCCACGTCGTCCTCGTCGTCGGCGTTGCAGCCGGGCAGCACAGGCGTGCTGACGGGCAGCACCGTTGTTTTCGCGGCGGCCTCGCTGAAGCCGACCTTCACCGAGTTGGCCAAGCAATTCGAGGCCGCGCATCCTGGAGTGAAGGTGGTGCTGAGCTTCGGCGGATCCGACACGCTCGCCGCCCAAATCAAGCAGGGCGCGCCGGTCGACGTCTTCGCCGCGGCCAACAACACCACGATGCAAACGGTCGTCAGTTCGGACGACGCGAAGTCGCCGGTCAACTTCGCCAAGAACGTCCTTGAGATCGCAGTCGCACCTGGAAACCCAAACGGCATAAAGACTTTGGCGGACGTCGCAAAGCCTGGCCTGAAGCTTGCGCTCTGCGCGAAGACGGTGCCCTGCGGTTCGGCGGCGCAGAAGGCCTTTGCGGCGGCGGGAATTGATGCGAAGCCGGTGACGTATGAGCAGGACGTCACGTCAGTGCTCACAAAAGTTGAGCTGGGCGAGGCCGACGCCGGGTTGGTGTATCGCACCGACGTCAAAGCCGCCGCCGGCAAGGTCGTGGGCGTCGATTTCGCCGAAGCCGACAAGGCGGTCAACACCTATCCGATCGCGCAGGTCGGCACCGGCAAGAACCCCAATGCCGGCAAGGCGTTCGAGGCATTCGTGTTGTCGCCGTCCGGCCAGGCGGTGCTGCACGCGGCCGGATTCGAGCCAGACGCATGACCCTGCTCGAGCAAAAGCCGTTGCCAGCCAAGACATCTCGGCCGCCTTACGTGTTGTTCGTGCTCGCAGCGCTTGGAATCGCGTTTCTCGTGTTGCCACTGGTTGGATTGCTCGCGCGCGCGCCGTGGCGGTCGGCGCCGTCGTTGTTGGGTCGTGCTGACGTCACGACGGCGCTGCGGCTCTCCCTTGAGACGGCGACAATCTCGACCGCGTTCGCCTTGGTGCTAGGTGTGCCGATCGCGTGGTGTCTCGCGCGCACCCGGTTGCCCGCCCGGTCGCTACTGCGGGCGTTGTGCGCGTTGCCGCTCGTGTTGCCGCCCGTCGCCGGTGGCATCGCGTTGCTGCTCGCGTACGGACGACGCGGCGTTGTCGGCGAGTGGCTGCTGCGCGCGTTCGGTGTCTCACTTCCGTTCACCACCGCAGGCGTGGTGGTGGCGGAAACGTTCGTCGCTATGCCGTTTCTCATCGTCGCGGTTGAAGGGGCGTTGCGAGCGCTCGACGTCCGATACGACGCTGCCGCGGCGAGCCTAGGCGCGTCCCGGTGGTTCACCTTTCGGCATGTCACGCTGCCGTTGGTGGCGCCCGGCGTCGCGGCGGGCGCGGTCTTGTGCTGGGCGCGCGCACTCGGCGAGTTCGGCGCCACGATCACGTTCGCGGGCAGCTATCCCGGCACTACCCAGACCATGCCTTTGCAGGTTTACCTCGCGCTGCAGGATGACCCGCAGGCGGCAATTGTCTTGAGCCTGCTGTTGCTCGCGGTGTCGATCGCCGTGCTCGTCGGATTGCGTGATCGATGGTGGAGCCGATGAGCGTCACCGACGTCGAGCCCGCGCTGCTCGAGGCGCGGCTCGCGGTGTCGCGCGCCGGCTGGGATCTTGACGTCGACCTGCGGATCGCTCCAGGCGGCGTCACCGCCTTGCTCGGTCCGAACGGTGCTGGCAAGAGCACAACCATTCAGGCGCTCGCCGGCTTGTTGCGGATCTCTGACGGCCGGGTCGTCCTCGAAGGTGATGTGCTCGACGACACGCGGGCCGGAGTGCATCGCCCAGCCGAGGAGCGCCGCGTCGGACTCGTCTTCCAGGACTACCTACTGTTCCCACACATGTCGGCTCGCGACAATGTCGCCTTTGGGCTGCGAGCGCACGGCATGCCGAGGGCGCGCGCTCGCGAGGCGGCCGATCGCTGGCTGGCGCGGATGGATCTCGCGGCGCACGCCGCGCGTCGTCCAAAAGAAATGTCGGGAGGACAGGCCCAGCGGGTCGCATTGGCCAGGGCGCTCGCCACCGAGCCGCGATTGCTGTTGCTCGACGAGCCGCTGGCCGCCCTCGACGCAGGCACCCGGATGTCAGTGCGCACCGATCTGCGCACTCACCTCGACGAATTCAGTGGTGCGACGGTCGTCGTCACGCACGACCCGCTCGACGCGCTGGTGCTTGCCGATCACGTCGTCGTGATCGAGGGCGGCCGGGTCGTGCAGGCGGGCACTCCCACCGAGATCGCGCGACAGCCGCGAACCCGCTACGTCGCGTCTTTGATGGGGCTCAACCTGTTACGCGGCGTCGCGCGTCAAAGCGGCGTCGTCTTGGAGGACGGAACGACACTGACCGCTGTCGACGACTATGACGGTCCGGTGTTTGTTGTGCTGCGACCGAGTGCGATCGGTGTGTATGGCGGCCAGCCGCACGGGAGCCCACGCAACAGCTGGCCAGCGCGGATCACCAGCGTTGAACAGCAAGGCCACGCGGTGCGGCTGGCAGCGAAAGGGCCGCCGGACGTGTTCGTCGACGTCACGCCGCAGGCGGTGGCCGAACTTGGTTTGACGGTCGGTTCGTCGGTCTGGCTGACCGTCAAAGCGACCGACCTAGTCGTTTACGAGTGCTAAACCCCAAGTCCATCGGCCGTTCGGATGAATCCCCGATGCCAGCCGGGCGTTCCGTCGTCCGAGCTCCGTTTATAAGATCTGCCTCGTGCGTCCAGCGGAGCAGACGTTTGAAGGTGCGGCGGGAAGCGTTTCCGCCGCGCGTCGGTTCGTTTCGTCGACGCTTGAGGCGGAGGGGGCCGACGACGCGGCCTGGGCGGCGGTGCAGATTGTCAGCGAGCTCGCCACCAACGCGGTCGTGCATGCCGCCACCGCATTCACGGTTGTCGTCGCCGTCGATCACGGAGTCGTTCGGGTCGCGGTGACCGACTCCAAACCACTCGTCGCCGCCGCGCAGCGACACTTTTCCGACTACACCACCACCGGGCGCGGTTTGCGGCTGGTAGAGCGGATGTCGCGCTCGTGGGGAGTCGACACGACACAGACCAGCAAAACAGTGTGGTGCGAGATCGTCCGGACGTCGGCCGACCGCAATCCTGAGAGCACAACTGATTCCGAAGTTCGCAGTGCGACAGTGGACGACGTGGCGTTGCCGAGACCTGCTTCGGCAGCCGACGACGCCGACCCGACAGAGGCGCAGGCGCGCGCGTTCGCCGCATGACCGAGGTGTCGCTGCACGAGGTGCGGCTCCTTGGTGTTCCGATGGCCTTGCATGCGGCGGCCCAAGAGCAAAGCTCCGAATTGCTGCGCGAGATGTACCTCATCGCGCAACAGCTGCACGCCTCGGGCGGCGAGGGCATCGGCGAGCACCTGCCCGTGCGGCTCGTCGAGTTGGTCGAAGCGCTCACCGGCGAGTACTCGGGCTGGACTGTCGCGCAAGACCGGCAGCTTCAGGACGCCGTCGCGAGTGGCGTCGCGGCTATCGACCTCGTTTACCAAATCCCGATTGGCGCCAGCGCCGCGGCTGCGCACCTCGGCGGGATGCTCGACGAGGCCGACGAGTATTGCCGCGCCGGCCAGCACCTGCTCACGCTCGCCACTCCTCCCGAGCTGGTGCGCTATCGGCAGTGGTACCTCGGGGAGTTCGTCCGGCAGCTGGCCGGCGAGGCCGCGACGCCCTGGTCGCAGTACTGATCTTCTAGACCCGCGAGGCACTTGGTGCCGCGCCGCCCGATCGTGGGCGTCCGTCGTCCAGTTGAAGGTCTTGCTCCAACCCGCTTGACTCCTTGCTGCTCGTTGCCTAATACTCGTGGCCGGATACTCTGAGCCGGACGACGAGAGAAGGGGCGGCCTGGTGGCACGACGTCCGACCAACGCGTTGGCATTGGCCGTGCTGGTGCTGCTTTACGAGCGGCCGATGCATCCGTACGAGATGGCGTCGACCCTTCGCGAGCGTGCAAAGCACGAGAGCATCAAGCTCAACTACGGCTCGCTTTACACGGTGGTCGACGCGCTGGTGCGTGACGCGCTGATCGAGGCGGTCGAGACCGTCAGAGACGGCCGGCGGCCCGAGCGGACCATCTACGACATCACCGAAGCCGGCAAGGTCCTGATGGTCGACTGGTTGAGCGACCTTATTCGGCTGCCAGCCAAGGAGTTCACCCAGTTCGAGGCGGGATTGTCGTTGATCGGCGCCCTTCATCCGGACGACGCGTTGCGGTTGCTCAAGTCAAGGCTGCTGGCGCTGGAGGTCGAAATTCGCTCGAGCGAAGGTCTGCTCGGTATGAGCGAGGACTTCGACCTGCCGAGGCTGTTCTGGATTGAAGCCGAGTACCGCGGCGTGCTCAAGAGGGCTGAGCGCGACTGGGTGCGCTCGCTGATTGACGACGTCGAGTCGGGCCGGCTCGACGGAATTGAGATGTGGCGGCAATTTCACGCGAACAAGGGAGACAAGCAATGACCGTGTCATCGCCATCCGCGGTCGCGACGGCGAGCGGGGGACCGGGCGCCGACATCGTGGTGCGCGATTTGACGAAGACGTACAAGGGCGACGTCCGCGCGCTGCGAGGGGTCTCTTTCGAGGTCGCGCCCGGGACGGTGTTTGGTCTGCTCGGGCCGAACGGCGCCGGAAAGTCCACCACCGTGAAGATTCTGACGACGCTTTCACGTGCCGACTCTGGCACCGCGGCCGTCGGCGGCGTCGACGTCAACGAGCATCCCGACCGAGTGCGGCGGATCATCGGTTGCGTCGCGCAGCAGTCGGCTTGCGATCTGGAGGCGACCGGCTTCGAAAACCTTGCGCTGCAAGGCCAGCTGTATGGGTTGCACGGGAGCGCGTTGCGATCGAGGGCGACCGAGTTGCTCGAGCAGTTCGGTCTGACCGATGCGGCGAAGCGAATCACCAAGACCTATTCCGGCGGCATGCAGCGCAAGTTGGACGTCGCGATGGGCTTGATGCATCGGCCGCAGGTGCTGTTTCTCGACGAGCCGACCACTGGGCTCGACCCGAAGGCCCGCGCCGAGATGTGGACCGAGATAACCCGGCTTTCCCGCGAGGAAGGGTTGACGGTGTTGCTCACCACGCACTACCTCGAGGAAGCCGACAAGCTCGCAGACGACCTAGCGATCGTCGACAACGGTGTCGTTGTGGGGCGGGGCGCTCCCGAAGTGCTCAAGAGCGAGCTGCACGGCGACGCGGTGGTCGTGGAGTTCGGCGCCGACTTCGACGCGGATGCGATGCGCGAATGCGTCACCGCACAAGAGCTTCGCGAGGTCACCGTCGACGGGCGCAGCATGCGCGCGCGGGCTGACAACGGTGCCGCGGCCTTGCCGGGTGTTCTGGTCGCTTTGGAATCGGCCGGATTCGCCGTCGCGTCTGCGACTGTCGCCCGGCCGTCGCTCGACGACGTGTACCTCCGGCACACCGGCCACGCCTACGAAGCGGCTGGCAGCAAGAGTCCTGACATCGCAAAGGAAAACGTCTGATGAGCACGCTCACTTTGACAATGCGACAGACTGGCGGCATCGGTGTGCGCCATGTGCGGGCGCTGCTGCGACAGCCTGCGTTCGTGATGATCACCTTGGTGCAGCCGGTGATCTGGCTGCTGCTCTTCGGCCAGCTCTTCAAGAGCGTCTCGCGCCTGCCGGGCTTCACCACCGACTCGTACATCGAGTTCTTGACGCCGGGCATCGTGGTGATGAACGCGATGTTCAGCAACGGCTGGTCGGGCATGTCGGTCATCAACGACCTTGACCGCGGTGTCATGAACCGCTTCCTCGTGTCGCCGGTCTCGCGTGGTGCGATCACCGCTGGTCATTTGGCGAACAGCTTGGTGACGACACTTGTGCAGTCACTCATCATCATCGGGCTTGGCCTGTTGGCCGGTGCGCGGTTCCACGGCGGCGTCCTCGCTGTGCTGCTTTTGATCCTGGCGGCGCTGCTGCTGGGGGCCGCGTTCGCGACGTTCTCCGACGCGCTCGGACTGCTGATGCGCAAGGAGGAGTCGATGATCGCGGCGGTCACGTTCCTTGTGCTCCCGATGTCGTTCCTCTCGACGCTGCTCATGCCGAGCACCGAGGTGACGCCCTGGATCAGAGACGTCGCCGCCTACAACCCGGTCAACTGGGCGGTCGAGGTCGGTCGGGAATCGCTGAACGCCAATCCCGATTGGGGATTCGCCTTTTCCCGACTCGGCTTCCTGGTGCTGCTCTGTCTGGCCTGCCTCGCAATGGCGATTCGGGCGTTCCGCAGCTACCAAAAGTCGGTCTAGCGCGGCCGGCCGACCGCCCGACCGCCCGACCGCCTGACCGCCGAGTGCCCGACCGCCCCATTGCCGAGTGCCGACCGCCCGACCGCCCATTGCCGAGTGCCGACCGCCCGACCGCCC
>JAICYF010000054.1 GCA_025934355.1 Acidothermaceae bacterium
CTCACCTGCGCGATCGCAGTGGTAGCCGCGCCGAATCGCGCGCCGAACTCGCTCGGTGTCAGGTAGCGGTGATAGTCCGGCGAACCAGGTGTCGACACCGCGGTGACAAAGGCGTCGAGCGCGGCTGGATCGCGCGGCGTCAAAGCAACGGTGAGATCGATTGGCGACGCCGGATCGGCCGCGGTCGTGACGACGCCCGGCGGAGGGGTGACCGCTGACCCGACCTCCACGTCGTCGACGTCAGCGCTGGCGAGCGCGGCGTGTGCGATCACGGCCAAAAAACCGACGACCAGTGCACTGGCCACGCCAACGCGCGGCAGTCGCTGGGGCGCCATCACGGCATGGACCCTAACCGACGAAACCGGTCAGCGTGCCGTTCCGCGCCGTTCCAGCGCACGCAACCGCCGGCGCCTTAGAACGGGCTCGGCGCGGGTTCGGGCGAAATCGGACCCGGCTCGGTCGGCGGCAGCGGCGGTGGCGCGCCCGGCGGGAAATCCGGCTGCGGTTCAACCGGCGGCAGCGGCGCGGGATCGGGGGCTTGCGGGTCAATCGGGGGCTCCGGCTCGAGCGGCGGCCCCGGGGTCGGCGGCTCAGGCGTGGGAGGTGCAGGCGCGGTCATCAGCGGCTCCTTTCACCCAGAACACTGTCCGCCTACGCAGACACTGCGACGTCCGCTCACGCAGACACTGCGACGAGCGTGCCCGGTGTTCCGCCGGCCAACACCGGTCAGGCGATGCGCAGAACGCCGTCCGCGACGTTCGGCACCATGATCTTGGGCGGCCGGAAGCCGGAGTTGGCGAAGGCCTGCTCGACCTGGCTGCTGACGACGGGGGCAGCGTCGGCGGCCACCAGGGCGATCGCGCACCCGCCAAAGCCACCGCCTGTCATCCGGGCGCCGAGCGCGCCGCTGTTCAAAGCGGTGTCGACCGCGAGGTCAAGCTCGGGGCAGGTCACTTCGAAGTCATCGCGCAACGACATATGCGACGCGGTCAGCGTCGCGCCGAGCTCGCTCAACTTTCGCGCCCGCAACAGCTCGCGCGCGGTCAGAACGCGCGCGTTCTCCGTTACCACGTGGCGGGTGCGTTTGCGCAACTCCTCGTCATCGAGTTCCGCGAGCGCGTCGATGAGTTGATCGACGGAGATGTCGCGCAACGACGGCACCCCGAGCCGAGCGGCGGCGGCTTCGCACGAGCGGCGCCGCGCCGCGTACTCCCCACCGCTGTGCGCATGCTGAGCTCGCGTGTCAATCACCAGGAGTGCGAAGCCGGATTCCTCAGGCGCGAACGGTTCGTATTCGCGAACGTCATCGCGGACGTCGAAGAACAGCGCGTGGCCGGCCCGGCAAACGCTGACCGCCATTTGATCCATCAGGCCGCACGGAACGCCGACGTAATCGTTCTCCGCTCGTTGCGAGATACGGGCGAGCGCTTCTCGCGATATCTCGATGTCGTGTAACTCCGTCGCGGCCAATGCGACCGCGCACTCGAGGGCGGCCGACGAGGAAAGCCCTGACCCGACGGGGACGCCCCCGTCGACCACCAAGTCCATTCCGCCGATGTCGAGCCCCGCGTCGCGCAGGGCCCACACCGTGCCGAGCACATACGCAGACCAATCGCGGCGGTCGCCCGGGCGCAAACCAGCCACGTCGGCGGTGACGACGTCGTCCGGCTTTTGTAAGGAGACGACGCGAACGATGCCGTCAGCCCGGCGGCTGGCGGCGACGTCGGTTCGTCGGTCGATGGCGAACGGCAGTACGTAGCCGCCGTTGTAGTCGGTGTGTTCGCCGATCAGGTTGACCCGGCCCGGCGCCGACCAAACGCCAGTGGGCGCGACGTCGATGTGCCGACGAAACGCTGCTGCGGCGGAGCTGTTCACACTTGGAACACTTGGCACACTTGGCACACTCGCCATTGTCACAGCACGACGTCGCGCAGCCGTCGGGCGGCTTCTTCGGGCAGCACGTCGTTGACGAAGGCGCCCATCGCCGACTCCGAGCCCGCGAGGTACTTCAGCTTGCCGGGCGCCCGCCGGATCGAGAAAACCTCGAGGTGCAGGTAGGCCAAGTCGCGGTCGACTCGCGCGGGCGCCTGATGCCACGCCGCGATGTAGGGCAGGGCGCCGTCATGAACTCGCTCCATGCGACGCAGGACCTCGAGATAAACGGTGACCAGCTCGCAGCGTTCTTCATCCGTGAGTGACGGTAGGTCGGGCACCTGCCGGTTCGGGTAGACGTGAACCTCGAGCGGCCAATGAGCGGCGAACGGAACGAACGCGGTCCAGTGGTCGCCGCGCACGACCACTCGGGTGCCGGCCTGCAGCTCGTGTTCGACCAGGTCGGCGAACAGGTTGCGGCCGGTGCGCTCCCGGTGCGCCCGCGCGCTCTCGAGCATCCGCCGGGTGCGCGGGGTGACAAAGGGGTAGCCGTAGATCTGCCCGTGCGGGTGGCTTAGCGTGACGCCGATTTCCTCGCCGCGGTTCTCAAAGCAAAACACCTGCTCGACGTCTGGCCTGTCGCTCAGCTCGGCGGTGCGGTCAACCCAGGCCTCGATGACCGTACGCGCGCGAGCTGGCGAAAGCGAGGAGAAAGCGGCGTCGTGGTCGGCGGTGAAACACACGACTTCGCAGCGGCCGAGCCCGGGCGCGACGACGAACAGCGGGTCGTCGGCGGCTGCCTCGTCGTGGTCCGCCACGGACGTCGACGCGAACGAGGGAAACCGGTTTTCAAAGACGACCACGTCGTAGTCAGGCGCGGGAATCTCGGAGTTGTGCCCGTCGCGCGAAGGGCACAACGGGCACTCGTCGTCGGGCGGGAGATGCGTGCGGGTCTGGCGATGCCCGGCGATCGTCACCCACTCGTCGAGCAGCGGGTCGAATCGAATGGACGACGAGGGCGCCGCCGCGTCCAGGTGGCGTCGATCGGGAAAGCTGGCGCGGTCGGTGGTCTGGTCGGAATCGCCGTCGTCGAAGTAGAACAACTCCCGGCCATCGGCCAACGTGGTCGCCGTCTTGCGGACGGGCGAGACGGACGACGCGGCCTGGGGCGCACCGTCGGGGGTGCCGCTGCCCCGCGCCCCAGGTACCGCGACGTCCAGGCCCTCGCTCATCGGGCACGCCTCAAGGTGTTGCCTTTCCGATGGACTCCGGCCACCTACGACAGCGGTCGGTTTTGGTGAGACTGGCACAGCGCTTCTGTTGAAGTCAACAAGAACGATAACTAAAGCTGTTGAGTCGCGTTTGGCTATGGTAACGGCCGTGCGACTCCGCGACAGCCGCTTAGCGGTCACGATCTGGTCACCGCGACCCGGCCGCGGAGCGGTCTGCCCTGGGGTGGCGCTTCGATCCAACTCGCGCCTGTCACACTGTGGTGCGCCGCTTGGGAGAAGGGTTTCGCCTCATGGAATCGCGAGGAGCGCCGACGGCGGGGGTCACAACTGCCGTGGATTGGCGCCGCTCGCCGTCCGGCGCCCAGTACCGCATCAGTCACGGCGAGCACCACGCGACGATCACCGAAGGCAGCGCGGCGGTGCGCGAGTACCGGGTCGGCGGGCGCGAGGTCTTTCAAAGCTTCGGCGAGGGCGAGATCGCGCCGGCGTATCACAGCGCGGTGCTCATTCCGTGGCCAAATCGGATCGCGGCCGGTCGCTACGCGTTCGACGGCGAGCACTATCAGCTTGCTATCACCGAGCCGGAGCGCAATTCGGCGCTGCACGGGCTCGCCTGCTGGCTGCCTTGGACGCTGGTCAACCACGAACCTGACCGGGTCACCCTGTCGTTTCGAATCCTGCCCAGCCCGGGCTACCCGTTTCACCTTGACACCAGGGTCGAATACCGGCTGACCGAGGACGGCCTGCGGGTGACCACGACGTCGGTGAACACCGGTGACCGCGCGTGCCCCTACGGGCTTGGTTTTCACCCCTACATCGCGGCGGCGCCCGGCAGCCGGGTCGACGACTGCGCGCTAAACCTCGACGTCAGACGGCGGTTGTTGCCCGACCAGCTGCTGATCCCGGAGGGCGACGAGCCGGTCGCCGACAGCGCATACGACTTTCGCACCCCGCGGCAGGTCGGGGCGGCAACCCTTGACGACGCCTTCACCGACGTCGTCCGCGATGCGCAAGGCCGCTCGTGGGCGCGGTTGCAACGCGTCGATGGCCGAACGGCCGTGGTCTGGGCCGATGAGAATTTTGGTTACTGGCAGGTGTATTCGGCCGACCTCTTGCCGGAGTCGATGGCTCGGAGAGCGATGGCGATCGAGCCGATGACGGCCGCGCCGAACGCATTCAACAGCGGCGACGGCTTGATTCGGCTCGACCCGGGAGAGTCGTTCACCGCGGTCTGGGGCGCGACGCTGCTCTGAGCGCCCGGCCTCAGCCGACGCGTTCGGCGTTGTTTGGGGCTTCGGCGGTGTCGAGCACTGCCTCGCCGTCCTCGCCGGCGACGACAACCCGGTCGATGTGATCAGCCGCGGTCGCCAGGGCTTCCTTCGAAAGTCCGGTGTCGGTCACCAGAATGTCGACCTCGTTCAGGTTCGCGAACGAGCTCAATCCCACCGTGGCCCACTTGGTGTGGTCGGAGATGAGCACGACCGTTCGGGCGCCGCGGATGAAGCTGCGGTTGGTCTCAGATTCGGCCAGGTTCGGCGCGGTGAGCCCGGCCTGGGGGTCGATGCCATGGCAACCGACGAAGAACACGTCGAAGTGCAGCGACCGGATGGCCAGGTCGGCCACCGGTCCCACCAGCGCGTCGGACGGCGTGCGGACGCCACCGGTGAGAATCACCGTCGGATTTCCCGGCCCTTGCAGCAAAACGTCGGCGACCCGGACCGAGTTGGTCACGATGGTGAGGTCGCGAATGTGCGCGATGTAACGGGCCAGGGCCCAGGTGGTGGTGCCCGCCGAGAGCGCGATGGCGGTGCCAGGACGCACCAACTTCGCAGCCGCCCGGCCAATCGCGTCTTTCTCACCCAGTTCGCGGGACGACTTCGCCTCGAAGCCGGGTTCGTCCATGCTCGACGCCGACGCGAGAGTCGCGCCACCATGAACTTTCTCGATCAGTCCGTCGCGAGCGAGCACCTCGAGGTCTCGGCGCACCGTCATGTCGGAGACGCCGAGCAAGTCGGTCAACTCGCTGACCCGGACGCCGCCCGCGCGACGAACATGGTCGAGGATCATCGATTGGCGTTGCTTGGCAAGCATCCTTCGCTCACTTCTCGCGGGTTTCGCTCACGTTGGTGACTCAACGGCTCAGTGCGTTTCTCGGACGACGGCGACGCCGCCCGCCGGAAGCCGCAGCGAGTCGGTGACAGCGCGACCAGTGAGCAACTCCTCGCCCACCGCCTGCACGTCGGCCTCCTGCTGCGTGTGATTGATGACGAACAGATAGCTTGCGCCGTCACCTCGCCGCCGCACGACCTCAATCCCCGACGCAGCGATGATAGGCGGGCGCACTCCTGCTTCCGCGCAACACCGGGCGATTAGCCGCGCCAGCGAGTCTTGGTCGAGGCGAGTGGTGACGTAATGTCCGAGGCCGTCGCCCGCGTGGTGGGCCGTGACGGCCGGCCACCCGGCGAGCGGACCGTCGACATATGTCGCGACGACGTTGGCGCCAGCCGGGTGCAACGCCTCCGTCCATACCGTGCCCCGCGCGTCGTCCGAAAGTTGCACGACTTCACCCTCGGCCAGCGGGAAGAACTCCTCGACCTTGACTCCCAGCAGGTCGCGGAAGGCACCGGGATAACCGCCGAGCCGCAGCGCGTCGTTCTCATCGACGATGCCGCTGAAGAACGTGCAGAGCAGATGGCCGCCGGCGCGCACGTAGTCGCCGATGGCCGCCGCTGCTTGATCGGTGACCAGATACAAGGCGGGGACGACGACGAGCTTGTAGGCCGACAGGTCGTCGTCCGGGCGTGCGAAGTCGATGGTGACGCCTTGCCTCCACAGCGACTCGTAGTAGTCGCGCACGATGGTCAAATACTGCACGTCCGTAGAAGGATGCGAATCGAGCTCGACGGCCCACCAGGCGTTCCAGTCGAAGAGAATCGCGACCTCGGCCTGCACCCGGCTGCCAGCGACTTCTCCCAGGCTTTTCAGGTGTTTTCCGAGTTCGACGACTTCTCGCCACACCTTGGTGTCGGTGCCAGCATGCGGCACCATCCCGGAGTGAAACTTTTCGGCGCCAGCGCGGGACGCGCGCCACTGGAAGAAACAGACTGCGTCGGCGCCTCGGGCGACATGCTGCAGGCTGTTGCGCGCTAGTTGCCCTGGCTGTTTGGCCAGGTTGCGTGGCTGCCAGTTGACCGCACTTGTCGAGTGCTCCATGAGAATCCACGGGGCGCCGTGACCTGCCGCCCTGACCAAGTCGGCCGACATCGCGAGCTGCACGTGCGGCGACGGGTCGGCGCCGAGCAGGTAGTGGTCGTTGGAGACGACGTCCTCGTGGGGCGCCCAATCGAAATAGTTGACCGGTTTGAAGGCGCCCATGAAGTTCGTCGTGATCGGGATGTCGGGGGTGACCTCGTGAATCGCGTCGCGTTCGGAGGTGAAGCAGGCCAGTAACTCGTCCGAGGCGAACCGGTACCAGTCGAGTTGCTGGGTTGGGTTGGCCCAGGTCGGCGTGCTGCGCGGGGGCAAGATTTCGTCGAACGCGGTGTAGTGCTGGCTCCAGAAGGCGGTGCCCCACGCCGCATTGAGCGCCTCGACGTCGTGGTAGCGCGCTTGCAGCCAGTTGCGGAACGCGGCGGCGCTGCCGTCGCAGTAGCACTGCGGCACATGACAGCCGTACTCGTTGTTGATGTGCCACATCACCAGCGCGGGGTGTTGGCCGTAGCGCTGCGCGAGCGCGCGAGCCAGATTCGTCGCCGCCTGCCGATAGCGAGTCGAACTCGGGCAATACGCCTGCCGAGACCCCGGCCACAGCCGGTGTCCCTCTTTGGTGACCGGGAGGGTGTCGGGGTACGCGCGGGAAAACCACGGCGGTGGCGAGGCGGTCGCGGTCGCCAGGTCGACGGCGATTCCTGCTTCGTGCAACAGGTCGAAGACGCGGTCGAGCCAGCCAAAGTCGAACTCGCCCTCCCGGCGCTCGAGCAACGCCCAGGAGAAGACGCCGACGGTCACCATCGAGACGCCGGCCTCGCGCATCAGCGCGATGTCCTCGGTCCAGGTCGACTCGGGCCACTGCTCGGGGTTGTAGTCGCCGCCGTAGGCGATGCCGGGGACGCGCGGCCAGTTGCTCATGGCGGTTCCTTTCCGATTGGACCTGCGCAGAATCGGAGCGCGGTCAGCCTACACAGAAGCCGTCAGGTTCACACAGCTTCCGAAATGGGACTTGTGCGGGGTTTGGCGTGGTCGGGGCCGTGGTGCGGTGACGGCTGGCGGAGCTCGCGTTAATGGTCTAGAGCGCTTTGACCGGCGGGAAAACGCCGAACGTGAGACCGAATCGCAACCGTTGCGGACCTTGACAGTGCGAGCGGCGCGCGGTTTGCTGTGATCGCTTCTGAGTGTTCCCGCTCGAATCTGTTGTGCAAGCGTGCTTAAAACCGTCGTTCACTCACTGATGGAGGCACCATGACGGACTCTGGGTCCAGCCCCTCGTCCGGTAGTTCCGGCGGGCCCATGCCCGCCTCAGGTCTGGCGACGCTGGCCACCAGCCGCCGGGCCGTTCTGAAGGGATTGGCCGGAGCGGCCAGTCTCGCCGTTGTCCCAGGGGCTCTCGCTGCCGCCTGCAGTTCGAGCAAGACCAAGACCGGCGGCACCGGCTCCACTACGCCGACCACCGCCGGCGCGTCAACGGCCAGCACGCCTGCTGCGCCCAGCGGCTCCGCGGGTGGCGGAGGCGGCGGCGGCACCGCCAGCGGAACGATCACGTTCGGCTCGAACTATTCCGACGCGGTGCCTAAGGCCGCGTTCGCCGCCATGATCAACGGCTTCACGTCGGCCAACCCGAACGCGAAGGTCACGATCAACACGGTCGACCACAACACCTTCCAGAACAACATCAACAACTACCTGCAAGGCACCCCCGACGACCTGTTCACCTGGTTCGCCGGTTTCCGGATGCGGTTCTTCGCCGACCAGGGCCTGGCAACCCCGATCGACGACGTCTGGGACAAGATCGGCGGCAACTTCTCGGACGCCTTCAAGAACGCGTCGAAGGGCAACGACGGCCACTACTACTTCGTGCCGCTCTACAACTACCCGTGGGCGGTCTTCTACCGCAAGAGCGTCTTCGCGTCGAAGGGCTACCAAATCCCGAAGACGTGGGATGACTTCGTGACGCTGCAGAAGCAAATGCAGAAAGACGGCTTGGTGCCGATGGCCATGGGTCAAAAGGACGGCTGGCCGGCGCTCGGCACGTTTGACATCATCAACATGCGGCTCAACGGCTTCCAGTTCCACATGGACTTGATGGCGCACAAGGTCGGGTGGGACGACCCGAAGGTCCTCGCCGTGTTCCAGAAGTGGACCGAGATCCTGCCCTACCAACAGCCTGGCGCGACCGGTCGAATCTGGCAGGACGCCGCGAAGTCGCTGCTCAACAAGCAGGCCGGCATGTACCTGCTCGGCTCCTTCGTCGCGCAGCAGTTCACCGGGGCTGACCTTGACGACCTTGATTTCTTCCCGTATCCGCAGATCGACCCGGCGAATGGCCAGGACTCCATCGACGCCCCGATCGACGGCTTCATGATGAGCAAGAAGGTCAAGAACAAGGACGGCGCCACCGCACTGCTCGAGTACATCGGCACGCCGGAGGCGGAGGCCTTGTACGGCAAGACCGACCCCAGCGACGTCGCCGCCGCGACCAACGCCGACACCAGCAACTACAACGCGATCCAAAAGAAGTCGGTCGAGATCATCTCTGGCGCGAAGAACATCGCGCAGTTCCTCGACCGCGACACCAACCCGCAGTTCGCCGACGACACGGTCGCCAACATGATTGACTCGTTCTTCAACAGCCCGGGCGACGTGGCCTCGCAGTTGAAGAGCCTGGAGTCTCAGGCGAAGCAGGTGTTCACGAGCTGATGGGGAGCTGATGGTTTCGGCCACTCCTGCGGTCGTCTCCTCGCCGGCGGTGCGAAAGCGTCGTCGGCGAGGAGTTCGCACCTTGTCGGTCCGTGACAAGGTCGTCTTGTCGTTGATGGTCGGTATTCCGTTGCTCGGGGTGCTGTTCTTCATCTGGTTCCCGGCGGTGGCAACCGTCATTTTGTCGTTCACCAAGTGGAACGGCATCGGCGGCATCAAGGCCATCAAAGCGGATGGCGTCCAAAACTACGTTCAGGCGGCGACCAACTACCCGCCGTTTTGGCCGGCCGTGCGGCACAACGTGTTGTGGCTCATAGTGTTCCTTGTCATTGCGACACCGCTCGGCATGCTGTTCGCAGTCGTGCTCGACCGCAACTTGCGCGGCGGCCGTATCTATCAAAGCTTGCTGTTTCTCCCCGTCATGCTCTCGCTTGCGCTCATCGGCATCATCTGGGAGCTGATCTACTCGCCGAACTTCGGCCTGCTGAACAACGTGATCGGCCGCAGCGGTCAGCACAACCTCATCGACTGGTTGGGCAACCCGCACCTCAATTTGTGGGCCGTGCTGGTCGAGGCATGTTGGCGGCAGGCGCCCTATGTGATGGTGCTGTATCTCGCGGGATTGAAGGCCGTCGACCCGACGCTTCGGGAGGCCGCGCTGGTCGACGGCGCCGGCCCGTGGCAAACCTTCTGGCGAGTCGTGTTCCCGACCCTGCGGCCCATCAACGTCGTGATCTTGGTGATCACAGTCATTGAGTCGCTGCGCGCCTTCGACCTGGTCTACATCACCAACGGCGGCAACAACGGGCTGGAGCTCTTGTCGGTGCTCATCACCCGCAACATCGTCGGCCAAGTCAGCCGGATCGGCTTCGGGTCGGCGCTTGGCGTCGTCCTACTCGTCATCTCGCTCGTGCCCATCGTGACATTCCTCGTCATGCAACTGCGCCAGGAGAAACGGTCATGACGACAGCTGCTCCGCCGATCGAGCGCGCGCCATCGAGAGTGGTCACGGCGCGGCACCACAAGACACCTGCCGGCCGGGTTGGCGCGCAAGTGTTCCTCATCGTCGCGACCTTGCTGTGGATCACACCGATCGTCTGGGCCGTTTACACCTCGCTGCGGCCGTATCACGAGACTGCGAAATACGGCTACCTGTCGTGGCCGCGGCACTTGACGTTCGACAACTTCACCACGGCCTGGAAACAGGCCGACATGGTGCACTACTTCTGGAACTCCGCGATGATCACCGTGCCAGCGGTGATCTTGGCGCTCGGATTCGCGTCGTGCGTGGCGTTCGTGGTTTCCCGGCTGAACTTCTGGTTCAACATCCCGTTGCTGATCATCTTCACTGCGGGCAACTTGTTACCGCAGCAGGTCATCATCACCCCGCTGTACCGCATCTACCTCGACATCCACGTCCCCCATTTCGTTAGCAGCAACGGTCTGCTGTACGACTCGTACGCTGGCCTCGTCGTCATCAACACCGCATTTCAAGTTGGCTTTTGCGTCTTCGTGCTGAGCAACTACATGAAGTCGATCCCACACGAGATCAGTGAGGCCGCGCTTATTGACGGCGCCCCGGTCTGGACCAGGTTCTGGAAGCTGACCCTGCCGTTGTGTCGGCCAGCGCTCGCAGCGCTGGCGACGCTGCTGACCACCTGGATTTACAACGACTTCTTCTGGGCGATCGCCCTGATCTCCACCGGGAACAAACGTCCGATCACGTCTGCGTTGGCAAACCTGCAAGGTCAATTCTTCGTGAATCAAAACCTTCTCGCAGCCGGCGCGCTGATCACCGCGATCCCCACGCTGCTCGTTTACGTGATTCTGCAGCGCCAGTTCATCGCCGGCTTGTCGCTCGGCTCGTCGAAAGGATGACTCAGGTCGGCCCTGGCGATCGCTGGTTGATACTCCGCCGAGCCGGCGTCATGGTCGTCCTCGACGTCGGCGGGCCGGTGTTGCCGCGCGTCGTCCATTGGGGCGCCGACCTTGTCAATCTCACAGTTGCCGATTGTCCGGCGTTGCCCGGCGCGAGTTTCGATTTGCACTCGGACGACGTGCGGGACGGCGATATTCCCATCACGTTGTCGCCGGCTCGTGCCCACGGGTGGCCCGGCTGGCCGGGTCTGTCCGGTCATCGCGACGGCTTCGCCAGCCAGCCGCTCTTTACCCTCACCGACGTCGCGGTGTCGGCGACCGGCGATGGCGATGAGTTGCGCTACACCGGCGACGACGCGGCGGCGGGGCTGCGTCTCGCGGGCGAGTTGTGGTTGACCGTCGAGGGCGTGCTGATGCACCGGCAGACGCTGACCAACGTCGGATCTCCTGACGAAACGCCTTACACGGTAGAGGATTTGCTCACGTTGCTGCCGGTGAGCGAACACGCCGTCGAGGTGCTTGACTACGCGGGCCGGTGGGCAAACGAGGCGCAGCCACAGCGGCGGAAATTGACGCAGGGCACCTGGTTGCGTGAACAGCGTCGGGGCCGCACCGGCCCCGACACGCCGTTGTTGCTGGCGGTCGGCTCGGCCGGTTTTGATTTTGGCGTTGGCGAGTTGTGGGGCATTCATCTCGGCTGGTCGGGAGACCAGCGCTACCTCGCTCAGCGATTGAATTCCGGTGCCACGTTGATCGGCGCGGGCGAACTTCTCGCCGCCGGGGAGGTCATTCTCGCCGCTGGGGAGTCCATCACGACGCCGTGGGCGTACGCCGTCTACTCCGACCGAGGGCTCGACGGCGCGTCGGCGCGGCTGCACGCGATGCTGCGGCGTCGTCCGGTACACCCCTCGACGCCGCGGCCGATTGTGCTCAACACATGGGAGGCCGTCTACTTTGACCACTCGTTCGAGCGGCTCGCCGCACTCGCCGACGTCGCCGCCGAGATCGGCGTCGAACGGTTCGTGGTCGATGACGGATGGTTCGGCGCTCGACGTGACGACACGGCAGGCCTCGGTGACTGGTTCGTTTCGCCGGAGGTTTGGCCACAGGGATTGAAGCCACTTGCCGACCACGTGCGGTCGCGCGGCATGGAGTTCGGTCTTTGGTTCGAGCCGGAGATGGTCAATCTCGATTCCGGAGTCGCTCGTGCGCACCCGGACTGGGTGCTTGGCACTCCCGGGCGGATGCCGCCGCCGGTCCGGCACCAACAGGTGCTCGACGTCTCCAACCCCGACGCGCACGCCTACCTGCTCGACGCCATCTCGAATGTCGTCGAAGGCTGCGGCATCTCCTACATCAAGTGGGATCACAATCGCGACCTCGCCGACCCCGTGCATCGCGGCGGTCCGCGGGTGGGCCGTCCGGCGGTTCGCGACCAAACGCTGGCGACGTACGCGCTGATGGCGGAGCTGAAACGGCGCCATCCCGGCTTGGAAATCGAGTCTTGCTCCTCTGGCGGTTCACGCATCGACTACGGCGTGCTCCAGCACACCGACCGCGTCTGGGCCAGCGACTGCATTGATCCGGTTGAGCGGGTGCGGATCGTGACCGGTCTTTCGACCCTGCTGCCCTTTGAGTTGATCGGCGCACACGTCGCGTCCGGACGGTCGCACACAACCGGTCGGGTGCACGATCTGTCGCTGCGACTTGCCGTCGCGTTGTTCGGACACGCGGGTCTCGAATGGGATCTGACCGCGACCTCGGCTGACGAGCGAGCCGGGCTCGCCGAATGGGTTCGCTTCGCAAAAGAAGTGCGCCCGCTTGTGCACAGCGGCAGATTGGTGCGCGCGACACGCGAAAGCGATCCTGGCACGGTGGTGTACGGGGTGGTCGCGCAGGATCAGCGGTCGGCGCTGTTCAACTTCGTGCGGCTGCAGACCGCGCCGCGCTACGGCAGTGCGCCGCTGCTGTTTCCCGGTCTTGATCCGCAACGCCGGTACGCGATCGAACGGGTGCGGCTGCCGGGGGAGGGGCCGGCTGTGCACGGCCCTGGTACCAAACCGATCAGCGACGTCGCGGTCGCGCCGGGCTCGGTGCTGTCGCAGGCTGGCATCAAGGCCACGCCGCTACGGCCCGACCAGGCGGTGATCTACCACCTGCAGGCCGTCGACTGACGCATCGGCGACAATTGAACCGTGACCCACGGCGCGCTGTTCCTCGCGGTGTTCCTCGCCTGCGCGGTCGAGGCGGTTGAGGCGACGACGATCGTGCTCGCGGCCGGCACCGCGCGGGAGTGGCGTTCCGCGACGATCGGCCTGATCGCCGCGCTCATCGTGCTCGCCGGCATTGTGGCGATCTTGGGCCCAGCCGTTTCTTCGCTGCCATTGCGCGGATTGCGCCTTGTCGTCGGCGCGCTACTGCTGGTCTTCGGTCTGCAGTGGTTGCGCAAAGCCATCTTGCGCGCAAGCGGGTTCAAGGCTGTCCACGACGAGGACCAGATCTTCGCTGACGAGGTGTTGGCGGCGCAGTCGGCACCGCGCGAGCAACGCGGATTTGTCGGCGACTGGTACGCGTTCACCCTGTCATTCAAAGGGGTCTTGCTTGAGGGGCTCGAGGTCGTTTTCATCACGCTGACCTTCGGCACCAACGCCCATGACGTCGGACTAGCGTCGTTAGCGGCGATCGCCGCGGTCGTGGCCGTCGCCGGCATGGGCGTTGCGGTGCGCGCGCCACTCGCCCGCGTCCCGGAGAACGCGATGAAGTTCGTCGTCGGCATCATGCTGACCGGGTTCGGCACCTTCTGGGGCGTCGAGGGCGCGGGAGCGGCGTGGCCCGGCAATGACGCGGCGCTACCGGTCGTCGTGGTGGTCGTGGCGCTGTTCGCGTTCGGCCTGGTCGCGATGATGCGGCACTCGAACGTGATGCCGGCGCCACCGCCGGAAGTCACAATGGTGGGTCAGCGGTGACGATCGCTCTCGCGCGACTGCGCGCGTTCGCGCACTTCTGGTACGACTTCGTCGTGGGCGACGATTGGCGGGTCGCCGTCGGGGTTGCGGTGGCGCTCGCCGCGACGTATGGCGTGAGCCGCACTAGTGTTCCGGCATGGTGGATCCTTCCAGTCGTCGTCTTGGTGTTGTTGCCGGTGAGTTTGTGGCGCGCCGCGCGATCGAAATCGCGGTGAGTTGGTGATTCAACGCTTTGATGCTGGGGAGTTCCCGTACGGAGTCTTTTCCTTGCGCGGCGCCAATTCGCCAGCGCGCGTCGGCGTCGCGGTCGACGACCAGATTCTCGACTTGACTTCGCTCTCGGCCGATTCGGTCTTCACGGCCGACTCGCTGAATCCCTTCATGGCGAAGGGCGCCGACTTCTGGCGGGTCACCCGCGATCAGGTTCGCGCAGCCGTCGGGCGTGGAGATGGGAACTACTTGCCGGCGAGTTCGGCGACCATGCGGCTGCCGGTCGAGGTCGCCGACTTCGTCGACTTCAATTCTTCGCTTCAGCACGCGACAAACGCAGGGCTGATCTTCCGTCCTGGCGCAGACCCGCTGCGATCAAACTGGCGGCTGATGCCGGTTGGCTACCACGGCCGAGCTGGGACGATCGTTGTCTCCGGCGAGCCGATAACGCGACCGTGCGGCCAATTCTCAGACGACGGGACGGTGCGTTACGCGCCGACGAAACAGCTCGACGTCGAGGCCGAAGTCGGCTTTGTCATCGGGCACGGGACCCGACCGGGAGACCGCGTTTCGACGTCCGACTTCGCGTCGCACGTGTTTGGCGTGGTGCTCGTGCTCGACTGGAGCGCTCGCGACGTGCAGTCCTTAGAGTCGGTTCCACTTGGGCCGTTCCTCGGCAAGTCATTCGCCACGACCATGAGCGCATGGGTGTTGCCGCTTGACGCGCTCGACACCGCGCGGGTGCCCGGACCGGTGCAGTCTCCGGCACCGGCTGAACACCTGCGTGTCGAGCGCCCGGCCGGATACGACCTGCGGCTTGAGTTTTCCGTGAACGGCAGCGTTTTGTCGCGGCCGGCGTTCGGTTCTATGTATTGGACGCCGGCGCAGCAACTCGCGCATCTGACATCCAACGGCGCCCGGCTACGCACTGGCGATCTGTTCGCGTCGGGCACGGTGTCCGATGACACGGAGTTCGGTTCGTTGCTCGAGCTGTCGTGGAACGGATCTCGGCCGATCACCCTCGCTGATGGATCGTCCCGAACATTTCTTGGCGACGGAGACGAAATCTCGCTCAGCGCCGTGGTTATCGGGCGTGACGGATCGCGGCGGCAGGTCGGAGAGGCGCGCGGCTCGGTGTCACCTGCGCGTTGCTGACGGCGGCAACGGCGCCCGATAGGGCACGATGTTGGCCGTGGTGCGGGAAACACTCGAAGGTGGCCGACGCGCGCTGGCGCTGGCGGCTGTGTGCACCCTGCTGTTCTTGACCTTCCTCGATAACACGATCGTCGCGGTGGCCTTGGGTGACATCCAGGAAAACACCCACGCGGGCGTGCAATCGTTGCAATGGATCGTCAATGCCTACGCGCTTGTCTTCGCGAGCATGATGCTCGTCGCCGGCGCTTTCGGCGACCGGTTCGGGCATCGCAAAGTGATGTTGACCGGTGCCGCGGTTTTCGCGGGCGGCTCGGTCCTGTGCGCGTTAGCCGGTTCGGCCGGTGTGCTGATCGGCGGTCGCGCGGTGATGGGATTGGGCGCCGCCGCCTCCGAGCCGGCGACGCTCGCGATGCTGCGTTTCCTGTACCCAGGCCAGCGAGAGCGCGCTCGTGCCACCGGTGCGTGGGCGGCAGTGTGCGGATTGGCACTCGCCTTAGGGCCGGTGATCGGCGGCCTCATTGTCGGAGTCGCCGACTGGCACTGGATCTTCTGGTTCAACCTGCTGTTCGGCGTCGCCGCCTTCACCCTGGGAGCACGACTGCTTCCGGAATCGGTTGTGGCTGGCGCGCGGAAGATCGACGTCGTCGGGGCAGTGCTCGGCGCGGCAGCCTTGTCGACCGCGGTCTTCGGTGTCATCGACGGCGAGACCGCTGGCTTCGACGCGGGCTACGTGCTTGCGTTGTTCTGCCTTTCGGCCGTGCTGGCTGTCCTGTTCGGATGGCGGCAGCGACGCGCAGTCGATCCGTTGCTTCCGCTTCGCTACCTGCGGATGCCGACCTTCGTAGCCTCGAACGTGGTTTCCTTCGCTTCGTACTTTGGCACTTTCGCAGTCTTCTTCTGTTGCGCGCTCTACCTGCACGTGGTCGTCGAGCGCAGTGGACTGCAGATCGCTGCCGACTTCTTACCGATGACAGTCGCGATGATCGCCGCGTCCGTCGTGAGCGGTAGATGGGTCGCGCGTCGCGGCCCGCGTCGTCCGATTGTCACGGGATGCGCGCTCTTCACCATCGGGTTGCTGCTCACCGACCGGGTCCTAGGTCCGCATGTCAGTTACGTCCCGCTGGCCGGTTCGCTCGCATTGGCAGGCGTCGGGATCGGCGTCATCGTGGTCCCGACCACGTTCGCCGCGGTTGACGCAGTTCCGATCGAGCGCGCCGGAATGGCGAGTTCGGCGGTCAACACGAGTCGCGAGATCGGCGCGGTCGCTGGCACCGCGATTCTCGGCGCCATCGTCAACGCGACTCTGGTGTCGCACCTCAACGACCAACTCGACACGCTCGGCCTGTCGACGCTGAAGGGATTGCTGATCCCTGAGGTGCTGCACGGCGGCGCCGCCCTCACCACGGGCAGCGGCGGGGCGGCCGCACAGGCGACCACTCCGCTCGCCAAGCACCTGCTGCAGGCCGTGTATGACGCGTTTTACTCCGGGCTTCACGTCTGTCTGTTGCTGTCGGCGCTCATCGTGGCCATCGCCGGCGTGCTGTCGATGCGCGCGACTAATCCGGCGCGACAACCGGGCGAGCAGGTGTCGGTCGGAGCGGTTTGACTCTTCTTCGCCGCCGGGCCCGGGTGTTTGAACATTGCGGACGACGGCAAGCACCTGGATGGTTTGAGGTTCGCAGCGCCGCGAAGGAGGGGCCGTGGACAACCCGCAGCATCCGGGACGCACCTACGTGATGGGCTCGATGCTGGTGGCACTTGTCGTGCTCGCCGCGTTGGTCTTCGCGCTCGTCATGGGAATCCACTCGTTCGGCTGAAGCCGATACGACGAGTCGTGTCGGTCAGCACGCGGTCTATGGCGTGCTGACCGACACACCCGGGGGAGAAGCTAGTTCTTTGCGGGGTTGTACGGTCCGTTGACGCCGGTCAGGTCGCCCGGGTTGAAGGGCACGAACCGAGCGGCGCCGAGGTTGAGTTTGCTCGCAGTCTTCTCGAGTTGCTTTGTGTCGGCGACCGACCCCCAGTGTCCGCTTGCGACCCGGTGGCTGACTGCCTGGACGCCGGCGACCAATTCGGCGGCGCTGAAGTTGCAGTGCCCGACGCTGGCCACATACGCCTGCCGCAGCAGGTC
>JAICYF010000216.1 GCA_025934355.1 Acidothermaceae bacterium
CACAGGGGTGCAGCCGAGATCACTGCAGTCGGGGTGAGTAGCGGAGACGGGATTTGAACCCGTGACACAGCGATTATGAGCCGCTTGCTCTGCCAGGCTGAGCTACTCCGCCGCGGAGTGTGGAGCCCCCTTACGGAATCGAACCGTAGACCTTCTCCTTACCATGGAGACGCTCTGCCGACTGAGCTAAGGGGGCGCGGGCGCCTACTCTACAGGGCTGTGGCAGGGCGCCACCGCCAGAGTCTCGATCCAAGGATGGCTCGATCCGAGCCCTGGCCCTACCGACCCGAACCTGCCCGAGGACAGGCCTGTGGAGGTGTCCTCGGACCCGTATATGCCCCGAACGTGATCAACCCGGCGGCGCCGATTCGGGGATGTGGTGGCAGGTGTTGGGTTCGAACCAACGTAGGCTGAGCCGACGGTTTTACAGACCGCTCCCTTTGACCACTCGGGCAACCTGCCTTGCATCCGGCGCGCGCGGCGCCGGTGGGGTGAAGCGCCGCCTGGCAAGGCAGCGGGACACAGGATAACGCAGGAGGTTGTGCCAAATGGCCGGGGCCGACTCGTCCTTCGACATCGTCAGCAAGGTCGACCGCCAAGAGGTCGACAACGCGCTGAACCAAGCCGCCAAGGAGATCTCCCAGCGCTACGACTTCAAAGACGTCGGCGCATCCATCGCCTGGAGCGGCGAGGAGGGCGTCGAGATCAAGGCGAACAGCGAGGAGCGGGCGAAGGCCGTCCTCGACGTGTTCCAAGAGAAGCTGATCAAGCGCGGCATCTCGCTCAAGGCGCTCGACTCCGGCGAGCCACGGGCGTCCGGCAAGGAGTTCCGGCTCTCGTCGTCCATCAAGCAAGGGATTAGCCAGGACGACGCGAAGAAAATCGCGAAGGTCATTCGCGACGAGGGGCCTAAGGGCGTGCAGGCACAGATCCAAGGGGACCAGCTGCGCGTCTCGAGCAAGAAAAAAGACGACTTGCAAGAGGTCATCTCTCTGCTCAAGGGCAAGGACCTCGACGTGGCATTGCAGTTTGTCAACTACCGCTGAGATGTTCGGCTAGAAGAGGGCGTCGTCCGCGCATGTTGGTCCACGCATGTTGTTAGTGGGTCTGTTGTTCGCGCTCGGCGCGGCGCTGACCACAGGGAGCGCGTCCGTGCTCCAGGCGGTCTCGGCTCGTCGGCACGAGCAAGGCGGAGTCAGCCGGCTGGTCGTCTCGCCGCTTTATCTGGCCGGCACCGGGCTCGACTTCCTTGGCTTCCTCTGCATGGTCGCGTCCCTGCATTGGCTTCCGCTGTTCTTGGTGCAATGCGCCGCCGCCGCGAGCGTCGGTGTCACCGCGTTGGTCGGACGACGCGTGCTCGGCACCGTGTTGCGGCACCGTGACCTGCTCGCGCTCGTCGGACTGGGCGCGGGGCTGGCGATGCTGGCTTCCGGCGCGAAGGCGGAGCACGCGACCGCTGTCGACCGGGTCACCCAGTGGCTGCTGTTGATCGCCTCGGGACCGGTGCTCGCCGTCGGAGCGGTGCTGCTCGGAGTGCGCCGACCGCACGTCGGCGCGGCGCTCGCCACCGTGGCGGGGCTCGCGTTCGCCGGCACCGGCATCGCCTCCCGGATGCTCTCGGACGCGCACTCCGTCTCCGCGGTGCTTTCGGCACCGGCGACCTACGCGCTAATCGCCTTCGGCGTGGGCGGGATGTTGTTCTTCGCGGCGGCCCTCCAGCGAACGCAGGTGACCATCGCGACCGCCGCGCTTTTCGCCGTCCAAACGCTCGCCGCGTCCGCGGTCGGTCTCCTCGTGCTTGGTGACTCGACCCGGGCCGGCTTCGAGGCCGTCACCGCCGTCGGCTTCGCCGTGACGCTCGGGTCGGCGATCGCCTTGTGCTTTTCTGAGGGGGACGACGCCGCAGGAGCGGTCGCGGCTCGGACCGTGGCCCCAAGGGGCGCGGAAGGCTAGCGGCGATTTGGCGCGCCGCGCGCCGTACGATAGAGGGCGCGCGCCCGCGAGGAGGTCCGACACCCGGTGTCAACAAAGCAGATCCAGCAGGTCGACCGTGTCATCATCCGGCTCGCTGGAGACTCCGGCGACGGCATGCAGTTGACCGGCGATCGATTCACATCCGAAACCGCCGCCTTCGGCAACGACGTCTCGACGTTGCCGAACTTCCCCGCTGAGATCCGCGCCCCAACGGGGACGCTGCCCGGCGTCTCGTCCTTCCAGCTGCATTTCGCCGACCACGACATCATGACGCCCGGCGACGCGCCCAACGTGCTGGTCGCCATGAACCCCGCCGCCTTGAAGGCGAACGTCGCCGACCTCCCGCTTGGCGCCGACATCATCGCGAACTCCGACGAGTTCACCGCGCGCGCCTGCCAGCGTGTCGGCTACCCGGCCAACCCGCTGGACGACGGCACCCTGACCGACTACAAGGTCACAGCTGTGCCGCTCACGTCGATGACGGTCGAGGCGCTGAAGGACTTCGACTTGTCGAAGAAGGAGGCCGAGCGGGCGAAGAACATGTTCGCGCTCGGCCTGCTGTCATGGATGTACAACCGCCCGACCGAGTCGACGCTTCACTTCCTCGAGCGCAAGTTCGCGAAGTCGCCCGAGGTGGCGAAGGCGAACATCGCGGCCTTCAACGCCGGTTACAACTTCGGCGAGACCACCGAGGCCTTCTCGGTTTCATACGAGGTGAAGCCGGCGCCGATGAAGCCGGGCACCTACCGCAACATCTCCGGCAACCTCGCGCTGGCGTACGGATTGATCGCGGCCGCGAAGGCCACCTCGCTGCCGCTGTTCCTCGGCTCGTATCCGATCACGCCGGCGTCCGACATCTTGCACGAGCTGTCGAAGCACAAGGCGTTCGGCGTTCGCACGTTCCAAGCAGAAGATGAAATCGCCGGTGTCACCGCGGCGCTTGGCGCGTCGTTCGGTGGCGCGCTCGGTGTGACGACGACGTCCGGCCCAGGGGTTGCGCTGAAGAGCGAGGCGATCGGGCTTGGCGTGATGCTCGAGCTGCCGCTCATCATTTGCGACATCCAGCGCGGCGGACCGTCGACCGGCTTGCCGACCAAAACCGAGCAGGCCGACCTGCTGCAGGCGATGTTCGGCCGCAACGGCGAGGCCCCGGTGGCCATCGTCGCACCGCAATCACCGTCCGATTGCTTTGCGGCAGCGATCGAAGCCGCCCGCATCGCGACGAAGTACCGCACACCGGTGTTCGTCCTGTCCGACGGTTACCTGGCGAACGGCTCCGAACCGTGGTTGCTCCCGGACGTCGACGCATTGCCTGACCTGCGCGTCGAGTTCGCGACGTCGCCGAACCACGAAACCGCTGACGGCGAAAGCGAATTCTGGCCATACCTGCGCGATCCTGAGACGCTCGCGCGCGCATGGGCGGTGCCTGGCGTGGCGGGGCTCGAGCATCGCGTCGGTGGCCTCGAGAAAGCCGACGGCTCAGGCAACATCTCCTACGACCCGGCCAATCACGACCGCATGGTGCGGTTGCGGCAAGCGAAGATCGACGGCATCGCGAACGACATTCCGCCGCTGGAGGTCGACGACCCCAGCGGTGACGCCGACGTGCTGGTGCTCGGCTGGGGCTCGACGTACGGCCCCATCGGCGCTGCCTGCCGGCGAGTGCGGGCGCGCGGTTTGCGCGTTGCGCAGGCGCATTTGCGGCACCTCAACCCGTTCCCGGCCAACACCGGTGACGTCGTCCGAGGCTATTCGAAGGTGCTCATTCCCGAGATGAACCTCGGGCAACTCGCGATGCTGGTTCGGGCCAAGTACCTCGTCGACGCGCTGGCGTACGACAAGGTCGCCGGCATGCCGTTCAAGGCGACGGAGTTGGCAGACGTCATCGCGGCGACTATCGAGGGTGTGAACCAAGCGTGACGGCGGAAATCAGTTTCAACGGGCCTTCCGCGAACGGGCATGCGGGCCATGGCCACGCCGACGACGATATCCATCGTCGCGGATTTGACTTGGTGCCGGCAACAGACGACAAGCAGACCGCCAAGGACTTCAAGTCCGACCAAGAGGTGCGTTGGTGCCCCGGTTGCGGCGACTACGCGATTCTCGCTGCGGTGCAAGGGTTTTTGCCGGCCCTCGGCTTGAAACGCGAAAACATCGTCTTCATCTCGGGCATCGGCTGCTCGTCGCGCTTCCCGTACTACCTGCAGACCTACGGCATGCACTCGATTCATGGTCGCGCGCCTGCGATCGCGACCGGCCTGGCGGTGTCGCGCCCCGATCTCGCTGTCTTCGTGGTCACGGGTGACGGCGACGCGTTGTCGATTGGCGGCAACCACTTGATTCACGCGCTGCGCCGCAACGTCAACCTGACCATCCTGCTGTTCAACAACCGCATCTACGGGTTGACGAAGGGTCAGTACTCCCCCACCTCTGAGGTCGGCAAAATCACCAAGTCGACGCCAATGGGCTCGCTCGACTATCC
>JAICYF010000182.1 GCA_025934355.1 Acidothermaceae bacterium
CGGCATGCTCGGCATGCTGGTGCTCGCGTGCCGCGATCTGCTGACGCTGGCGAAAAACGCTGATATCGCGGCCGCGATGAGTGTTGAAGCGATCCTTGGCACCGACCGCGTGTTCGCTGACGACCTGCAGGCGTTGCGGCCGCATCCCGGCCAAGCCATCTCGGCGGCAAATCTGCGGACGTTGTTGAAAGAGTCGCCGATCGTGGCATCGCACCGGGTCGACTGCTCGCTGGTGCAAGACGCGTACTCATTGCGTTGCGCGCCGCAGGTCGCTGGCGCGTTTCGCGACACGCTCGCCCACGCGACGCTCGTCGCCAGCCGGGAATTAGCCGCTGCCATCGACAATCCGGTGGTCTTGGACGACGGACGGGTCGAGTCGAACGGAAACTTCCACGGCGCCCCTATCGCGTACGTGTTGGATTTCTTGGCGATTGCCGCCGCGGATCTCGCCTCGATCTCGGAGCGGCGCACCGACCGGCTGCTCGACGTCGCGCGGTCACACGGGCTACCGGCGTTCCTGGCCGACGATCCCGGCGTCGACTCCGGTCACATGATCGCTCAGTACACGCAGGCCGCCTTGGTGAGCGAACTCAAGCGATTGGCGACTCCGGCGAGCGTCGACTCGATCCCGTCGTCCGCCATGCAAGAAGACCACGTGTCGATGGGTTGGTCGGCGGCGCGCAAGCTGCGCCGGTCGATCGACGCGCTGACCCGGGTGCTGGCCATTGAGATTCTCACCGCGGCCCGAGCTCTTGACCTGCGCGCCCCACTTCGACCCGCACCGGCGACTGGCGCCGTCGTCCGGGCGTTGCGGCAAGACGTTGACGGGCCCGCGACCGATCGGTGGTTGGCCCCAGAAATCGAGGCCGCGGTGGCGTTGACGTCCACCGGAAGCTTTGTGGCCGCCGCTGAATCGGTGACCGGACAGCTGAGCTGAGCGGAGGTATCGCGGTGATTGGTGCTCGTCCGGTGCGTGCCCCTCGCGGAACGACACTGACCTGTCAGGGTTGGCCGCAAGAGGCCGCGCTGCGCATGCTCATGAACAACCTCGACCCTGAGGTCGCTGAGCGTCCGGACGACCTTGTCGTCTACGGCGGCACCGGTCGGGCGGCGCGCGATTGGGCGAGCTTCGACGCGATCGTCCGCACGCTGCAGGAATTGCGCGACGACGAGACGATGCTGGTGCAGTCGGGGCGCCCAGTGGGCGTGCTGCGCACGCACGAGTGGGCGCCACGCGTGCTGCTCGCCAACTCGAATCTGGTCGGCGACTGGGCCACTTGGCCTGAGTTCAGACGGCTTGAGGCGCTCGGCCTCACGATGTTCGGCCAGATGACGGCCGGCTCCTGGATTTACATTGGCACGCAAGGGATTCTGCAAGGCACCTACGAGACGTTCGCGGCGGTCGCGGCTAAAAGGTTTGGCGGTTCGTTGGCCGGCACGCTGACCGTGACCGGCGGCTGCGGCGGCATGGGTGGCGCGCAACCGCTGGCAGTGACGATGAACGGCGGCGCCGTTCTCGTCGTGGAAGTCGACGCGTCGCGGTTGCAGCGCCGGGTCGAGCACAGATATCTCGACGAGTGGACCGACGATCTCGACCTGGCGATAGAGAAGGTGGCGCGCGCCAAAGAGAACCGCGGTGCGCTATCGGTAGGGCTTGTCGGCAACTGTGCGAGCGTCTTACCCGAGCTGCTGCGACGCGGTGTCGAAGTTGATGTCGTCACCGACCAGACGTCGGCGCACGACCCGCTGTCGTACCTGCCCGAGGGTGTGTCGGTCGAGGAGTGGCACGACTACGCGGCGGCGAAGCCGGAGGAGTTCACCGATCGCGCGCGCGCTTCCATGGCCAAGCACGTCGAGGCGATGGTCGGGTTCATGGACGCGGGCGCGGAGGTTTTCGACTACGGCAACTCGATTCGCGGCGAGGCCAAGTTAGCCGGCTATGAAAGGGCTTTCGACTTCCCGGGGTTCGTCCCCGCTTACATCCGGCCGTTGTTTTGTGAGGGCAAGGGTCCGTTTCGCTGGGCGGCGCTCTCCGGCGATCGACGCGACATCGAGGTCACCGATCGCGCGGTGCTCGACCTGTTCCCCGACAATGAGCCGCTTGCGCGGTGGATTGACGCGGCGCGCGAGAAAGTCGCGTTCCAGGGCTTGCCGGCGCGTATTTGTTGGCTTGGCTACGGCGAACGCAACCTGGCTGGCGTCCGCTTCAACGAGCTCGTGGCAAGCGGTGAGATTAGCGCGCCGATCGTGATCGGCCGCGACCATCTTGACTGCGGATCTGTCGCTTCGCCCTATCGTGAGACGGAGGCGATGGCCGATGGCTCTGACGCCATCGCCGACTGGCCGTTGCTCAACGCGCTCGTCAACACCGCGTCCGGCGCGTCGTGGGTGTCAATCCACCACGGTGGTGGCGTCGGCATCGGACGATCAATACATGCGGGTCAGGTGTGCGTTGCCGACGGTTCTGCGCTTGCGGCCGAGAAGCTCGACCGCGTGTTAACGAACGATCCGGCGATGGGCGTCATCCGGCACGTCGACGCCGGTTATGAGCAGGCCGCCGACGTCGCGCAACACAAGCAGGTGCGGGTGCCGATGCGCGAGTCGGCGCCGTCGTGACCGCACTGTCGGCGGAGGCCGCGGCATCGTTCGACGCGTTGTGGTCACAGATTTCGGTGATCGGCCGGTCGTCGACCGGCGGTTACCGACGATTCGCTTGGACGGCGAGCGACGCTGCGATGCGCGAATGGTTCATTGGCGCCGCGCGGGATCGCGGGCTTGACGTTCAAACTGACCGCAACGGCAATCTGTGGGCGTGGTGGCGCCCTGACGCGCATGGCGACGAACGGGCGTTCGTCACCGGGTCGCACCTCGATTCGGTGCCGGACGGCGGTGCGTTCGACGGGCCGCTCGGCGTGATCGGCGCGCTTTGCGCGGTCGATGAGCTGAAGGCGCGCGGCGTGCGGTTGCGCAAGCCCGTGGCGGTGACGGTCTTCGCCGACGAGGAAGGAGCGCGCTTCGGTCTCGCATGCGTCGGGTCGCGCTTGATGACCGGCGGATTGGAGCCCGACAGGGCGCGAGCGCTGACCGACGAGGACGGGATTTCGCTGGCCGCCGCGATGACTTCGGCGGGCGTCGACGTGGCTGCGATCGGCCGCGACGACGAATTGCTGCGGTGCATCGAATTGTTCGTGGAACTTCACATTGAGCAGGGCAGGGCGTTGGTCGACAGTGACGCCGCCGTCGGCATTGGAACCGGCGTATGGCCACACGGAAGGTGGCGATTTTCCATATCGGGTAGGGCGGATCATGCCGGCACCACCCAGCTAGATGACCGCCGTGATCCGATGCTGTGCGTGGGGGAGTTGGTGCTGGAGGCACGGCGGCAGGCGGAGCAGCACGGAGGCTTGGCGACCGTGGGTCGCGTGGTCGTCGAGCCGAATGCGGTCAACGGCATACCGTCACGGGTATCGGCATGGCTAGACGCCCGTGCGGCAGACCAAGAGGCTCTCGATCGGATGCTGATCGGTGTCGCCGAGCGAGTCGGCCGGCGGGCCAGCTTTGAGCAGGTTGAGTCGGTGTTGACGAACGAGTCGCTGACATCGGCGACCGAATTCGCACCGGAGGTACGGCATCGAATGTTGACCTGCCTCGGTGCTGACACTCCGCTGCTCGCGACCGGCGCAGGCCACGACGCCGCGATTCTTGCCTCCCAAGTGCCCACCGGGATGTTGTTCGTGCGCAACGCCATCGGCACTTCGCATTCCCCGGAAGAATTTGCCGAGCGCGCAGACTGCCTCGCCGGTGTGCGGGCGTTGGCCGACCTCATCGAAGACTGGCTGCGCCCGTGACGACCTGGTGGTGCGAGCACGCCTGGCTGCCTGACATCGGCGTCGCCGACGCGGTGCTCATCGAGGCGGTGGACGGCTCGATCGTGGCGATTTCACAAGACGTCGCGACGCCGAGCGATGCGACTCGACTGCGGGGGTTAGTGCTGCCCGGCCTGGCGAACGCGCATTCACACGCTTTCCATCGGGCGTTGCGCGGGCGTGTACAGCAGGGCCCTCGGGATTTCTGGGCGTGGCGCGACGTCATGTACGACTTTGCTGCACGGCTCGACCCCGACTCCTACTACGCGCTGGCCCGCGCGGTGTACGCGGAGATGGCGCTGGCGGGCATCACCTGCGTGGGAGAGTTCCATTACCTGCACCACGCGCCAGGCGGCGTCCGCTACGACAATCCGAACGCGATGGGAGAGGCGCTGATCCGCGCGGCCGCAGATGTTGGCATCCGACTCACCCTGCTCGACACCTGTTATCTCGCTGGCGGCTTTGGTCAACCGTTGGAAGGGACCCAACTTCGATTTGGCGACGGCTCCGCTGATGCGTGGTCGGCCCGGGTGGCGGAAATCGCGAACTACGACAGCATGCGGGTCGGCGCCGCGATCCATTCGGTGCGAGCGGTTCCGGTGCCGGAGGCCGAGGTGGTGGCAGCCGCCGCCAAGCGTGGTGGCTGGCCGCTGCACATGCATCTGTCGGAGCAGCCCGCCGAGAACGAGCAGTGTCTCGAGCTACATGACCGCACGCCGACGCAGGTGCTGGCCGACGTCGGTGCATTGACGGCGACCTCGACCGCTGTTCACGCGACACATCTGACGGGCACCGACATCGCGCTACTGTCGGAAACTGGCTGCGGAGTTTGCCTGTGTCCCACGACCGAGCGCGACCTGGCCGACGGCATCGGGCCAGCTGGAACCCTTGCATCGCAGGGAGTTCGGCTCTCACTTGGATCAGACAGCCACGCGGTGATCGACTTGCTCGAGGAAGCGCGTGCCATGGAAATGCATGAGCGGCTGGCCACCAACCGGCGCGCGCGATTCGAGGCGTCGACCCTGTTACGCGCGGCGACCGTCGATGGCAACCGCGCGCTGGGCTGGCAAGACGCTGGTGCGATCTCCGTCGGCATGCGGGCCGACTTGATGGCAATCGACCTTGAATCGGTACGCACGGCGGGCGCCGGCGCCACCCTCGAGACGGCGCTGTTCGCGGCCACCGCTGCGGATGTGACGGACGTCGTTGTCGACGGCCGCCACGTCGTCCGAGATCGACGGCATCTGTTGGTCGATGACGTACCGCGGGAACTGGCGACGTCGATTGGCGCGGTGTTGTCGTGACCACGTTGTTCACCGGCATCACCGAGCTGGTCACAAACGATTCGACGAACTCGGACGGCGACGGCAGTGAGCTCGGGATAATTCGCGACGCGGCGTTGGTGGTCGATCGCGGACGCGTCGTTTGGGTCGGGCGCAAGTCGACCGCGCAACCAGCTGACGACGCGGTCGATCTCGGCGGCCGGGCGGTGGTCCCGGGCTTTGTCGACAGTCACACACACTTGGTGTTCGCTGGCGATCGGTCGAGCGAGTTTGCCGCCCGAATGGCCGGGACCCCTTACGCGGCAGGCGGAATCGCCACCACGGTTGCGGCGACAAGGCAAGCGGACGACGACGCGCTGCGCGCGAACATGCGATGGCTGTGGTCGGAGATGTTGGCCAGTGGGACGACGACCGTCGAGGTCAAGAGCGGTTACGGCCTGACGGTCGCCGACGAGGCGAGAAGTCTCACGATCGCGCGGGAGCTTACGGACGAGACGACGTTCCTCGGGGCTCACGTCGTCCCGGCGGAATATCGCGACCG
>JAICYF010000008.1 GCA_025934355.1 Acidothermaceae bacterium
GAACGTGTCGAACGCGGCGAGAATTATCGCGCTGCTCGCGTTGCTCGCCTCCGTTTCGTGGTGGCTGTTGCTGTTACCCGTCTGCGCGGCTCCGCCGCTGCTCGCCGACCGCTGGGCGAAGCGGATAACCAAGCGCGCGGAGAATGACGTCAGTCATCAGGCGCGGCTTGCCAGCATGCTGTTCGCGCTGGCGTCCGACGCCGGTTCGGCGGCCGAGATCCGCTCGTATGGGCTGGCCGAACCCATCGCCCGACAGCACGCCGAGCTGGCCGCGCAGATCAATCGGCGCAGCTATCGCGAGGCCGCGCAGGTGCTAGCCGTGCAGGGCGTCGGATGGCTGCTGTACGCGGGCGCGCTGATGGGTGCCGTCGCGTTCGTCGTCGTGCGCGCGACCGACGGCGCGATGTCGCTGGGCACGGTGCTGATGGCCGTCTCGCTGATCCGACGATCGCGTAGTCAGTTGTCATCGGCCGCGCAGGGGTCTGGCGCGCTGGTCAGCACCCTCGCCACCGCCGACCGCCTTTTCTGGCTTCGCGACCACGCCGCGGAACAGCTGGCGACCGCGGGCACAATGACGCCGCCGTCCCGTCTTGTTCGAGGCATCACGCTTCGCGGCGTGACGTTCTCCTACCCGGGCGCCGACGCGCGAGTGCTGCACGAGCTCGACGCCGAACTTCCTGCTGGGTCAACGGTCGCGATAGTCGGCGAGAACGGTTCCGGCAAGACGACATTGGTGAAGTTGTTGCTCGGCATGTACCGCCCAACCGAAGGCGCCATCTTCGTTGATGACACCCCTTTGAACTCGCTTGATCCGGTGGCATGGCGCACGCGTTGCACCTCTGCGTTCCAGGACTTCTCGCGATTCCACCTTCAAGCCGTCGAGTCGGTCGGTGTCGCTGAGGTCGAACGGATGGACGACGAACCGGCTGCGATGGCGGCTTTGGCGCGGGCCGGTGCGGCCGACCTTGTCGACGCGCTCCCCTCGGGCCTGGCAACCGAGGTCGGCAACCGTTTCACCGGCGGCCATGAATTGTCCGGCGGGCAATGGCAGAAGCTCGCGCTGGGTCGCGCGATGCGCCGCAACGACCCACTGCTCGTCGTCCTTGACGAACCGACGGCGAGTCTGGACGCCCAGGCGGAGCACGCGCTATTTGAAAGCTATGCCGAAGCGGCGGCTGACGCGGCTGCCGAAACCGGCGCCATCACCGTCTTGGTGTCGCACCGGTTCGCCACCGTCTCCATGGCCGACCTCATCTTGTACGTCGAAGACGGCCGGGCGGTGGAGGCGGGGTCGCACGAAGCTCTGCTCGCGTCCGGCGGTCGCTATGCCGAGCTTTTTGAACTGCAGGCGCGCGGCTACCGCTGAGTTCGGCCGAGCGCACGCCAACCGCCGGCTCTCGGGCCGGCTTTCCCAGGGGTGCCGTCGCCACCGATCGCGGTACGCCATTCCGATATCGCGAACCGTCGCGATGTCGTGTTCCGCGAACGCGCGGTTCGTCGGGCAGACACGATCGCGAGCGCGGCGACAACGGCGGCGAGTTCTTCGTCGTCCGGTGTTCCCCTCACCACCCGCAGCATTGTCATAGCGGGATGTTGCCGTGCTTCTTCGGCGGCAGCGTGTCGCGCTTGTTCCGCAGCATCCGCAGCGCTTGAGTGACGGCCGCGCGAGTTTGGGATGGGGAGATCACCGAGTCGACGTAGCCGCGTTCGGCGGCGATGTACGGGTTGGCGAGGTGATCCTCGTACTCGGCGATGAACGACTCGCGCGCCGCTGCCGGATCCTGCGCGTCGGCCAACTCCTTGCGATACAGGATGTTCACCGCGCCCGCCGCGCCCATGACCGCGATTTGCGCCGTCGGCCAGGCCAGGTTGACGTCGGCGCGCAGATGCTTGCTGCCCATCACGTCGTAAGCGCCGCCGTAGGCCTTGCGCATGATCACGGTCACTTTCGGCACGGTCGCCTCGGCGTAGGCGAATAGCAGTTTGGCGCCACGGCGGATGATGCCGTTCCACTCCTGGTCGGTGCCGGGGAGGAATCCGGGCACGTCGACGAAAGTGAGTATGGGCACGTTGAACGCGTCGCACGTGCGCACGAAGCGGGCCGCCTTTTCCGACGCATTGATGTCGAGGCAGCCGGCGAAGTGCATCGGCTGGTTGGCGACCACGCCGACGGACCGACCTTCCACCCGGCCAAATCCGCACACGATGTTCGGCGCGAACAACTCTTGGGTCTCAACGAAATCCGCCTCGTCGAGCACCGCTTCGATGACCTGGTGCACGTCGTAGGGCTGGTTCGCCGAATCCGGCACCAGGGTGTCAAGCGCGATGTCGTCGTCGGTTGGCTCGAGATCGGCGAGACTTTCGAACGTCGGTGGGTCTTCGGCGTTGTTCGAGGGCAAGAACGACAGCAGCTGCCGGACGAACTCAATCGCGTCGGCTTCGTCGGCGGCGAGGTAGTGCGCGTTGCCGGAGCGGGTGTTGTGCGTGCGCGCGCCACCCAGTTCTTCGAAGCCGACCTCCTCGCCCGTGACCGTCTTGATGACGTCGGGGCCGGTGATGAACATGTGCGAGGTGCCCTCGACCATCACGGTGAAATCGGTGATGGCAGGGGAGTAGACCGCGCCGCCCGCGCACGGGCCCATGACCAGCGAGATTTGCGGCACCACCCCTGACGCGATCGTGTTGCGATAGAAAATCTCACCGTAAAGACCGAGCGCCACGACGCCTTCTTGAATGCGCGCTCCACCAGAGTCGTTGATGCCGATGATCGGGCAGCCGACCTTGAGCGCGAGGTCCATGACCTTGAGGATCTTTTCCCCGAACACCTCGCCGAGGCTGCCGCCGAAAACCGTGAAGTCTTGTGAGAACACACAGACCTGCCGACCGTCGATCGTGCCGTAGCCGGTCACCACGCCGTCGCCGTACGGCCGGTTCGAAGGCATGTCGAAGGACGATGAACGGTGCCGCGCCAACGCGTCGAGTTCGACGAAGGAGCCGAGGTCGAGCAACGCGTTGATGCGTTCGCGGGCGGTCTGCTTGCCCTTCGCGTGTTGGCGCTCGACCGCGCGAGCCGATCCGGCGTGCACGGCCTCGTCGTTGCGGGCGCGCAGATCGGCGAGTTTCTCAGCGGTCGAGTGGACGGGCTGCTCGGCGCTCATGGCGCTGACAGTACGCTGTCGGCGTGTCTGGGGCTGGAACCGCCGAGAGCGACGCGAGCCGCGAGCAACACGCGCCTCGCGAGCGGGCTCGGCTTGAGATGCCGGAATTGCTGCGGCGCGACGTCCGGTTGCTCGGCGACCTGCTTGGGCAGGTGCTGCGCGAGTACGGCGGCCCGGACTTGCTCGCCGATGTCGAGAAGCTGCGCCGCGCGGTCATCGCGGCCCGCACCGGCGTCGGCGAGAGCGAGGCTGTCGTCGAGCTCATCAGCCAGTGGCCGCTCGAGCGCGCCGAGGACGTCGCCCGGGCATTCACCGTCTACTTCCACTTGGCGAATCTCGCGGAGGAACACCACCGGGTGCGCGTGCTCCGATCGAGAGACTCGGGCAGCGGCCGGGCGGGCGACTCACTCGAGTCGTCCGTCGAGGAGGTCCGCCGGCTGCACGGCGACGATCACCTCGCCGAACTCATTGCGGGCTTGACCCTTCATCCGGTGTTGACGGCCCACCCGACCGAGGCGCGACGCCGTGCCGTGGTCACCGCGATCTCCCGCGTCGGCGAGCAGCTCGATCGGTTCGACGACCCAAGGGGAGGCGCGGCCGAGCGCGCCGACGCGCGACGGCGGATGCTTGAGGAAATCGACATTCTTTGGCGCACCGCGCATCTGCGGTCGAGCGCCGTCGACCCGCTCGATGAAGTGCGCACCGCGATGGCGGTCTTCGACGAGACGCTGTTCCGCGTCGTCCCAGCCTTGTATCGAAGCCTCGATCACCTGCTGGTGGGTGAGCAGTCCGGAGACCGACCGCCAAAGGCGCCGGCGTTTATGCGACTCGGCAGCTGGGTCGGCGGCGACCGCGACGGCAACCCGACCGTCACGTCGTCCGTGACTAAAGAGGCGTTGGCCACTCAGGCGGCGCACGTGCTCATCGCGCTTGAACGGACCGCAAACCGCATCGGTCGCACGTTGACCGCGCAGCAGTCGACGACTCCCGCCAGTGCTGAGCTCGCCAAGGCGCTCGACGAGGCGGTGCCTGACCATCGCGCGCTGATTGAGGAGTTGACGTTGCGGGCGCCAGGGGAGCCGCATCGGGTGTACGTGCTGTATGCCGCGGCTCGCATTCGGGCTCGTCGGCTTCGCCAGCCCGGTGGCTACCGGCGGCCGCATGAGCTCGTGGCTGATTTGCGACTGGTTCAAGAATCCCTTGCCCAAGCTGGCGCGAAGCGGTTGGCCTACGGCGAGTTGCAGCACCTGATCTGGCAGGTCGAGACGTTTGGCTTCCACCTCGCCGAGTTAGAAGTGCGGCAGCACAGCGGCGTCCATGCCACCGCGTTAAGGGAGGCGCGGGCTGGCGGTGAGTTGTCGCCGATGACCGCCGAGGTGTTAGAGACCATCCGCGCGATCGCGTGGCTGCAAGACGAATACGGCGTCGACGCATGCCGGCGCTATGTCATCAGTTTCACCCGCACCGCCGAAGACATCGCCGCCGTTTACGAACTGGCTGAACTTGCGACTGCCGGCTCGCCGCCGGTGCTCGATGTTGTCCCGTTGTTCGAAACACAAGACGACCTCAACAACTCGGTGTCGGTGCTCGACGAGGCGCTGCAGTCGCCTTCGGTGCGAGCGAGATTGGCGGCCAACGGTCGGCGGCTCGAGGTCATGCTCGGTTATTCCGACTCCGCTAAGGACGTCGGCCCGGTCTCGGCCACCCTCGCCCTTTACGACGCGCAAGCGGCGCTTGCCCAATGGGCCCGGCGAAACGACGTTGTGCTCACGCTCTTTCACGGTCGGGGCGGCGCGGTCGGCCGCGGCGGCGGGCCGGCCAACCGCGCGGTCTTGTCGCAGGCGCCGGGGTCGATCGACGGCCGCTTCAAAGTCACCGAGCAGGGCGAGGTGATCTTCGCTCGCTACGGTCACCCGGTCATCGCGCAACGGCATCTCGACCAAGTCGCCGGCGCGGTGTTGTTCGCCTCGACGCCGGCGGTGGAGGAGCGTGGCGTCGAAGTCGCCGCGCGTCACCGCGGCACTTTCGACCGGGTGAGTGACGCCGCCCGCGTCGCTTACCGCTCGTTGGTTGAGACCGAAGGCTTTGCCGAGTTTTTCGCCGCGGTCAGTCCGTTGCCGGAGATCGGTTCGCTGCGCATCGGTTCGCGTCCGGCGCGCCGCTCGTCCGGCGGCGGTCTTGCCGATTTGCGCGCCATCCCTTGGGTTTTCGCCTGGTCACAGACCCGCGCCACGTTGCCCGGCTGGTTCGGTCTGGGCAGCGGCTTGGCCGCGGTCGGTGACCTCGACATGTTGCGAGCGGCGTACGAGGAATGGCCGCTGTTCACCGCGATGCTCGACAACGTCGAGATGTCGCTGGCCAAGGCCGACCGCGACATCGCTCAGCGCCATCTCGCACTCGGCGGCCGGCCCGACCTGGCAGATGCGATTCTCACCGAGTTCGATCTCACGACCTCGTGGCTGTTGCGAGTGCTGCGACAGGACCGACTGCTTGAGTCGCACCGCGTGTTGGGCCGCGCTGTCGAGTTGCGAAACCCGTACGTCGACGCGTTGTCGCACCTGCAGTTGCGCGCCTTGCAACGATTGCGGGCCGGCGTCTCCGATGACCATGAGCGCGAGCGCACTCAGCGGCTCTTGCTGCTGACCATCAACGGCGTTGCCGCCGGGCTGCAAAACACCGGCTGACATGGCCTCGCGTTGGAGCGACCTCGACCGCCCGCCGCTCGACCAACGTGCGTTAAGCCGTGCGTTCGCGCACGACGCGCTGTGGCGCGAGATCCGCGTCGTCGAGGCCACCGGTTCCACCAATTCGGACGTCGCCGCGCTGGCGCGCGCAAACACCCCCGAGGGCGTCGTGCTGGTGGCGGAGCATCAGACCGCTGGGCGCGGTCGCCTCGAGCGGCAGTGGGTGGCGCCGCCGCGATCTGGTCTGAGCTTCTCGATGCTGTTGCGCCCGGCTGTGGAGTTGAGTGTCTGGTCACTGCTTCCGTTGCTGGCTGGTGTCGGCGTCGCCCTCGGTGTCGCGCGGGTGTGCGAACTTGCCGTGGCATTGAAATGGCCGAACGACGTGCTCGTCGGTGATCGCAAGCTCGCGGGGATTTTGTGCGAGCGAGTGGAGTCGAGCGCACCGGACCAGCGCCCCGCCGCAATCGTCGGAGTTGGCCTCAACGTCACGCTTCGCGACGAGGAATTGCCTGTTCCCACGGCAATCTCCCTTGCATTGGCGAATGCGTCGACGACGGATCGCGACACCGTCTTGCGCTCGGTGCTGCGCGAGGTCGCGAAGCAGTACGCCAACTGGGTCGAACATGAGGGTGATGGCGCCGCGGTGCTGCCCGCGTATCGCGAACTGTGCGCGACGCTGGGCAGCCGGGTGCGGGCCGATCTGCCAGATGGTCACGTCGTCGAAGGTGTGGCGGTCGACGTGCGCGCGGACGGCGCGTTGATCATCGACGGCGCCAACGGACGCCAGCCGGTCGGCGCGGGCGACGTCGTCCATCTGCGGCCGGTCTGATTAATCAGCGGAAACCCGCTCGGCGTCGTGCGAAGCTAGCTCCTCGTGAACTCAGCGGATTTCGTGCTGCGCGCCCGGCAGCTAGTCAAGGACTACCGGCGCGGCCGCGCGGTTGACGGCGTCGATCTTGAGATCAAAGCGGGCGAGCGAGTGGGCTTGCTCGGCCCGAACGGCGCCGGCAAGACGACGACTTTGCTCATGTGTTTGGGAGTCGTGCGGCCCAACGGCGGCAGCGTTGAAATCTTGGGTCATCCCATGCCCCGCGGCCGCTACGCGGCGATGGAACGGGTGGGCTTTGTCGCGGGCTACCTGCCGTTGCCCGAGCGGATGAAGGTTGACGAGTACCTCGTGATGTTCGCGCGACTGTACGGTCTGCGAAATCCGCGGGCGGTGGCGCAGCACGGGCTTGAGCGGTTTGGTGTGGCGCACCTTTCGCGGGCGATGGGCACCGAGTTGTCGAGCGGGCAGAAAACTTTGATCGGCGTGGTGAAGGCGTCGCTGCATCGGCCGCGGTTGATGGTGCTCGACGAGCCGACCGCCTCCCTCGACCCGGAGGTCGCGTTACGCGTTCGCACCGGTCTGCGCGAGCTCAGCGAGTCCGACGGCACCGCCCTGTTGGTCACTAGTCACAACATGGTCGAGGTCGAGCGGCTGTGCGACCGGGTGGTGTTCTTAAGTGCCGGTCGGGTCGTCGCCGACGGGCGAGCAGACGAGATCGCGCAACAGTTTGGCCGCGAGGACCTCGAGGGCGTCTTCTTGCACCTCGCCGAGGTGCGCGACGCAGCCCGAGACGCGTCCCGCGACGCGGCCCGTGACGTCGACCGGCTGGCGACGGAGGCGTCATGACCGAACTCACCTACACCGGCGTCCCTGCAAGCGTTTTGCGAATAGCGGCGATCGCGACGCGGCACGCCTACGTCTTGAAGCGCAGCCCGCATCGGCTCTTCGACGTCGTGATGTGGCCGGTGGTCGACACCATGCTGTTCGGCTCGATCGGTGTGTTCGCCTCCCGCAGCGCCCACGGAGCCGCCCAGGTGCCGCTGTATTTGCTGGCTGGCATCGTGCTGTGGCACGTCGTTTACCAGGCGCAGATCGCCTTATCGACCGGCTTTCTCGAGGAGACGTGGTCGCGCAACCTGCTCAACTTGTTCACCACGCCGACCCGTGAGTGGGAGTACATGGCGGGCGTGGCGTTGTTTGGCCTGGTCAAGCTGGCCGTCGGGGTCGGCGCCGTCGCGGTCATCGCGTGGACGGTGTACTCCTTCCAGATCACCAGCCTCGGTTTCGGGTTGCTCCCCGTCGTGGTGTTGCTGATGGCGATCGGAATGGCGATCTCGCTGTTCGTGATCGGGCTGGTGCTGCGATTCGGCAGCGGCGCCGAGGCGTTGGCGTGGGGAATCCTCTTCGGCATCATGCCGATCTCCGGCGTGTTCTACCCGGTGAGCGCGCTGCCCTGGTTGATCCGGCCGCTCGCGCGAATCCTGCCGACGACGCACACATTCGTCGTCGGTCAGACCCTGGCTCGCGGTGAGCCAATGCCGTGGGGGGAGTTAGGCATCGCGCTCGGCACGACGGCGGTTCTCGTCGTCCTGGCCTTTGGCTACGCGTCGTGGATGTTGCGGGTGTTTCGCGAGCGCGGCTACGTCACTCGGTACTCCTGATCCGGCGACGTTCCCGGCGGGCCCTGATCCACAACAAGTGGGATGATCATCGGCGAGTTGGCCTTTGCCGGCGCGTTGCCGTGCCACCATTTGCGCATGAGCATGTCGATGAACGACGACGAGAAAATCGTCCTCGACCTGCACCCGCATTGGAGCCAGCTCGTCGTGCCGGCGGTGGTGCTTGTCGTGGTCTGTGGGCTTGCCGGTTACGGCATCGCGGCCGCCCCGCACGGCAGCGCCCACCAAATCGTGCAGTGGGTCATCATCGGCGTCGCCGTCGTGCTCCTTGTGTGGTTCACGGTTTGGCCGTATCTGCGTTGGGTCACCACGCGCTACGTGCTCACCACCGACCGGCTGATCCTGCGCACCGGCATCGTCGCCCGGCATGGACGTGACGTCCCCCTCAACCGGGTCAACGACGTGTCGTTCTCGGAAAACCTGCTCGAGCGCATGCTGCGAAGCGGAACGCTGGTCATCGAGTCGGCCGGTGAGCGCGGCCAGATCACGTTGGCCAACGTTCCTCATGTCGAGCACGTCCAACGCGAGTTGTATCGCATGGTCGAAGACAACCAGCGGCGGCACGCGTCGTTCGGCACGAACGTGACAGCCACCGACGACGAGCAGTAGCCCCCGCCGCGGTGATCATCGGACGGCGCGCGGCGGCGTAGTCTCGCCGTTATGAGCGATGTGATCACCGCGCGGCATGGCACGGGAGTGTGCGAGGTCACGCTCCAGCGGCCGGACGTTCGCAACGCGATCTCCACGCAGTTCGCCCTTGACTTGACCGACACCTTCCACGATCTGGCGCGCGATCCGGACGTGCGCGCGGTGGTCATCTCGTCGTCCAGCGAAAAGGCGTTTTGCGCGGGCGCCGACCTCAAAGAACGCGCAGGCTTCAGTGACGACGACCTGCTGGCGCAGCGTCCGGTGGTCAAGGCGTTGTTCGCCTCGGTGCGCGACCTGCCGATGCCGGCTATCGCCGCGGTGCAGGGTTTCGCCCTGGGTGGCGGCTTCGAGTTGGCCCTCTCGTGCGACCTGATCGTTGCCGACGAGTCGGCTGTGTTCGGGCTCACCGAGGTGACCGTCGGGCTGGTGCCTGGCGGCGGCGGCACCCAGTTGTTGGCTCGCCGCATCGGCGCTGGCCGGGCCGCTGACCTGATCCTCACCGGACGACGGGTCGACGCGGAGGAGGCGGTCCGGCTCGGCATCGTCGACCGGCTGACGTCGCCAGGGCAAGTGCGCGGCACGGCGCTGGACGTCGCCGAGACCATCGCGGGAAACTCGCCGCTTGCGGTGCGGGCTGCCAAGCGCGCGGTGCGGGCTGCGTTCGATGCCCGGCTCGGTTTTGATGTCGAGGATTCCGCGTGGCACGCGGCGGCCGTTTCCGCCGATAGGCGGGAAGGCATCGCCGCGTTCGCCGAGAAGCGCTCGCCGAACTGGACCGGCCGATGAGCGACCTGCCGAACCGCGTCAGCTTGCGCGAGGTCGGGCCGCGTGACGGGCTGCAAAACGAAGAACCCGTTGCCACTAAAGCGAAAATCGAGTTGGTCGACGCGCTGTCGCAGACCGGCGTCGGCCGCATCGAGGCCGTGAGCTTCGTCCATCCGCGGGCCATTCCGCAGATGGCCGACGCCGACGACGTCTGGGCTGGCATAGTTCGCAACCCTGCGATTCGCTACTCCGCGCTGGTGCCGAACCTGCGCGGCGCACAGCGCGCGCTCGACCGCGGGTGTCTTGAGATCGAGATAGTCGTGTCGGCCTCTGACACGCATAACAAGGCTAATGTGAATCGGACGACGGCGGAGTCGCTCGACGAGATCTCGCAGGTGATCGACCTCGCCCATGAGCGCGGCGCGACCTGCCACGTGACTGTGTCAACGGCTTGGGGCTGTCCTTACGAGGGCGACGTGCCGGTCGAGCGGGTGGTGTCGGTGGCAAAGCGCGCCGTTGCCGACGGCGCTGACGGCCTGTCCTTCGGTGACACCACCGGAATGGCGACGCCAACGCGGGTGACCCGGTTGGTGGGCGAAACGCGCATGGCGATGCCGGACGTCCCGCTGAACCAGCACTTTCACAACACCCGGGGGACCGCGCTGGCGAACGTGTTGGCGGCGCTGCAACTCGGCGTCGCCGACTTCGACGCGAGCGTTGGCGGCTTGGGCGGCTGCCCGTACGCCCCTGGCGCCTCGGGAAATCTCGCCAGCGAGGAACTTGTGCACATGGTCGAGGACATGGGGATCGACACCGGCGTCGACCTCGACGCCTTGATCAACGTTGCTCGCGAGGCCGAGCGCATCGTCGGCCGGGAGTTGCCGTCGCAGGTGTTGCGCGCCGGGCCGCGCACCAGGCGAACCCCCATGCCCTAGCGGGAACCGCCGAGCTGGCGCACGCTGAGTTCCCCAGCGATCATGCCTCGTTCGGTGCCGGCGAGCGCGTGCCCGTGCAGGTACACGTCGCCACCTTCTTGAGCGACTCAAGCAAGTCGTTCGACTGGGTGCCGGTCACACGTGTGTCGTGCCCTCGACGTCCAGGCAGAAAACCGTCACGAGGTCGCGACGATCACCAACGAACCGTGGGTGGTGCCGACGTACGCGTGGCCGTCGTCACCGACCGCGGGCGTCGCAAACCGCGTGGTGGAGTCGCCGAGCGACAACTTGGCCCTCGTCGCGCCGGACGACGGGTCGAGTGCGTAGAGCGTGCCGGAGCCGGTGTCGAGGGACAGCACCGCGCCTCCAGCGAAGACAGGAGATCCGGCGGGCTTCGCGTGCCACGTCGGAGTCATCGTCGTGCCACTGATGCGCACGGCGCGGACGCCGTTGGTGCACGGCACGTAGACCACGCCGTTCGCGTACGCGGCGCCGCCGAACGCGGTGCACAACCGGTTGGTGGGCACGTTCGCGCCGACCCCGCCAAGATTTCCGCGCTGTAGCAGGTAGGTGTTTCCGGCCTTGCCCGCGACGAACAGCCGTCCGTCCGGCAGCAGCAGTGGCCCGGTAGTGCCCAGGTCGAGGTCGCGCGAGTTTTCCTCCGCCCAGCTGGCCGGCGCGAAGAACGAGACGACCTTGAGGTTTTGGTCGAGTTCGATGACCGAGTCACTCATGTCGTAGGCCGCTTTGGGATCGGTCTGCGCGCCGTTCCCCACCGACACGTAGATGTGGCCGTTGTCGTCGGCGGCGGGTCCTGCGGGCGTCCAAATTCCGGCTGTCCGAGAGCTCGGCACTTGGTAGATCAGCGGGTTGCCCTGGCCGTTGGTTGCGACACCGACGACGTAGCCGTGATACGGCCCGCAATCGCCGTCCAAGCCCCCGTACGCGACCCAAACCCGGCCGCCGGAAACCAGTAACGCCGCTCGCTGTTGCTCGACCTCAGGATGCGAACCGGGCGGGTCGACCGGCTTGCTCCACGCAACACTGCCGGTGCTCGCATCGACCGCGACCAATTCGTGATGATGCCCAGACAAGAACGCGACGGCGAAGAGCAATCCTGACGACGCGTCGTACGCGGGTGTGCCGGTGATTCCGGTTGGGTCGATGTTGCCGCAGGGCAGTGATCCGCCGTCGACCGGCGTGCCGACATGGCGTTGCCACACAACAGCGCCGTCATTGCGAAGCGCGTAGAGCGTGTTGTTCTCGGTGGCGGCGATGATGAGCGGCCCTTGCGCGTCGCGCAGCACCAGCGGACTCGCGTAAATGGCGGCGTCGAGCTTCGGCGCCGCGGCTACTGCAAGCTTCGTGACCTGCTTGGCGTTCGGGGCGGCGCCCGTCCGAGCGGCGTCGTGATGGTAAGTCGGCCATACCGCGGTGGGATGCGACGCCGAGGGCGACGCCGCGGTAGACGCACTCGCGCCCCCGGGTGACGCGCCGCCGCTTGCGGGCTGCGACGGGCTCGTCGACGTCGCGGTTGATGCCGTCGACGGCGAACTCGTTGGCGCTTGACTTCGCTGTTTGGACGACGTGCACGCCGTCGCGAAAACAGCGAGCGCGACTACCGTCACCGCGATGGTTCGTCGGGTCATGCCGCGAGCCTTCCCGCTTGGATGTGAAAGCGTGTCTCCATGAGCTACCGAGTCTGCTTCGTCTGCATGGGGAACATCTGCCGCTCGCCCATGGCCGAGGTTGTCATGCGTTCGATAGTGCGTGATGCGGGCCTGGAAGGCCAGATCGAATTGTCGAGCGCAGGCACCGGCGGGTGGCATGTGGGCGATCAGGCTGACGAGCGGGCCCGCGTCACGCTCGCGAGCCGAGGGTATGACGGCGAGTCTCATCGAGCGCGCCAGTTCGCCGCTCACTGGTTCGACGACAACGACCTGGTGCTCGCCGTCGACGACGCGACGTACTCGCGGCTTCGCGAACTCGACCCCGAGCAAAGCCACGAAAAGCTGCGCCTGCTTCGTGAATTCGATCCGCTCGCGGACGGTGATTTCGACGTGCCTGACCCGTACTACGGCGGGCAGCGTGGATTCGATGACGTGCTCGACATGGTTGAGCGCTCTTGCCGCGGGCTGCTTGCTCACCTGCGAGCTGAAGCGCTGGCGTGAGAATCGGCGGCGTCGAGATCGCGGGCGCCCACGCGGTGCACGGCGGCGACATCTGCCGCGCTTGGCGCGGCACGGCGTCCGGTCAAGAAGTATTTGCGAAGGGGTTGGAGAATGCGCCCGCCGGGCTTTTTGCCGCGGAGGTCCGCGGGCTCGACCTGCTTCGCGTCGAGGGCGGCCCATCAATCCCTGAGGTGATTTCGGTCTCGGACGACGGTCTGGTGTTGCGCTGGGTCGAGCCAGCGTCTCCTTCTCCCGCTATGGCAAGAGATTTCGGACGACGACTAGCGGCGATGCACACCGCGTGGTTGCCTGCATTCGGGCTTGAGCATGACGGTTTCATCGGTCCGTTACCGCTGTCTAACGCGGCTGGCGCCTCGTGGCCGGAGTTCTTCGTTGAGCGGCGGCTGAAGCCGTTCATGTCAGCATTGTCGGCAACTGAGCGCGCTGTCGTCGAGGCGGTCTGCTCGCGCATCGGTGACATCGCCGGTCCGAGCGAACCGCCAGCGCGGGTTCACGGCGATCTGTGGTCGGGCAACGTGTTGTGGTCGCGTCCTTCTGCTTGGCTCGTTGACGCAGCGAGCGCGCATGGCGGCCATCGGGAGACCGACCTCGCCATGTTGGCGCTGTTCGGCGTTCCACATTTCGCTGAAATCGTCAGCGGATACGAGGAAGTCGCGCCGCTTGCCGACGGGTGGCGAGACCGTGTCGCGTTGCATCAGCTTCATCCGCTGCTCGTGCACGCGACGTTGTTCGGCGGCGGCTACGGGTCACGCGCCGCGGCACTGGCCCGCTCGTTGTTGCGCTGAATCCCTCAGACCGGCCAAAGCGCCAGCGCGGTGCGGGTGCCCGGCGGAATCTCGGTGAAGCCGGCGTCACGCACCACAACGCGAGCGGACGACGCGAGGCGCGCCCAGGTGGCGGCGTCCGGAAAACAAACGCCAACCTCGAAATCGGTGTCACGCCACGGTAACATGTCGTCGCCCGACATTATCGCGTACGCGAGTTGCGCGGCGTGCGCGGTCTGGACGGCGGCCTTGAGCGGCGACATTGTGACGTGCGGCGTCAACGCAATCGACAATGCGCCCGGCTTCGCGGGCGTCGTTTCGCCGGCTGGCAGCTCAAGTCCGGCGACCTGTAGCTTCGCGATCTCCGGGGGAACGGCGTCGGTGGGCGTGGGGAGGCAGACGCGCACCTGCGCGCCGTGATGGACGACCGTCACGCCAGGCAGTTCGGCGGCCGCCGTCCAACGTGCCCCGCGGGCGCGCCGGGCGACCTTGCGGATCCGACCGTCGAGCCACCGGTGCACCGGAGCGGCCCATTCGCCGTCGTGCGTGCGCGGGTCGTCAAGCAGACGGACGACGGCTGTCGCGGTCGCCTCCGCGACCGCGACGGCGGTGGGCTCGGCGCCCTTCTCGACCCGTACCACGATCGGCAGCGCCCACGGTGCTTCGCCGGGCGGGTCGCGGTACGCCGAGACGGCGGTCGGATCGATTTCCGTCATGCGTCCATGTTGCCGAATCGCGATGCCGCCGCAGCGCGCAGGTAGGCGATACATTCGCCGAGTGAGCGACACAGTCGAGACCCCGGAACCGCCACCGGCGCAAGCCACGCACGCCGCGAAAATCGCCGAGCTGCGCGACGAGATCGAAGCTGGCGGCGCGACGCGCTATCACGAAGCAAACGCAGCTAAGGGCAAGTTGTTCGCCCGCGAGCGCGTGCGGTTGTTGGTAGATGACGGCACGTTCACCGAGGACGGCGCGTTCGCCAACGCGCTGGCCGGCGACCTTCCGGCCGACGGAGTCCTGACCGGCACCGCGAGGATCGGCGGGCGCCCGGTAGCGATCCTTGCCAACGACTCGACGGTGAAGGCCGGGTCGTGGGGGGCGCGCACCGTGGAGAAGATGATCCGGATCATCGAATTCGCCTACCGCACAGGCATTCCGATGGTCTACCTCGTCGACTCGGCAGGTGCGCGCATCACCGACCAGGTGGCGATGTTCCCTGGCCGGCGAGGGGCTGGCCATCTGTTTCACCAGCAGGTGCGGGCGAGTGGTTCGATACCGCAGGTCTGCGCTTTGTTCGGCCCGAGTGCCGCTGGCGGCGCGTACATCCCGGCGTTTTGCGACATCGTCGTGATGGTCGAGGGCAACGCATCGATGTATCTAGGCTCCGACCGCATGGTCGAGATGGTCACCGGAGAGAAGACCACGCTTGAAGAAATGGGCGGCGCGCGGGTGCATTGCGCGCAGTCGGGCGTCGGCCATGTGCTCGTCGAAAATGAGCAAGACGCGCTTGACGTCGTCCGGCGTTACTTGTCTTATCTGCCGTCGAACTGGCAGGGTGAGCCGCCTGCCGGTGATCGGCAGTCGCCTGAACCAATCTCGTTGAGGGAGCTCGTGCCCGACAGCGAGCGGGTGGCGTTCGACATGAAACGCTTCGTGCGCGGGCTCGTCGACGCTGGCTCGTTCTTTGAAATCCACGCGTTGTGGGCGCGCGAGGTGGTCGTCGGGTTCGCCCGGCTCGATGGACGTCCGGTCGGGCTGGTCGCGAACAACCCGATGCACAAGGGCGGTGTGCTATTCGTCGACTCCGCCGACAAAGCGACTCGCTTCATCCAACTGTGCGACGCATTCAACGTGCCCCTGGTTTTTCTCGCCGACGTGCCGGGCTTCATGGTCGGAACCGCGGTCGAGAAGCAGGGCATCATCAGGCATGGCGCCAAACTCATTAGCGCCGTGTCTGAGGCCACCGTTCCGAAGTTGTGTGTTGTCGTCAGAAAGGCTTATGGGGCAGGGCTTTACGCAATGGCTGGCCCTGGCTTCGAGCCCGACGCCACGCTCGCCTTGCCGTCGGCGAAAATCGCGGTCATGGGCGCGGAGGCGGCGGTCAACGCGGTGCACGCAAAGCGGTTGGCGGCAATATCGGACGACGAAGAACGTGCCGCCACCGTTGCTCGGCTGCGCGCCGAGTACGACGAAGACATTGACGTGGTGCGGCTCGCCTCGGAGTTGGTGGTCGACGACATCGTCGAACCTGAAGACCTGCGTTCGGCGTTGATCCGGCGAATTGCGGTGGCCCGCACGAAGGATCGGAGCTTCTCCCGCCGGCGGCACGGCGTCACGCCGGTCTAGCGGCCCGGGGCGGCGACTCAGAACTGGTGGGGTGACTCAGAGCTGGTGTGGTGACTCAGAGCTGGTGGGGTGACTCAGAGCTGGTGGGTCGCGGGGGGGCTGGGGTTTTGTTCTGAGTCGGATTGCGACTCAGAGCGCGGGGTTTTCAACAGCTGGTTTTCCCTTGTCCACAAAGGATTTCTAGCATCGGGTTTTGTCGGCGGGGTGGTTTAGCGTCGTTGCCATGTCAGGGATCGGGACCACGTTCGACCATCCGGCCACCGAGGCGGTCGCCGCCGCGGAGGCCGCGCTGGCGGACGCGGCGGCGGCGAACCTGTGGTCGCTGCCGGCCGCCGAACTCGGCCGGCTGCTGGAGCGCGCGGAGACGGTGGCGCGGCGGTTGGCGTTCCTGCAACTGGAGCTGACCGCCCAGGCCGAGCGGTCCGGGCTCGCGCGGCGGGAGGGCGCGACCTCGCTGCCGGCGTTGCTGCGCGCCCGCGCCGACACGCCCCCGGCCGTCACGAGGGAGCGGTTGCGGCTGTCCGCGGCGCTGGCCGCCCGGGACGCCACCCGGCAGGCGTTCGCCACCGGGGTGATCGCCCAGCGCTCGGCGGCGGCGGTGTGCGAGGCGCTGGACGCCCTGCCCGCCGCCGTCCCCGCGGCGATGACCGGCCGGGTGGAGGAACTGCTGCTCGCCGTCGCCGCCGACGACGGCGCCGCCGCGGTGGCCCGCGCCGCGGCCGGGGTGGCGCACCGGTTCGCCCCCGACGAGCTGGCGTGGCGGGAAGCCCGCGCCGCCGACCGCGACACGCTCGCGGTGCGGCTGCTCCCCGACGGCGGGATCACCCTGCGCGCCCGCTACGGCGTCGCCGCCGCCGCGGTCATCCTGCCCGCCCTGGGCGCGCACGCCACCCCCGGCGGCACCGGCGCCGGCGCCGGCGCCGGCGCGGGCGGCGGGACCGGCGCGGGCGGGGCGCCGGACCGGCGCGACACCGCCAGCCGGCACGCCGAGGCGCTGGTCGCCATCTGCAAACTGGCGTGCGGTCCCGGCTCGCCCGCCGTCCGCGGCGAACCCCCGCACATCTCGGTCACCGTCCCCCTGCAAACGCTGCGCCAAGAACTCGGCGCGCCGCCCGGGCTGCTCGGCCACGGCGCCCCGATCTCCGCCACCCTGGCCCGGCGGCTGGCCTGCGACGCGAAAATCATCCCGATCGTCCTCGGCGGCGCCAGCGAACCGCTCGACGTCGGCCGCGCCACCAGGTGCTGGCCCGCCGCCATCCGACGCGCCATCGAAGCCAGAGACCAAGGCTGCGCCATGCCCGGCTGCGACCGCCCGCCCGCCTGGTGCGACATCCACCACCGCAAACACTGGGCCGACGGCGGCGCCACCTGCGCCGACAACGGGGTGCTGCTATGCGAACGCCACCACACCCTGATCCACCACGACGACTGGCACATCGACCTCAAAAACGGCAAACCCTGGTTCACCCCACCCGCCTGGATCGACCCAACCCAAACCCCTCGACTCCACAGCCGATACAAAACCCGCAACCTCGACGACCCCTAAACAGCGAGAACAGTCTGGGCGAGAACAGTCTGGGGCGGCAAGGCCTCGACTAACTGAGAACCTCGTTCCAGGGCCTGATGGTCCACGAGGTGACAAGTCCCTCGCGCACGTAGGGATCTGCGGCGACGAACGACTCAACGATCGACCGATCGTCGGTGCTCCACACGAGCACAGCGCGGTCGACCGGCTCGGTCAGCGCGCCGGCTAGCGCAAGCTCGCCCCGCGCATGCGCCTCGCCGGCCAACCCAAGGTGCTCAGCTCGCAGCGACGCACGTCGTTCGAGGTAGTCGTCGACGAGCTGGTATTCCAGCAGCAGGTAGGTCCTCATGTCAGTAGCAGTGTGGCGTATGCGGCCAGCCAATGCTCAACCATGTAGTCGCTGCCCGCCGCCTGCGACAACGACGCCTCGCTGTGCCGGTCGATCGCGGCCCGCATCGGCGCCACTCGTAGGTCGTCCGACGGCAGCGCCTCGATCAGCCGGCGGAAGCACCACGCGCGGCTCAGGTTCAACCCATGCAGATGTGCGATCTGGCCATCCGTCGAATCGCTCACCCGCACTGGCCGCAACAACGTTGACGGCTCGCCGCGCTCGAGCCCCGGCAAGAATCGCGCGAACCACGCGCTGAACTCCATCGGCTCCAGCAGTTGCGCCATCAGCTCCGCTTCGGTCAGCGCGGGAGAGAGGAAGTCGGCGCCCGACGGCTCGTAGTGCGCCGGATACGCCACGTCGTCCATGAACCAACGTCGTGCGGTCGTGTCGATAAGCGCAACGAGGTCGGGCGCCGCAAGTCGGGCCCAAGCGAGCGCCCGCGACAGTCCGAACGCGGAGTTCTGATGCACGCCGTGCCGAACTGGAAACTCGGCCTTCGGCAACCAGTCGGAAAATCGTTCGGTCAACACCGAAGCCAGCGGGCGCATGGCCGCCGACCAGCGCGCCGCGTCGCCGTCCGCGTCGTCCCAAGTGGCCAGCTCATGCGCCAACGTGAGCGCCCACCCCCATCCGTACGGACGTCCGCCCCAAGAAGGTCGCTGCGCGAAGTAATCTGCCTCGCGCGCAATCGCCGAATCGGTCAGATGCGCAGCCAGTCCCTCGCGCACCGAGCCCGCCGTCACGCCAAGCGCATCGGGCGCCACCCGCAGGAGCCGCACCAGCATCCAGTGCATCTCAACGCAGGAATGCCAGTCGAACGACCCGTAGAACGCCGGGTGCACCTCCTGCGGCAACGGCCGATCGTCGGCGGCGTGCATGGTGTGCCGCAAGTCGTTCGGGTAGACCTGGTTGATGTTCGCGAGCCCAACCTTGGCCCACTGCTCGGCGAATTGCGCCAGCAGTTCATGCATCGGTGTTCAGCCGCTCAAGCACCAACTCGCGAACCCGAGCAGCGTCGGCCTTGCCACCGGTCGCCTTCATCACCGCGCCCACCAACGCGCCGGCCGCCGCCACCTTCCCGTCGCGCACCTTCTGCGCGGCGTCCGGATCAGCGCCAATCGCGGCGTCGACGGCCGCCCCGAGCGCCGCGTCGTCCGACACCACTTCAAGCCCACGCGCGGCGACGACGTCGTCGGGCGAACCCTCGCAAGCCAGGACGCCGTCGAGCACCTGCCGGGCCAGCTTGTCGGTGAGCTTTCCGTCGTTCACCAAAACTGAAATGCGCGCGACGTCGGACGGCGTCACCGGCAACGTCGACACTTCGACGCCGCGTTCGTTGGCCTGTCGCGCCAACTCGCCCATCCACCATTTGTAGGCATCACGCGGCGACGCGCCCGCGGCGACGGTCGACTCGATCGCAGCCACCGCGCCCGCGTTCAACGCGGCCTGCATGTCGAGCGCGGAGATCCCCCACTCTTCGCGCAACCGCCGCCGCCTTTCGAACGGCAACTCCGGGAGCGCATCGCGCAACGACTCCACCCAATCGGCAGCCGGTGCGATCGGCACCAAGTCTGGCTCCGGAAAATAGCGGTAGTCCTCCGCCATTTCCTTGCTTCGGCCCGACGTCGTCACCCCTGTGTCCTCGTGAAAATGCCGAGTTTCCTGGACGACGCGGCCGCCGGCCGACAACACCTCCGACTGGCGTTCGATCTCAGAACGCACCGCGCGCTCGACAGACCGCAACGAGTTGACGTTCTTCGTCTCCGACCGAGTTCCCCACTCGGTGGCGCCAACCCGATTCAACGAAAGGTTGACGTCGCAGCGCAGTGATCCCTCTTCCATGCGGACGTCGGAAACCCCAAGCGCGCGCAACGTTTCTCGCAACTCGGTGACGTATGCCCGCGCCACCTCGGGCGCCAACGCGCCCGTGCCGGGCACAGGCTTCGTCACAATCTCCACGAGCGGTATGCCGGCCCGGTTGTAGTCGACCAGCGAATGCGTGGCGCCATGAATCCGACCGGTGGAACCACCCACGTGCAGCGATTTCCCGGTGTCTTCCTCCAGGTGCACTCGCTCGATGCCGACCCGCACGACCGAATCGCCTACCTCGACATCGAGATATCCCTCGACGCACAGCGGCTCGTCGTATTGGGATATCTGGAAGTTCTTCGGCATGTCTGGGTAGAAGTAGTTCTTGCGCGCGAAGCGGCACCACCGCGCGATCGTGCAATGCAGCGCAAGCCCTATGCGGATCGTCGACTCGATCGCCATCGCGTTGGCCACGGGCAACGAGCCAGGCAAGCCGAGGCACACCGGGCAAACCTGCGTGTTCGGCGGCGCGCCAAACGTCGTGCCACAGCCGCAGAACATCTTCGACACGGTGCCTAGTTCGACATGCGTCTCCAGGCCAAACACCGGCTCGTAGTTTGCCAGCGCCTCGTCATATGTCGTGCTCACAGCGCCGGAGCCTCCTCGATCAACGCGTGTCCCCATTGCAGCGCCAACGCCGCCTCGAGCACGGCCGCGACGCGGTAGAGGCGGTCGTCGGCGAGCGCCGGTGCCATGATTTGCAGTCCGACCGGCAAGCCGTCGTCGGGCGAAAGCCCAACGGGCAACGACATCGACGCGTTGCCCGCGAGGTTGGATGGAATCGTGTCGAGGTCGGCGAGATACATCTTGAGCGGGTCGTCGGTGCGCTCGCCGATCCGGAACGCCGTCGTCGGCGTCGAGGGCGACACCAAAACGTCGAACTTCTCAAACGCGGCGGCGAAATCCTGGCTGATCAACGTCCGCACTTTCTGCGCCGACCCGTAGTACGCGTCGTAGTAGCCGCTCGACAACGCGTAGGTGCCGATCATGATGCGCCGCTTCACCTCTGGTCCGAACCCCGCGGCGCGGGTCATTGCCATCACCTCTTCGGCGCTACGCGTGCCATCGTCACCGACCCGCAGGCCGTAGCGCATCGCGTCGAATCGGGCCAGGTTGGACGACGCCTCACTCGGCGCGATCAGGTAATACGCCGGCATCGCGTAGTCGAAATGCGGGCAGCTGACCTCACCCACCTCCGCGCCCAACGACGTCAGCAGCGCAACAGCCTCGGAGAAACGCTGCCGCACGCCCGCGTCATATCCCTCGCCGTTCAACTCGCGGACGACGCCGACCCGCACGCCGGTGACGTCGCCAGCCCGTGCGGCGGTGACGACGTCCGGGACTGGCGCGTCGATCGACGTGGAATCGAGTGGGTCGTGCCCCGCAATGGTCGCGTGCAGCAACGCGGCGTCAAGGATGTTGCGCGCGAACGGCCCGGCTTGGTCGAGGGACGAGGAGAACGCGACCAGTCCGTAACGCGAAACGCCGCCATACGTCGGCTTCACCCCGACGATGCCGGTGACCGCCGCGGGCTGCCGGATCGAGCCACCGGTGTCGGTGCCGATCGCGAGTGGCGCTTGGAACGACGACACCGCGGCGCTCGAACCACCAGACGAGCCGCCGGGAATTCGCTCGAGATCCCATGGGTTGCGGGTGACACCGAACGCGGAGTTCTCGGTCGAGGACCCCATTGCGAACTCGTCCATGTTGGTCTTGCCGAGAATGACGACATCGGCCTCGCGCAACTTGCGCACCACCGTGGAGTCATACGGCGGCCGCCAACCCTCGAGAATGCGCGACCCGCACGTCGTCGGGACGTCCTTTTGGGTCAGCACGTCTTTCAGCGCGAGCGGAACACCGGCCAACGGGCCGAGGTCAGCTCCCCGCGACCGCTTCTCGTCGACCGCCCGAGCGGCCCCCAACGCGCCGTCCGCGTCGACGTGCAAGAACGCGTGCACCTTGGCGTCGACGGCGGAGATGCGGTCGAGATGGGCTTGGGTCACCTCGACGGCGGAAACCTCGCCTGTCGCGATCAGCCTGGCAAGCTCGCGCGCCGACGCCTGAGTCAAGTCAGCCATCGCCCGTCACTCCTCGTCCAAGATCCGGGGCACCCGGAACCGCTGTTCCTCCGCGGCCGGGGCGCCGGCGAGCGCCTCGTCGGGCGTGAGGCAGGGCCGCACCTCGTCAGGCCGAAACACGTTCGTGAGCGGCACGGAGTGCGACGTGGGCGGAACATCCGCGTCGGCGACCTCGCTGACCCGCGCGACCGCGTTGATGATGACGTCGAGCTGACCGGCCAGCTGGTCGAGTTCGTCGTCGGTCAGCGCGAGGCGCGACAGTCGGGCAAGGTGGGCCGCTTCAGCGCGGGTGATGGACGGCATCCGCTCATCTTAAAAGCGAACGCCGCGCCGACGATCAGCCGGAGCGCTCCGCGTGCGGCAACGAGGCGTCCTGAACCGACGGGTCGAGGACGACGGACGCGTGTCGCAACTCCTCGTCGCGCCGTGGATCGAACACCGCGACCCCGCAGCCGCTGGACTTGGCGATGTACATCGCCCGGTCAGCGCGCCGCAGCAGCGCGTCGAACTCAACTCCATGCGCCGGCCCGAGGGCGACGCCGAGGCTGGCCGCGACCACGATCGACGCGCCGTCGATCTCACAGGTACCGTTCACCCGATCAAGCATCCGGACGGCGGCGAGGCGCGCGGTCGTGGTGTCTGGAACCTCTCGGACGATCACGACGAACTCATCGCCGCCGAGGCGGGCCACCACGTCGTCCGGGCGAACCGCCGCCAACAACCGTTCGGTGACGACCTGCAACAGCCGGTCGCCCGCGGAGTGCCCGAGGGTGTCGTTGACCTCTTTGAACTTGTCGAGGTCGAGCATGAAGATGGCGATCCCGTCGTCCTGCCTGCTGATCGCCTCGAGCGCCTTGGAGCCCTCGCGGTGCAGCAACTCCCGGTTGCCGAGGCCGGTGAGCGAGTCGTGCAGCGCGTCGTGTTCGCGGGCGATCGAGAGGGTCGCGTTGTGATACAGGGAGACCAGCGCCGGATAGAACAACGGTACGAACGGCCACAGGTGCACCATCACGACCAGGACGAGCGGCGCCAGGCTGACCATCGCAACGCCAACGACCGCAAGGTGCCGCGCGTCCTCGCGAACGATGCGCGACAACGACCGTTGCTCGAGGATTGCGACGGCGACGTAGACGCTGCCGTTGTTGATAAGGAGATACGTGAATCCGGCGAGCAGCACCGCGACCAGTTCGACGAAGTTGATGTGCGGTTCGTGGAACGACCATGGGTGGACCACGCTCGGTTTGATGGAGAACGCGCGCAGCACCGCCCATGCGCCGAACAGGGTCAGCACATGCTGTCCGACGTTGAAGAGGTTGCGATGCAACGCCTGCCGATACAGCGCGCCGCGGATGAACATCGTGACGACGCACAGCAGCACCACTGGGCGAAGCCCGAAGTGCATGAGAAGCGCGAAAAGAAAGACGACGAGCGCGAACGTGCCGTCGCCACTGCGGCCCTTGGGGACCACCGGCCGCAGGGCGGTGACAGCCATCGGCAGCGCCACCAGCCAGAAGGCAGGGCTGGAGCCGAGCTGCGAAAGATACTGGCCACGCAATCCGCCAAGGACGGCGCACGCCACGACGGCAGCGGCCGTCACAACCCCCCAGATGTACCACCAGAGCGGGGAGCCGGGCCGTGGCCGCTCGTTGCGATCCTCAGTCGGGCTCATCGGTACCTTCGTGACAGGCCGCGGATCTGCGGCTGCCACTACCTTCGTCGCCACTAAACGATCAACTAATACGGCGACCGGCCCAGCCGGCTAGTGCAGTTGGACTAGCCCGCGTGCTGGGCTAGCGCGCGGGCCGCGTCGGGCCCCTGCTCGAGCAACACGGCGAAGGCGCCCTCATCGAGAATCGGCACGCCGAGCGACACCGCTTTGTCGTATTTGGAACCAGGATTTTCGCCAACCACGACGAAGTCGGTCTTTTTCGACACTGAACCGGCGACCTTGCCGCCGGCGTTTTGCACGGCAGCCGTGGCGGAGTCGCGACTCCACGTCGACAACGAACCGGTGACGACGACGGTCAAGCCCGCGAGGGGACGCGGCCCCTCGTCACCACGCTCCTCTTCCATCCGCACGCCCGCACGTGCCCACTTGTCGACGATCTCGGCGTGCCAGTCGACGGCGAACCACTCGCGGATCGACTCGGCGATTGTCGGTCCGACACCGTCGGCGTTCGCCAGTTCCTCAGCGCTGGCCGCGCGAATCGCGGGCAGCGAGCCGAAGTCGCGGGCGAGCGCTTGTGCGGCGGTAGGCCCGACGTGGCGGATCGACAACGCCACAAGCACTCGCCACAACGGACGGGATTTCGCGGTCTCCAAGTTGGCCAGCAGTTTTTCCGCGTTGGCCGTCAACACGCCGTCCTGCCTGGTGAAGAACGGCAAGCGGCGAAGTTGGTCGGCGTCGAGGAAAAACAGGTCGCCCTCGTCGGCAAGCAGTTTCCCGTCGAGCAACGCCGACGCGGCTTCGTAGCCAAGCACCTCGATGTCGAGCGCGCCGCGGCCGGCGAGGTGGAACATCCGCTCCCGCAACTGCGCGGGGCAGGAACGGGTGTTGGGGCAGCGAGTGTCGGCCTCCCCTACCGGCCGCACCAGCTTCGTGCCGCACGCCGGGCATTTGGTCGGAAACACAAACTCGACCTCGGTGCCGTCGCGCAAATCCGCGACAGGCCCGACGATTTCAGGAATGACGTCGCCTGCTTTGCGCAGCACCACGGTGTCGCCGACCAGCACGCCCTTGCGCTTGATCTCGTCGGCGTTGTGCAGTGTGGCGTTCTCGACGGTCGAGCCGGCGACCTTCACCGGCGTCATCACGCCGTACGGCGTCACCCGACCGGTGCGGCCGACATTCACCCGTATTTCCAGCAGTTTTGTGGTGACCTCTTCGGGCGGATACTTGTAGGCGATCGCCCATCGCGGCGCCTTCGACGTCGCTCCCAGCCGGCGCTGTAAAGAAAACTGGTCGACCTTAACGACAATGCCGTCGATGTCGTGCTCGACCGCGTGGCGATTCTCGCCGTAGTACGCGATGAACTCGTCGACCTCGGAGAGCTTCGAAAAGACCCTAAACCGCTCGGACGTCGGCAACCCCCAAGCGGCCAACGCGGCATATGCCTCCGACTGCCGCGACGGCGAAAACCCTTTGGTGGCGCCGATTCCGTGCACCACCATGCGCAGCGGCCGGCTCGCGGTGACGCGTGGGTCTTTCTGCCGCAGTGAGCCAGCCGCGGCGTTGCGCGGGTTGGCGAACGGCGCCTTCCCCGACTCCACCAGCGCCGCGTTCAGATCGGCGAACTTCGCCACCGGGAAGTACACCTCCCCGCGAACCTCAAGCAACGCGGGAACGTCGGCGCCGTCGACGAGCTTGTCTGGGATGTCGGCGATCGTGCGGATGTTGGGCGTGATGTCTTCGCCGGTGCGACCATCACCGCGGGTGGCGCCCCGGATCAGAACGCCTTTCTCATAGACGAGATCAACGGCCAAGCCATCAACCTTGAGCTCGCACAAATAGTCGACGTCACCACCGGCGTCACGCTCCGCGCGAGCCGCCCACGCGGCCAACTCCTCGGAGGAGAAGACGTTGTCGAGGCTCATCAGCCGCTCGAGGTGCTCGACCGGGCTGAACATCGTCGAGTAGCTGCCAGCGACCTTTTGGGTCGGCGAGTCAGGGGTGCGCAGCTGCGGGTATTTGGTCTCGATCGCCGTGAGCTCGCGCATCAAGGTGTCGTACTCGGCGTCGGAGACGATCGGCGCGTCGAGCACGTAATAGCGGTAGGCGTGGTCGTCGAGTTCGCGCGACAGCGCGGCGTGCCGCTCGGCGACGTCAACCGGCACGTCCGTCGATGCGCTCACTTCGATCCCTCCGGCTCGTCCAACAGCACTTGCGCGACGTCACGACACAACCGATATGCCCGCGCCGGCCAGCTCATCGACGCGCCCGCGAGGCCGCACGTCGGCGTGACAACGACGTCGCGCGCCAGCGTGTCAGGGGCAAAGCCGAGCCGCGACCACAATTCCCGCGCCGGCGCAGCGAGCTCACGGGCTCGTAACGGGCGGCTGTCGCCCGGGTCGGTCGACGGCACCAAGCCTAAGAACAGCCTGACGCCGCGCTCAACCAGCTCGCCGATGGCGTCGTCGTCAGCCGCGGACAGCAGCGAGGCGTCGACGCCGACAGCGCGCAATCCGGCGTCGGCGAACGCGGCCAACGGTGGGTTCGCCGCGCAGCAGTGCGCGACCGGCGTGGCGCCCACGTCGTCCAGGGCCTCGACCAGGTGCCGCAGCTTCTCGACGGCGTCGGCCACCTCGACCAGCGGCAGGGTGCCGAAACCGCTCGCGGTCGGCACGCGCCCGGCGAGCGCCGCGGGCAGCAGCGGCTCGTCGACCTGCACGACCAGCGTCGCGCCCGGCACTCGCTTGGCGACGTCGGCGCTGACGCCGACCAACCCCTCGGCCAACGCAGCCGCGATGTCGCGAACCGCCCCCGGATCGGCCAGCGCCTTGTCGCCGTAGCGCAGCTCGAGGCTGCCGGCGAGGGTCCACGGGCCGGCGCACTGGATCTTCAACGGCCCGGTGAAGCCTTGGGTGTGTTCCTCGAAGACGTCGAGGTCGCGCGCCAGCGCGGCGCGAGCCCGCCGCTCATCAGCGCCCGCTCGATCGGTGAACCGCCAACCGCTCACGGTCAGCTCGACGTGCAGGTCGACCAGATGGGCGGCGCCGCGGCCGATCATGTCGGCGCCTATGGCCGACGCCGGCGTCTCGGCGAGGTGCGGAAAGTCGGCCAACTCACCGATGACGACCCGCATCGCCTCGGCCGGGTCGGCGCCCGGCAGCGATCCGACGCCGGTCGCCGATCCAGCGGGCCAGGGGAACACGCTGGTCAGCGTACGAGGTGCCGAAGACAGGCTGGCGAGCTTGGGGCTAGCTGATGCAGCCCGCGGTCTTGCCGACGCGGGTCAGCCCGGCGAGATCGCCCGGGCCCCACTGCGCGCGCGACGAAGAGGTGATCACCGGGAACATCACGTCGCGCTGGTTGTCGACGTGACCAAGGCCGACCGCATGGCCGAGTTCGTGCATGAGCAGCACGCCGCGGCTTTGCCCGGCGCCGAAACCCGGTGCATAGCCAGCGGCGCCCGCCGGGTCGACGACGACGAACCCACGCTTGATCTGCCAGGTCCAGGTCTGGCCGTCCTTGCTGACGCCCGACTCGGTCCAGCCGCCCTCCCCGTCGGCGTCAGCCCCAAACAGATCGCTGTCTCCCGCCTGCGATCCAGGCGCGGCCCACGCGATCACCAATGTGGACGACGCGCTGCCGCCGCCGTCCAACCAAGCTCGCGTCGGGACCACTGTCGTCGAGCCGTCGTAGGCGAAGGTCAGCCCGCTCGCCGCCGCCACCTTCGCGATCGCGGCTTGGGTGTCGGCGAGCGCGCCGGCCGGGTCGGCGGCGAGCGCCGCGTTGACCGCGTAATGAATCGGCGCGCAGGGGTTCCACCGCACGATCGAGCCGTCGCGATTCGTCGTCAGCGTGTAATCCGTCGCGGTCGGCGCGCTGGGCGACACCACGGCTGCCGCGCTCGTCGCGGGGCTCGGCGATTTCGTGGCGGACGACGTGGGTTTGGCGGGGGGCACATGCCGGTGGGTGGCCGTCGGCTTCGGACTTCGCGACGCGGACGGCGATGACGAGCCTGCGACGCTGGCCGCCGGCTGGTTTGCAACAGCCGCCGAAGCACGTGCGGGAGCTGAGCTCTGCGGCGACGCCTGAGTCGACGCCTGAGTCGACGCATGATTCGACGCATGCGCTGCGCTGAGCTGGTCGCTGTGTTGTTCGGCGCGCGCGCTGCTGCACGCGGCGAGAATCACCGCAGCCAGCGCGATTATCGCGCCAAAACGAGCGCGGTTAGACAGACGAGAAGCCAAGATTTCGTGCCACATTCATGATTTAGGCGGATGGGCGGTGACGACGACGGTACGTGCGATTAACCGTTTTCGCCACTCGCCGCGCGCTTTTTTATCGACGCGTGCGGTCAATCGTGGCGGATCCCACAACCCGCGTGCCGTCATAAACGACGACAGCTTGGCCCGGCGCCACACCACGTGCGGCCGAAAGCAACTCGACGTCGAGCGTGTCGGCGTCAACCAGTCGGACGACGGCGGGGAGTGGATCGCCGTGCGCACGCAACTGCACCAGGCACTCCACGCGGCCGGCGGGTGGTTCGGCACACCAGCGCGGCCGGACACCGGTCATCGCGCGAACGTCAAGGTCTGCAGCGGAACCGACCGTCACCGTGCGGGTAACCGGTGACACGTCAAGGACGTATCGCGGTCGGCCGTCGGGCGCGGGCGTGCCGATTCGCAATCCCTTGCGCTGACCGACCGTGAATCCGAACACGCCCTCATGCGCGCCGACGCGGTTGCCCTCGACGTCGACAATCTCGCCGGACATGCCGTCGCCGGCGCCGTCGCCGCTCCCTGCGTGCTCGGACAACAACCGGTTCCGCAGAAATCCCGCGGTGTCGCCGTCGGCGATGAAGCAGATGTCGTGGCTGTCGGGCTTGTCGGCAACCTGCAATCCACGGGCAGCAGCCTCGACGCGCACCTGAGCTTTAGCCGTGTCACCGAGCGGGAACATCGCGTGCGCAAGCTGCTGCACGGTCAAAACCCCAAGCACGTACGACTGGTCTTTGCCCGGGTCGACCGCGCGATGCAACTCGCGGCCGGTCGGCGCGTCGATCAACCGCGCGTAGTGCCCGGTACACACGGCATCAAAGCCGAGGGCCAACGCCTTGTCGAGCACCGCGGCGAACTTGATCCGCTCGTTGCAGCGCAGGCATGGGTTGGGCGTGCGCCCCGCCGCGTATTCGGCGACGAAGTCGTCGACGACGTCCGCGTCGAAGCGCTCCGCCAGATCCCACACGTAAAACGGGATGCCGAGGACGTCGGCGGCGCGCCGTGCGTCGCGCGCGTCTTCGACCGTGCAGCAGCCGCGCGCCCCGCTGCGATGCGACTGCGGACTCTTCGACAACGCCAGATGGACGCCGGTGACGTCGTGCCCCGCCGCGACGGCACGGGCCGCGGCCACGGCTGAGTCGACGCCGCCCGACATGGCGGCCAACACCTTCATCGCGCGCTATCTCTTGCTGCTCGCCGAGACCAAACCGGCTTTGCGCGCCCGCTCGACCGCGCCAGGCAGCACACCGAGCAGCGCGTCGACGTCCGACTCGGACGACGTGTGCCCGAGGGAGAACCGCAAGGTGGCACGCGCGAGATCGTCGTCCGCACCCATCGCCAGGACGACGTGGCTCGGTCGGGCAACGCCCGCGGTGCACGCGGACCCGGTGGAACACTCGACGCCGCGCGCGTCGAGCAGCATGAGCAGCGCGTCGCCCTCGCAGCCGGGAAAGGAGAAATGGGCGTTGCCGGGGAGCCGGGCGTCGAGGTCGCTCGCCGGGTCGCCATTCAGGACGGCGTCAGGCACCGCGGCCCGAACCCGGGAGATCAGGTCGTCTCGCAGCTGGGTCAGTTGCTCGGCAAGCAGCGGCTGCCGGTCGACGGCGAGTCGCAACGCGGCCGCAAAACCGGCGATCGCCGGCGTGTCGAGCGTGCCCGAGCGAATCTCGCGCTCCTGGCCGCCGCCGTGCAGCACGGGGGTCACCGCGAGGTCGCGGGTGACCAGCAGCGCGCCGACGCCCACCGGGCCGCCGAACTTGTGTCCGGTGAGGCTCAAGGCGTCGAGACCGCTCGCGGCGAAGTCGACCGGCAACTGGCCGACGGCCTGCACGGCGTCGCAGTGAACGGGGATGCCGTACTCGTGGGCGATCTTCGCGATCTCGGCGACCGGCTGCACGGTTCCGACCTCGTTGTTGGCCCACATCACGCTGACCAGCGCGACCGAGGCCGGATCTTCGTCGATCGCCGCGCGCACCGTTTCGGGGCGCACCCGGCCGACCTCGTCGACGTCGAGCCAGACCGGCGAGGCGCCGTCGTGGGCGGCCAACCACTCGACGCAGTCAAAGACGGCGTGGTGCTCGACCGCGCTAACCAGGATCCGGGTGCGCCGCGGGTCGGCGGCCCGGCGCGACCAGAACACGCCCTTGATCGCGAGATTGTCGGCCTCGGTGCCGCCCGAGGTGAAGACGACCTCGCTCGGCCGCGCGCCCAGCGCTTGGGCAACCGCCTCGCGGGACTCCTCGACCACTCGGCGAGCGGCCCGCCCGGCGGCGTGCAGGGACGACGGGTTGCCAGCCACCGCCAGCTGACGGGTCATCGCCTCGATCGCCTCGGGGACCATCGGTGTGGTCGCGGCGTGGTCGAGGTAGACGGGCCCTCGGAAATCGGGCCCTCGGGAGTCGGGTGCGGCGGGCGCGAGCATCGCCGTCCAGCCTAACCCGGGCGGGCGGTGAATGATTCAACGCTCATCCAAGACTGGCTCATCGAAAGCCAGCGCTCAGTCAGAGCCGCTGCGCTGCCGATGATCTAACCCGTGACCGCTCTTTGCGCCTGCGGCGTGGCCGACGGCAGCAACGCCCCGCGCTGCCGGGCTTGCCCTGCGGTGGTCGGCGGTCCGGTCCAAAGGGTCGCGCCCACGCCGTCCGCGCCGGAGGCCGCGGTGCTGATGACCTACTCGCGCTGGAAGAAGTCGACCGGCACCTTCGGACCGGCGGGCCGCGTCGTGGCCACCCTGCTGCTCCTCGTGCCGCTGCCGGTGTTCGTCATGGCAATGTCTGTCGGCATTGGGATCATCGGCGGCGGCATTTACGTGTTGGTCGTGATGCCCTGGGCTTTGAGGGACATTTGGAAGCAGGCGGCGATCCCGATTCAAGCGCCGGTGTCCCCGGGCTCCGCGTCGTCCCCGCCTCGCTTTTGAGAGGATCGTCGTAACGAACGCATGACCATGCCGCGCACACCCGCGCTGGCACCGGTGGACGCGCATGCCCGATCGGCATGAGTCTGGAGCGTGTTGCGATGAGCCGCCTGAGCCGCCTACTGCCCGATCCCTTTCCCAGGGTGCTGTTCGACGAGGCGCACAACGAGGCGTGGAGCATCCGCCCTGACATCGTCGAGCAGATGAATCCCCGCAATCCCGGCGACGCGGGCTACCTGCAGGCAGCCGCCGCGTTGCGGGAGCACGGGATGCGGATCGACGCTCACGTCTCCGGAGCTTTAACGCCCGAGGTGCTCGACGACGTCGACGTCGTGGTTCTGGCCCACCCGTCCGAAGGCACCTGGGAACGGGTGACGGGCGGCGGCTCGCCAAAGCTCTCGGACGACGAGATGCATGCGCTGGAGACGTTCGTGCGCGACGGCGGCGGGCTCATCGTCCTGGCCGAATGCGAGCAAGACAAGTACGGCAACAACCTGGTCGACCTGCTCGCGCGATTCGGCGTGCGGCCGCTCAACCTCACCGCGCAAGACACCGTCAACAACCACCGACAGGTGGCCACCTGGGTGCTCGCCGACCTCTCCGGGCCGCGCGGCGCGGTCGACCTGCGGGCCCGCGTTGACAGCGCGTGCTTCTACCGGGCGGGCGCCTTGCAGATAACAGCGTCGGACGCCGCGGACGCTGTCGAGGTGCTCGCCCGCACGTCGGCGACCGCCGACCCGGCCGGCGCCCCATTGGCTGTGGCATTGTCGGCCGGACGCGGACGCGTCGCGGTGTTCGCCGACTCAGACCTGTTCGGCGACGACTCCATCGGCGACTACCAGCAGTTGACGCTGTGGACCAACGTCGTCACCTGGGCGGCGAGTGGCCGAGCCGTTTCTTCTGACGCCGCTGCCGCGCGCTGGACCGACGAGTCGCCGGAGTGGGCGGCTTTGAAGTCCGCGGTCGAGAGCATCCGGCCGCTGCAACGCAAAGATGGTTCCGTCGAAGGAGACACCGCCATCGCGGCAGCGCGGATTGACGACTGCGTGGAGGCCATCGAGGCGTTGGCGCCGAGGTTCCCACACGACTCCGAATACCTGACGGCCGTCGCGCAGGACCTTCGGAAGTGGCGCGACGGCGGCTTCGGCGTTCCCGACTTCCTCGACTCTTTAATGGCGTTCCATCCGGAACGTCAGCGAGTCGACGGGCTCGAGCATCTGGTCGTCTTCCCGATGTACACCCAAAATGGCAATCCGAACCGAAACCTCGAAGCCGTCGTCGTGCAGGTTGTGTGGCCAACGTGGTTAGCCGACCTGGAGATGTCGCGCTACGACAACCCGATGTTCGTGCCGATCGCGTTCGTCGACTTCACCGCCGGCTACGACACCAACTCGGCGGTGCTGTTCCCAGAAACGGTTGCGGTTCGGGAGATCCCGAAGTTCACCTGGGGCGCGATCTTCTGCGACCGCGAGGCGGCCAGGTTCCGCCGCGTCGTCGCGGCGGCGTCGTCCACCTTGAAGATGTCGTTGCCGCCGGCTGCCGCGCGATTGGTCGACAACCAAGAACTGGCCAGAAACACCTTTGTCTTATGGGATTTGATTCACGACCGCACGCATAGCCACGGTGACCTGCCGTTCGATCCGTTCATGATCAAGCAGCGAATGCCGTTCTGGATGTACGCGATCGAGGAGTTGCGCTGCGACCTGCAAGCGTTCCGGCAAGCGGTGCAGTTGGAGGCCGGACGCATCACGCCATACGGCGAGTACGTGCAATACGCGATGCTGTTCGACCGCATGCTGCGGTTCCCCATCACCGGCGAGCGGTTGCGCAACTATGACGGTCTCGGCGGGCAACTGTTGTTCGGCTACCTGCACAAGCACGGCGTCGTCCATTGGACTGACAACACCCTGACGGTCGAGTGGAATCGCTTGGCAGACGGTGTGATCGGTCTGGGCGACGAGGTTGAGACGTTGTACCGCGACAGCATCGACCGTTCGCGGGTCGGGCATTGGCTGGCGGCGCATGAACTTGTGTCGCGCTACGTTGCGCCGAACCCGATGTCGGTATGGGCCAAAGCGACCAGTGACGCAGCTGCGTTACCTCTTGATGGGCCACCCAAAGACCTTGTCGACCTGGTATTGCCCGACGAATTTCCGCTCAACGTGTTTTTCGACGCGTTGCGGCGCAAGCTGGCAGATGTGATTGCGTCAACGAAGGGAATCCGGGCGTGAGCGAAGTTTTGTCGGACGCCGTTGTCGTGGTGGCGGGCGCGGGCGGCGGTGCTGGCGCCGCGGCGGTGCGTCATCTCGCGGCTGCGGGAGCGACGGTCGTGATGGCCGACACGTCGCTGGAGCCGCTGAATGCCCTAGCGGAGGAGATCGCCGCAACCGGCGGCCGCGCCGTCGGACAAGCGGTCAACCTGCTGGACGAAGCCGCGACGAGGTCGTGGGCGGACTCGGTCATAGACGAGTTCGGCCGCGTCGACGGCGTTGTGCACCTGGTAGGCGGGTGGCGCGGCGGCAAAGGCATCGTCGAGGCCGATCTCGCTGACTGGGCGCTGTTGTCAGACCTGCTGATCCGCACCCTTCAGCACACCACCCGCGCGTACCACGACGCGTTGCGCGCGGCGCCGGCTGGCCGGTTCGTGCTCATCTCGGCGGCTGCGGCCTCACACCCGACGGCCGATAATGCGGCATACGCGGCGGCCAAGGCGGCTGCTGAGGCGTGGACGCTCGCCGTCGCGGACTCGTTCCGCGGATCGGCTGCGGCGGCGACCGTGCTGGTGGTGAAGGCATTGCTCACACCCGCGATGCGGGCGGCGAAGCCGGACGGCAAATTCCCGGGCTTCACCGACGTCGAAGACCTAGCAGAAGAGATCGTGTTGCTATGGGAGAAGCCCGCGGCCGACGTGAACGGAGCGCGGCTGTGGCTGACGAACTGATGCATCACGATCCCAGCGAGCGTGGCTTCGCCAGCGACAATTACGCGGGCGTGCATTCCGAGGTGCTCTCGGCGATGGCCCGGGCGAATGGCGGGCATGTCACGAGCTACGGCGCCGACCCCTACACGGCGGCCGCGCAAGAAGTGTTCAGATCGCATTTCGGCGAGCAAGCGCAGCTGTTCTTCGTCTTCAACGGCA
>JAICYF010000120.1 GCA_025934355.1 Acidothermaceae bacterium
CGCGGAGGCGCGAGCCACCTTCGGGTTGCTGCCCGACGCGCCTACCTTGCTGGTCTCTGGCGGCTCGCAGGGCGCGCGCTCGCTGAACAACGCGGCATCCGCGGCGGCGTCCGACTTGCTGGCGGCGGGCGTGCAGGTGCTCCACGTCGCGGGTCCCACGCAAGCCGCCGACGTGCAGCTGCCGGCGCCCGTCGAGGGTCAGCCGCCGTACGTCTTGCTGCCGTACGTCGACCACATGGAGTTGGCTTACGCCGCGGCCGACCTGATGCTTTGCCGGGCCGGCGCGATGACTTGCGCGGAGTTGACCGCGGTCGGCCTGCCCGGCATTTTCGTGCCGCTGCCGCACGGCAACGGCGAGCAGCGCTTCAACGCGGCGCCGATCGCTGACGCGGGAGGCGGGCTCATCGTCGCCGACGCGAAGCTGACCGGGCAGTGGCTTCGCGACACCGCCATCCCGCTGTTGCGGGATCCGGCCCGGCTTGCCGAGATGTCGGCGAAGGCGGCCGATTTGGGACGACGCGACGCGGACGAGAAACTGGTCGACATGATTTACCAGGCGGTAGGCGTCCCGGCGTGAACGAGTCGACCCCCGCGGCCGCCGACTTCGGCCGGGTGCATTTCATCGGCATCGGCGGCGGCGGCATGTCGGGCATCGCCCGCATCATGCTGGCGCGCGGCGTGGCGGTGTCCGGCAGCGACGTGAAGGACTCCCGCGTGCTCGCCGCCTTGCGCGTGTTGGGCGCGCGGGTGAGCGTCGGGCACGACGTCGCGAACGTTGCCGACCTGAGTCCGTCCGACGCCGTGGTGGTCTCCACCGCCATCGCCGCCTCAAACCCCGAACTGGTGGCGGCGAAGAAGCGCGGCGTGCGGGTGCTGCCGAGGGCCGCCGCCCTGGCGTCGGTGATGGCCGGACGACGCGGCATCGCCGTCGCCGGCACCCACGGCAAGACGACCACGACCTCGATGCTGGCGCGCGCCTTCCAGCACTGCGGGCTCGATCCGTCGTTCGCGATCGGCGCCGACCTGAACGAACCGGGTTCCAACGCGCACGACGGCGCGGACGATCTTTTCGTCGCCGAGGCCGACGAGAGCGACGAGAGCTTCCTGCTGCTCTCGCCGCGCGCCGCCATCGTCACCAACGTCGAAGCCGACCACCTCAACCACTACGCCGACCTCGAGCAGATCCACCAAGCGTTCGAGAAGTTCGCCGCCCGCCTCGACGCCGACGGCTTCCTCGTCTCCTGCGCCGACGACCCCGGCGCCCGTCGACTGGCCGTCGCGGCCCGCGCCGCGGGCGTCGACGTCCGGCTTTATGGCGAGGCCGCAGACGCGACGGTTCGGTTGGAAAATCTGGCGGTCGCGGGCGGCGGGTCGTCGTTTGCCGTCGTGGCTGGCGGACGACGGCTCGGCGACGTCGTGCTCTCGGTTCCGGGCAAGCACAACGCCCTCAACGCGGTCGGCGCGATCGCCGTCGGTCTCGGGTTCGACATGCCGTTTCCCGACTTCACCGCCGGGCTCACCGCGTTCACCGGCGCGCGGCGGCGGTTCGAGCCGAAAGGCGTCGTGGCCGGCGTGCGGCTGTTCGACGACTACGCCCACCACCCGACCGAGATCGCAGCGGTGTTGCGGGCGGCCCGCACCGTCGCCGGCAGTGGTCGGCTGGTTGTCGCCTTCCAGGCCCATCACTATTACCGAACCGCCGATTTCTGCGCCGAATTCGGCGCCGCACTAGGGCTGGCCGACGACGTCGTCGTTATGGAGGTCTACGCGCCGGGGGAGACTCCGCTGGCCGGCGGCACCGGCGCCGCGCTCGCGGCGGCGGTCACCTTGCCGCCCGAGCATGTGGTGTTCGAGCCGTCGTGGTCGGCTGTTCCCGCGCATCTCGGGGCGCGAGCGGAACCGGGCGACCTGGTGATCACGATGGGCGCCGGGGGAGACGTCGCGATGCTGGCGCCCGCCGTGGTGGAGGCGTTGCGCGCCCGCCATCTCACGTCGCGCGCCGAGGTTGACCCGTCGCAGGGCCGCTCTCCCAGTTGAAACCAGCCGCCGGGTGTCTCTCCCAGTTGAAACCGGTTGACCGTCGCACCATCTGATCCGGCGCGGTCGACGGCGCCTTTGCGGCCACGACCTCGCTCGGCTCGATCGACTTCACCGCTTTCGCGGCATTTCGCGGCCAACAAATTCGAAACACGCCGGGGGTGTCGTTGACCTACCCGGGGTCGGGCCCTAATGTCCTTGGCACTTTCAGGTTGACATAACTATAAGGGTCTACCTGAGGGTGAGGGTCTGAAAAGCCCTCGCAGGTAAGCAGTTTTGCGCACGTGAGATTCAGCTTGAGTTTTGGCACGCACGATCGTCGGTGGTGGCTTCCCCGCATCATCGCCGCACCCAGCTGCCCCCGCCACGGGGCCGTGGCGCCGCGCGAACCGCGGGCTGCGGCCTTGGTCGACCACGTGTCCGACTGGGTCGAAACGCGGGGGCCGAACCCCTAGGGAAGGCAAGGCGAGCAGGCCGTGGGAGCACCGCAGAATTACCTGGCGGTCATCAAGGTCGTCGGCATCGGCGGTGGCGGCGTCAACGCCGTCAACCGGATGATCGAGGTCGGTCTCAAAGGCGTCGAGTTCATCGCGATCAACACCGACGCGCAGGCGTTGCTGATGAGCGACGCCGACGTCAAGCTCGACGTCGGTCGCGAGCTCACTCGCGGTCTGGGCGCGGGCGCCGACCCGGAGGTCGGTCGGCAGGCGGCCGAAGACCACGCGGAGGAGATCGAGGAGGTGCTCAAGGGCGCCGACATGGTCTTCGTCACCGCTGGCGAAGGCGGCGGCACCGGCACCGGCGGAGCCCCCGTCGTGGCCCGGATCGCCCGCTCGCTCGGGGCGCTGACGATCGGTGTCGTGACTCGTCCTTTCGGGTTCGAGGGTCGCCGCCGCTCCGAGCAATCCGAGGTGGGCATCGAGAATCTGCGAGACGAAGTCGACACCCTCATCGTCATTCCGAACGATCGGTTGCTGTCGATCTCGGATCGCAAGATCAGCGTGCTCGACGCCTTCAAGTCGGCCGACCAGGTCCTGCTGCAGGGCGTCTCCGGCATCACCGACCTGATCACCACTCCGGGGCTGATCAACCTCGACTTCGCGGACGTGAAATCGATCATGTCCGGCGCGGGCTCGGCGCTGATGGGCATCGGTTCGGCGCGCGGGGAGGACCGCGCCGTCTCCGCTGCGGAGATGGCCATCTCAAGCCCGCTGCTCGAGGCGTCGATCGAAGGTGCCCACGGCGTGCTGCTGTCGGTCGCCGGCGGCTCCGACCTTGGGCTTTTCGAGATCAACGAGGCCGCCCAGCTCGTGGCTGAAGCGGCCCACCCCGAGGCGAACATCATCTTCGGCGCGGTAATCGACGACGCGCTTGGCGACGAGGTTCGGGTCACCGTCATCGCGGCCGGGTTCGACGGCGGCGCGCCGCGTCCCGCCCGGCAGGTCCGCCGCACGGCCGCCGAGGCCGCGACGCCGGTCGCCGCGGCCAGTCGTCCCGACCCGCTGGAGCAGGCGATCAACATCAGCACCACGCCCGCTGCGTCGTCCGCCCCCCGCCTCGACCCCCAGCGCAGCGACCCGCGCGCCGACCCGCAGCGCAGCGACCCGCGCGCCGACCCGCAGCGCGAGCCGCAACACGTGGACCTGCCGGCCGCCCACAGCCGGCTCGGCTTGGACGACGAGGTCCCGGTGCGCCGCGAAACCGCCGTCCCCAAGCGGACCATCGTGTTCGACGACGACGCCGAAGAACTCGACGTCCCCGACTTCTTGAAGTAGGGAGTGCTCGAACTCGGCAGCCTCGGCGGCCCGGGGAATTGCGTCCGGTACGCGTTCACCACGCGCGCTGGCGGCGTCAGCGCCGCGCCGTACGCCTCGCTGAATCTGAGCTTGGACGTCGGCGACGATCCGGCCGACGTCACGACCAACCGGCACCTGGTGCTTGAGCGGCTCGGGGTCCCGCCCGCGGTGTGGTTGACGGCTCAGCACGGCGGTGGTGTCGCCACGATCGGTACCACGGTCGGTGTCCCGATCGGTACCGCGATCGGCACTGTGCAGGCCGACCCGCCTGCGGTCGACGCCATGGTCACCGCGCAAGCCGGCCTGCCGCTCGCCGCGCTGTCCGCCGACTGCGCGCTTGTCGTGTTGGCCGATTCCGACGTCGGGGTGGTCGGCGTCGCGCATTGTGGCCGACCTGGTCTGACCGCAGGTGTCATCCCGAACTCGGTTGCCGCGCTGCGCGAACTCGGGGCGATGTCGATCCGAGCCGTGGTGGGTCCGGCCATCTGCGCGTCGTGTTACGAGGTTCCACGGGAGATGGCCGAGGCGGTGTGGAGCGCGGTTCCGGCGTCGCGGCCACGAAGAGACGACGGTCGGTTTGCCATCGACATCCCGGCCGGGGTGTCAGCGCAACTGGCCGACGAGGACGTCGACGTCGTCCGGCACGTGGCCGGTTGCACGCTTGAGGACCCAGCCCTGTTCTCCTACCGGCGCGACCGGGTGACCGGGCGGATGGCCGCGCTCGTGTGGCGGGCGCGATGACACCCGCCGTGACACCTGCGGTGACACCAGCCGACCGGCAACGCGAGCTTGCGGCCAACCTGAAATCCGTGTGGGCCCGCGTCGAAAAGGCGTGCTCCGACGCCGGCCGGTCGCCGTCGGAGCTGACGCTGATCGCGGTGACGAAGACATTTCCGGCGTCCGACATCGAGTTGCTCACCGAACTGGGCGTCAGCGACATCGGTGAGAACCGCGACCAGGAGGCGTCCGCCAAGGTCGCCCAACTGTCGGTCGAGTGGAACGAGCCCGCCCAGGAGCGGGTGCGCTGGCATTTCATCGGCGCGTTGCAGACGAACAAGGCCCGCTCGGTCGCTGGTTATGCGCATCTCGTGCACTCAGTGGATCGGCCGCGGCTCGTGCACGCCCTCGCGGCGGTCACCGAGGGCCGCGCGACCCCGCTGGGTTGCCTGGTGCAGGTCGATCTCGACCCGTCGCCCAGACCCGGCCGCTCCGGGGCCTCGGCAGCGGAGGTGCCGGCGATCGCGGACGCGATCGCCGCGTCGTCCGGGCTGGAACTGCGCGGGCTGATGGCGGTGGCGCCGCTGGGCGAGGACCCGTGGCGGGCGTTCGAGCGGCTCGCCGAGGTCACCGCGACGCTGCGGCGCGATCACCCGGAGGCGACGGTGGTGTCCGCGGGGATGAGCGGCGATCTCGAAGCGGCGGTCGCGAACGGCGCGACCCACCTGCGTGTCGGAGCCGCGTTACTCGGTTCGCGACCGCATGCTAGGTAGGGTCCGAACCGGAATCCGGCTGCGGTTGGGCCGGGCGTGAAAGTCACTGTGCACCACCAGCGTGAGAAGCGAGGAGACACCGATGGCCTTCATGCGCAAGGCGGCTGTCTACCTCGGCCTGGTCGAGGACGGCGAGCAATATGACGAGCAGTACGACGCGTACGAGGAGTACGACGCGCCTGCTCCAGCTCCCGCTCACTCCGGCCGCCGAGCGAGCGGTAGCGCCCACGACACCGCCGTCGACCTCGACTATGGACGACGCGGTCCCGACCATCGTGAGACTCGGCATGAGACCCGCTCGTCGGGCGGTTACCCGGCGAGCCGTTCCGCGCTCGCGACCGCTCCGGCGCCGACCCCGACCCGGCTGGGCTGGTCCGACGGCGTTCCGTCCGTCCGCGTGACCACCCTGCACCCGCGCACATACAACGAGGCGCGCGCGATCGGGGAGCACTTCCGCGAGGGCACGCCGGTGATCATGAACCTCACCGAGATGGACGACGCCGACGCCAAACGGCTTGTCGACTTCGCGGCTGGCCTGATCTTCGGGCTTCGTGGCAGCATCGACCGGGTCACTGCGAAGGTCTTCTTGCTCTCACCCCACAATGTGGAGGTGACCGCTGAAGACAAGCAGCGGCTCGCCGAAGGCGGATTTTTCAACCAGAGCTAGCGCACCCATCGGGGTCTGAGGACGGCCGTTACCTGTGTCAACCTTCTGGCAGGTCGTCTATGACGTCTTACTGGCGTTCGTGATCGTGATGATCGTGCGCCTTGTCTTCGACTACGTGCAGATGTTCTCCCGTGAATGGCGGCCGCGCGGTGGTGTGCTGGTCGTCTTGGAGATTTGCTACTCGATCACCGACCCGCCGCTGCGCACGATGAGGGGTTGGGTGCCCGCGCTGCGAGTGGGCCGGTTCAGCCTCGACATCGCCTGGATCGCACTCTTGATCAGCGCGCTGATCCTGATGACGGTGGTGCGGTCCCTATGATCTGTCCTGCGTTGATCCGCGCCGCGCCCCACCCGACACACGTACCGTTCCTGACCGCCCGACGTTCCGACGAGGTGACACGATGCCGCTGACCGCAGAGGACGTGAAGAACAAGGAGTTCACGCACAGCCGATTCAAGGGCGGTTACGACGAGCGGGAAGTCGACGACTTCCTCGACGAGGTCGAAGCCGAGCTGACCAGGCTGAATCGCGAGAACGCCGACCTGCGCGCGCGGCTCCAGGTCGCCGAGCAGGCGGCCCGCCAAGCGGCCGCCACGCCAGCGGCACCTGCCGCGGCGGCTGCCCCGCCCCCGCCCGCGCCCGAGGCGCCCAGGCCGTCCGCGCCGCAACCGCTCGCGCCAGCCGCGCCCGGTGTGGCCGCCGGTGTCGCGGGGATGGGCGCTGGCGCGCCCGCGGGCGAGCCGCCGCAAGAGGCGGCGCTGCGGATGCTTGCGATGGCGCAGAAGACCGCCGACGACACGGTGGCCGAGGCGCGTCGTGACGCCGAGAAGCTGCTCGCCGACGCCCGTGTGAAGGCCGACCAGCTTGAGCGCGAGACACACGAGCGGCACCGCGCGGTGGTCGGCAGTCTCGACTCCGAGCGGGAGAAGCTGGAGCGGCGGGTTGAGGAGCTGCGCTCGTTCGAGCGCGAGTACCGGGCCCGATTGAAGTCTTACCTTGAGGGTCAGCTGCGCGACCTCGAGGGCCGCGGTGAGAGCGCGCCGCCGCCGCGCCCGGCGGGAGGCCCGGCCGTGGGTGGCCCGGGTGCGCCCGCCGCGCCGGCACCCGCCCCCGCGCCGACGTCGTCGGTTGGCGGGCCAGCCTCCGGAGCAGCCGGCGCTGGCGCCGGCGGCCCGAGCACGACCGGTCCGGCTGTTCCCGGCGTTCAACCGCCGGCGCGGCCGGCAAGCCCGTTCGCCCCGGTGTCCGCGCCGCCGGTTCCCGGTGCGCCACAGCCGCCGGCATCCGAGCCCTTGGGCGGCGGCGACGGACCGAGCGGGCCGCCCCGGCAAGCGCCCGCCGGTGGCTTCGAGGTTGACGAGGGACCTGAGGTCCCGCCGTCGCATGGCTGACGCCCGGTCAGGTTGCCGTAGGCGTCAGGTGGTACCCGCGTGCTCGTGATCAAGCTTTCCGGCGCGGCGGTCTTCGTGGCCGCCGTGCTCGTCGGCATCGGGCTGCTGCTCACCAGGCCCGCGTTGTACTACATCGCGATCGGGTTGTCGGGCGCCGCGCTGATCGCCGTGATTCTCAGCGCGTTTCCCTGGCGGCGGCGACCGCCGCACTACCCGTAGACCACGGCCCGCGGCGTTGCTCGCGCCGCGAAGTCAGATGCTGCGGCGGAACGGGTCGCGCGCCGGGGGCGCGGCGAGGGAGAGTCGGGTGCCGTCCATCGACAAGCCGGTGAGCGCGAGCACCCGGGCCAGGATCGACGCGGTGGTCTCGCCGTAGGCGACGCCGTCCGCCGTCACCATGGCGCGGTAGATCGTGGCGTAGTGCTTGACCGGGGTGTTGTAGCTCCAGTCGACGGAGCCGAGGTGCAGCGCGTGGCCGCGGGTGCCCTGGGGGCCGTCAAACGCGCCGCTCCACACCTGCACGCCAGCAGGGCCGGCCGCGAACATCCCGCCTTGCCCGACGTCGTTGGCGCGGGCCGCCGCGATCAGCTCGCGAGTCTCCCGCTCCGGCAGCACGAGGGCTGGGCGCACCTGGCTCGCCAGCGCGGGCACCGCAACCGCGCCTGGACGCAGCGTCACTCCGGGCATCGGAGGTTGGCCGAAGTAGGGTGCGGCAGCCACGTCCACCTCCACAGTCACGAATGGGCCGGTCGCTGATGGTTTGACCGTCACCGGTTCGGCCATCTCCGCGCCCGCGTTCAGAGGATCGGCTCATCGACCCCCCTACCTTGACTGCGCCGATCGGGTGGTTCCGCCTCGATGATCGACTCGGCCGGTCAGCGGCAGCGTCGCTAGGCCGGTGGCCTCCGCGACGTGGCGGCGTTATTCGCCGGCGGCGCGCAGCCAAACGGTCAGGCCGAGCTCGTCGTCGCGGTGTGGCGTGACGTCGGCGTTGGGCCGGCTGTCGGTCACCGCCACCGCGAGCACCTCGCCAGCGACCGCGTCGCGATGCTCGCGCAGCGCCGAAGCCAGCGCGTCGTCGTCCGCCTGCCACCACAACTCGATGCGGTCGGTGATCTCCAGCCCCGACGTCTTGCGCGCGTCCTGGACGAACCGAACCACCTCGCGGGCGAGCCCGGCCGAGCGCAGCTCGTCAGTCAGTTCGAGGTCGAGGGCGACCGAGACGCCGGCGTCGGTGGCCACCGCCCAGCCCAGCGTCGGCGTCTCGGTGACCACGACCTCATCGGAGGAGAGTTCGACCCGCTCGCCGTCGACCAGCACGGCGGCGTTGCCTGCGTGC
>JAICYF010000311.1 GCA_025934355.1 Acidothermaceae bacterium
CATCCGGCGTTGTCGCCCGCTTTTCCCGGCATGCACGGTCCGCGCGACGCCCTGGCGTACGGCGTGAAGATCACTGGCTGCACACTGTTCGTGGTCGATGACGGCGTCGACACCGGCCCGATCATCGCCCAAGCGAGCGTGCCAGTGCTCGATGGAGACGACGAGACGTCGTTGCACGAGCGCATCAAGACCGTCGAGCGGAAGATGCTCGTCGACACGATCGGCAGGATGGCCCGCGAAGGCTGGACCGTCACCGGCAGAAAGGTCACTATCCCGTGAGCAGCAGCACCGTCGACAGCGGTGACCAGGGTCGTCGTCCGATCAAGCGGGCGTTGATTTCTGTCTACGACAAGACGTCGCTCGTCGAGCTTGGTCAGGGGCTCGCTGCCGCCGGGGTCGAGATTGTGTCGACCGGCACGACCGCCGCCGTGCTGGCCGAGTCGGGCGTGCCGGTGGTGAAGGTCGAAGATCTGACCGGCTTTCCCGAATGCCTCGAGGGTCGGGTGAAAACCCTGCACCCGAAGGTGCACGCGGGCTTGCTCGCCGACACTCGCAAGGCCGACCACGTGCGTCAGATCGACGAACTTGGCATCGCGCCGTTCGACTTGCTGGTGTCAAACCTCTACCCGTTCCGCGAGACGGTGGCGAAGGGCGCGGCGCCTGACGCCGTCGTCGAGCAAATCGACATCGGCGGGCCGTCGATGGTGCGGGCGGCCGCGAAGAACCACCCGTCGGTCGCCGTGGTCACATCGCCGGCGCGTTACATCGACGTCCTCGACGCTTTGAACGACGGCGGATTCACCTTGGACCAGCGAAAGTCCTTAGCGGTCGAGGCGTTCGTGCACACCGCGTCGTATGACATCGCCGTCGCGTCGTGGATGGGGAACGTGTACGCCCCGACCGATGAAGGCAGCGGTTTTCCCGAATGGCTAGCCGGAAGTTGGCGGCGAGGCGAAGTGCTGCGCTATGGCGAAAACCCGCATCAGCGCGCCGCGTTATATCGCTCGGAGCACGGCTCTTTGGGTCTGGCGCAAGCGAAGGTGCTGCACGGCAAGGCGATGTCATACAACAACTACGTCGACACCGACTCGGCTCGCCGCGCGGCGTATGACTTCACCGAACCGTGTGTCGCGATTATCAAGCACGCCAACCCATGTGGGATCGCAATCGGCGCTGATTTGGCTGAAGCGCATCGCAAGGCGTTGGCGTGCGACCCGGTGTCGGCTTATGGAGGCGTGGTCGCCACCAACGGCCCCATCACCGGCGACGTGGCGCGGCAAATCGCCGAGGTGTTCACAGAGGTCGTCTGCGCACCGGAGTTCACCGAAGAGGCGCTCGACATCTTGACGGCGAAGAAGAACCTGCGGTTGTTGTTGTGCGCCGGAATGCACCCCGCTCATCGCGTTGTCGAAACTCGGCAGATCAGCGGTGGTCTGCTCATGCAAAGCGTCGACGACATCGAGGCAGACGGCGACGATGCGGCGAACTGGACGTTGCAGTCGGGCGCTGCTGCCGACCCGGCGACGCTGGCCGACCTCGAGTTCGCGTGGCGCGCGGTGCGGTCGGTCAAGTCGAACGCGATCCTGTTGGCGGCGGGCGGCGCCTCGGTCGGTGTCGGGATGGGCCAGGTCAACCGGGTCGACTCCGCGAAGCTGGCGG
>JAICYF010000109.1 GCA_025934355.1 Acidothermaceae bacterium
CGACGCCACGCCAAGCCGATCCAGCCAACGGGCGGCCGCCAACTGCGCGTCGTCCTTGCTCATGCCGTGCAATCGCGCGAGGTAGACCAGGTGGTCGCCGACCCGCATCGTCGGGTAGAGGCCTCGCTCCTCCGGCATGTAACCAATCTGCCGGCAGAACTCGAAGCCGTACGGGCTGCCGTGCCACCGGACGACGCCCGCGTCGAGACCGGTCAGCTTCAACACCGCGCGCATCGCCGTCGACTTGCCTGCGCCGTTCGGGCCGAGGAAGCCGCAGACCTGGCCAGCCGGCACCTCGAAGGAAAGGCCATCAAGCGCGGTGGTGGTGCCGTAATGACGCACGAGGCCGTCGAGTTCGAGCACTCGTCCTCCCGTCGGGCGCCGGTCGCAAGGTCGCGTCGGTTGACGATACCCAACGGATTTGCCGCATGCCGGTGCCGCAGCGGCTGCGCGGGAAGGAGCAGTGGTGATGTGCGCGGCGATATTGCGGCCCGGGTTGCCGCCGCGGCAGGTGACCACCACCATGGAGGCCAGCTACCTGCGGAGGAAGCGTGTTCGAGTACGGCAAGGACGGACCGCGCGTCGTGCTCGTCGCTGTCGACGGCTCGCCGACCTCGCTGCGAGCTGCCGCCTACGGCGTCGGGATGGCCAGGAGACAAAACGCCAAGGTCATCGGGTTGTATGTGACACCCGCCGTCTCCGGTTTCGCCGGCATGTCGGCGGCGTCGACCTTGGGCATCGAGCAGGCCAATGACCAGGCCGAGGCGGAGATGCGCGCGCTCGCCGAGCAGCGGGCGACCGACCTCGGCGTCGAATACGAGTTTGTGCGGCGTCGGGGTGACCCGTTCAAGGAGATAGTCGCTGTCGCGGACGAAGTGCATGCTGACGCGATCGTCGTCGGCGCGTCGACGGCGCCCGGACATCGGTTTGTCGGTTCGCTCGCCGTGCACTTGGTGCGGGCCGGCCGGTGGCCGGTGACTGTGGTGCCCTAGCCCAGCGCCGGCGGCGACGAGTGCCAGCACGGCTGCCTCTTCGCCGAGTGAAGGGTTTGCGCTGCGGTCGGCGCCGAATTAGCCGCCCAAACCCTTCACTCGGCGTGAATGAGCATCGGCGGGTCGGCGGCGGGCGGTTCCGGGGCCGGCGGGCGCGGTGTCAGGGGTCGGTGCGGGCCATCCGCCAACCGGCGGCGACGAGGGTGAGGACGACGTAACCCCCGAGGACCAACAGGCCCGCCCATGGAGTGAACAGATGGGGGTCTGAGTGCGCCGACATCGCGCCGCTCCCGATCTGCGATGGCAGCCAACGTTCGACGCGGTGCACCACGCTGGGCGGCAGGATCTGCACGATCACCGGCGCGACGACGAGCAGTGACGCCATCCAGCTGATCGCGGCGGCCGATGTGCGAAGCAAGGCGCCCAACGCGACGCCCCACGCGCACAACAGCAGGAGATAGACGACGCCGCCGGCCAGCGCGCCAGGTAGATGCGCGGACGACCAGCCGTTGTCCAGCCCTACGGTGCCCAGCAGCACTTGGCCGACGACGAAAGCCGCGAGACAAGCGCCTAGACCGGCGATGCCCGCGACGGTCGAGTGGGTCAGGAGTTTCGCCGCCAGCACGCGAAGTCGTCGGGGCTGGGCGAGAAATGTCACCGAGATCATCCCGGTGGAGTACTCGCGCGTCATCGACAGCACGCCAAATGCGGCGATTGCCAGCACCGCCGCATTGACCCCTTGCAGTGAGATCCCGATGGAGTCAAATGACGCCCGGTCGGCGACCGTCATGTGCTTGGCGTTGGCTGCCATCGCCGCAGCGACAATGGCACTGACCGACACCGCGAGGCCGATGGTGAGGGCAACCGTGCGAGAGGTTTTGCCGAAGGGGCGGAGCTTTTGCCACTCCATCGCGAGCGTATGACTCACGCGTCCTCCAAAGTGAGGATCGAAGCGCAGCGAGGACCGGATCGGCGGAGGACGCGGAAGACGCGACTCACGCGTCCTCCAAAGTGAGGATCGAAGCGCAGCGAGGACCGGATCGGCGGAGGACGCGGAAGACGCGACTCACGCGGCGGCCCCGCGTGACGTCGGCACGTACTCGCAGACGGTGGCGGTCAGCTGCATGAAGGCGTCCTCGAGGGAGGCGCGCTGCGGAGACAGTTCGTAGACGATCGCGCCGACCCGAGCGCACAGTGCGCCGATCTGCTCGATGCTGAAGCCGACGATTTCGAGGGCGTCGCCGTTGCGCCACAACGACGCGCCTTCGATGGCGAGCGCCACCACGATCTCCTCCAGCTGCGGGCTGCGCAGCCGGACCGAGCTGTCGGCGCGGGCGGTGAACGCTTCGACGCTCTCGGCGGCGATCAGCCGGCCCTGCCCGATCACCACCAGCTCGCTCGCTGTCAGGGCCATCTCGCTCATGAGGTGACTCGACACGAACACCGTGCGGCCCTGGGTGGCCAGTTCCTGCATGAACTGCCGAATCCAGCGGATTCCTTCAGGGTCTAGGCCGTTAATTGGCTCGTCGAAGATGAGCACCGGGGGGTCGCCGATCAGGGCCGCGGCGATGCCGAGCCGTTGTTTCATGCCGAGGGAGAAGCCGCCGACCTTGCGACCGGCGACGGCCTCGAGACCGACCATGCCGAGCGCTTCGTCCGCCCGACGGCGATTGATGCCGTTCGCCGCGGCAAGCCAGCGCAGATGATCGATCGCGGTTTTGCTCGGCATCACGGCACCGGCGTTGATCAGCGCGCCGATCTCGCAGATGGGGCGGCGGAGCTCCCGGTAGGTGCGCCCGTTGACGGTGGCGCTGCCTTCGTCGGGTTCGGTCAGACCCAGGATCATCCGCGCGGTCGTGGTCTTGCCGCTTCCGTTGGGCCCAAGAAAGCCGGTGACCCGGCCTGGTTGCACGCCGAAGGAGAGGTCGTTGACGACCGTTTGCGGTCCGTAGCGCTTTGTCAGCTGGCGGACTTCGATCATCAAGCGGAGGCCTTTGCGCGAGGTCGGTCGGGTCAAGAGCCAGGACGGCGAACAACGCGCCAGCTCCACTGAGAAGCATCGGCGCCGACCTGGCTCGACCTGAACTAACGACTCGACGCTCGGTGGTGGATGAATAGTTCCGTGCGCGAGACATCGTGATGCTCGGGGAGCGGCAGGGTGTAACGGATCTCACGCTCGTGGTCGGCGTATTGCCGGTCGGCGTTGTAGACCTTGTTAAAGCGCCACAGCATCCGGGTGAAGTTCGTCTGTCCATGCACCAGGTGCTTCGCCATGATCCCCATCGTTGCCCGCGCCGCGGCGAAACCAAGGTGCTTACGGCTGATCACCGATTGGGTGCGGACCAGCTCTCGGTAGAAATCGGGCAGCGGCAGCTTGGTCGGTAGAACCGCATGCTGGATGTCGAACAGCCGGTAGTCGAGGGTGGTGAGGTCGCGGGCCTCCGTGTGCCAAATCTCGGTTCCTGGATAGGGCGTTTTCACCGTGAGGTGCACGATCTCTGGCACTGACAAGGCGAACTGCCGGATGTTCTCGAACTGCTTGGTGTTCCACTCGGGGTCGACGATCAAGTTGATGGCCACGGTGATGCCGAGTTTTCGCGCGCGTTCGAGCGCCCGCATGTTGTCGTCGCGGCTCACCCGCTTCCGGAACAGGTCGAGGCCTTCCTCATCGAGCGCCTCCATGCCGAGGAACATGTAGTTGAGGCCGAGTCGCACCCACCGTTCGAACACCTCGGTGTTGCGAAGCAGGACGTCGCTTCGGGTCTCCAGGTAGTACTCCTTGCGAATCTTTCGCTTTTCCACTTGCGCGCGATCGCGTCTCCGTGCTCTGGCTTGATGAACGCCACGTCGTCCACGATGAACACGTTCGGCTCGCGGACGGATGCGAGTTCCGCTGCCGCAACCTCGGGGGAGATCTTGCGATGGGAGCGGCCGTAGAAGGTCCACGCTGAGCAGAACGAGCAATCCCAGGGGCAGCCGCGGGTGAACTCGGCGTCCGGGTCGAATTCAGCGATCTCGGCGCGCAGGTCGGCATGGCCGAGCACCTGCAGATCGACGACGCGCACCTCGTGCCCGGCATCACGCGCCGCGGCGGCGACGCTCTCGATGCCAAGCGGCTCAAGACGCAGAAAGATCTCCGAGTAGAGCAGGCAGCTGGGGTGTACGAGCAGCAGTTTCATAGGGGTCCCCTTTCGACCCCCAGCCGCTTCCCACGCCACCAGCAGGTATGTCTTGAGGCACATGGCACTTGCGTTACGTCGTCCGGGAAGTGTTCTTGATCTCTGCGCGTTGCTGCGGTTCGGACGGCGCTGCGGGCTGACCAGGTTTGCCCGGACGGCGTGCGAGCAGACGACATTTAGATCTCACAGGATGGGAGCGTGGCGATGCGGTATCGGCAGGTCGGTAGAGGCGCTGACGCGGTGCGGGTGAGCGCGATCGGGCTAGGGGAGATGCCCTTGTCGTTGCACGGCCGGCCCGACGAGGACCAGGCGGTGCGCACGATCCACGCGTCGCTCGACGCCGGGGTCAACTTCATCGACACGGCTGACGCCTATTGCCAAGGTCCGCACGACTTCAACCACGGCGAGCGGCTGGTGGCCAAGGCGTTGGCGACCTACCAAGGCGACGCGTCCGAGATCCTGGTCGCCACCAAGGGCGGGCACCTTCGGTATGACGACGGCGGGTGGTACGTCGACGGCCGTCCCGAATACATCAAGCAAGCGTGCGAGGCGTCCTTGAAGGCGTTGGGCGTAGAGGTCATTGGCTTGTACCAACACCACCGGCCCGACCCGAAGGTTCCTTACACCGACACGATTGGGGCGGTGAAGGAGTTGCTCGACGCCGGGAAGATCCGGCTTGCCGGCATCTCGAACGCGAACGTCGAGCAGATCAAGCTGGCCGACGAAATTCTCGGTGGACGGCTGGCCAGCGTTCAGAACCAGTTCGCGCCGAACTTCCGCAGCTCCGAAGGCGAGCTTGACTTCACCCGCGAGCAGGGCATCGCCTTCTTGCCCTGGAGCCCGCTCGGCGGCATCGGCAACGCCGACGAGATCGAGCACAAGTACCCGGTGTTCGCCGAAGTGGCCCGCGAACGCGGCGTCACCCCGCAGCAACTGACTCTCGCCTGGATGCTGGCGAAGGGCGACAACGTCGTTCCGATTCCGGGGTCGAGCCGGCCGGAGACCGCGGTCGCGTCTGCGCAGGCCGCCGACATCGAACTGTCGGCCGAGGACGTGGCTCGGCTGGACGCGTCGTGACTTCGGCCAACGCGGCTCGGCTGGTCGAGCACGGAACGCCGCTGTCCGTCGAGCAGGTCGAACTGCCCAGCCCCTCGGACGACGAGGTGCTCGTCGAGCTGCGGTTCGCGAGTGTCAATCCGGTCGATCGCTACGCGGCCGAAGGCAAGGTCGCGGCGGACGGTCCGCTGCCGCGCACGCTGGGCCAAGAAGCCACTGGCTTCCTCGACGGCGCACCCGTTTTGGTGGCTGGTGAGGGTCTGGGCGCCAAGCGCGACGGCGTCTTCGCCAGCGCCGCGGTGGTGCCACGCACCGCGATCCATCGGTTGCCTCACAACGTTCCGCTCGACGCGGCGGCGGCGCTTGGCGTCGTCGGGTTGACGGCATGGCGGGTGGTCGAACTCGCCGAGGTGCGTGACGGTGACCGGGTGCTCGTCCTTGGCGCGACCGGCGGCGTGGGTCAGTCGGTCGTCTCCTACGCGGCGTCCAAGGGCGCCGAGGTCTGGGGGCAGACCGGCAGCCGCGACAAGGCCGACAGCGTCACCGAAGCCGGCGCCAAGCAGGCGGTGATCGCCGACGCGGCGGGCCTCGCCGACGCCGTGCGCGATTTCGCCCCGACCGTGGTGATCGACCCGCTCGGGGGCGAGTTCACGCCGTCCGCGCTGTTGGCTTTGGAGCCGCGCGGCCGGCATGTGCTGTTCGGCACGAGCGCAGGCCCGGAGGCGAAAATCCAGCTCCAGCAGCTCTACCGGCGACAGATTCAGTTGCGCACGTACGCGGGCTTGATCGCCACTAGCGAGGAGCGGCGCGAGGGCATCGCGAGCGCGCTCGAGCAGTTCGCGGCGGGTCGGCTTCGCATCACGGTCGGACGACGGGTGCCGCTGTCGGCGATGAACGACGGGTTCGCGGCGCTGGGCGATCGGGCGGTGATCGGCAAAGTCATTCTCGAGGTCGGCTAGGCCATGAATCGGGGTGCCCAAGTGCCGGTGACTTTGGGATAGTGCACCGTGCCCCACGTGATGTTGACCTGGCAGACCGCCGCAGCGGGCGCGGTGTTCTTGCTGGTCGTGGGCGTGCTTTCGCTGCGATTCGCGCACGGCGTCTGGCGGGCGAAGGTGGCGCCAGTGGTGCGCGAATCCGGCGTCATCTTGGCGCTGTACGCGCTGTGGCAATACGCGGGCGGGCTGTCGCTCGGTCATGCGGCCGACGCAGTCAAGCGCGGCCGTTGGATTTGGAACACCGAGCGGTCGTGGCATTTGCCGAGCGAGAAGTGGCTGCAACACGACGTCGTTCATAACTCGGTGCTGATTCAAATCTGCAACATCTACTACGCGACCATGCACTTCGGCCTGCTGATTGCCACGCTGGTATGGCTTTTCCTGCGACATCGCGACGTGTATCCGCGGGTTCGCATGACCATCATTTTGACCACCACGATGTGCTTGTTGGTCGGCATCGTCGCGGTCGCGCCGCCGCGGCTCATCGACGTTGGCATGGTCGACACCGCCGCCGTGCACGGGCAATCCGTGTACACCGTTAGCGCGATCGGCGCGGATCAGTACTGCGCGATGCCGTCGGTGCACGTGGCGTGGGCGACCATCGTGCCCATCGCGGTCATCACCGCGAGTCGCAGCAAGTGGCGCTGGCTGATGCTGCTGCATTTCTTCGCCACGGTGTACGTCGTCGTGGTGACGGCGAATCACTACTGGGCCGACGGCATCGTCGCGATCGCGCTGCTTGGGTTGGCGTTGTGCTTGCAGTGGACCGCGCCGCGATTGCTCGGGCTGCTCAGTTTGCGGCGGCTCATGACCGCCACCGAGCGGGTGGCCGCCTCGAGCGAGGTCACTCACGACTTCGACCGGGACGACGACATGCGAGTGGGCTGACCGGACGCGTCGGCGGGACGGCGACGAGGTCGACGCGATGGGATCGGCGACGGGGTCGACGCGCCCGCGCCCAACCTCCGCGCAAGCTGCCGCCTACCGGTTCCGCATTGTGTCGCGTTGGCTAGCCGCCGGTTGAGGAGAAGTGCTGGTAGTCAGGCGATCCGGTCCAGCGGCCACCCCACTGCCAGCCCACCGCGGCGAACGCCTTCACTAGCTGCCCGCCCGAAACCGCCATGCCTGCGCGGTACGGTGACCGCCTGGCGAACGGCGCGCCCTGTGGCGGCAGCACCTGTCCGCCTTCGAGATAAGGGTTTTCGACGGTATTGACGTCGACCGCCTGGCCGTACGCATGTGCCGACCAACGTGGCATCCCCGTCGCTACCGCGTTGCGGCAGTTGAACCCGGATGTGTTGTCGACCGCCATTGACGCATCATCGCTGCCGCCGAATTCGGAGACCGGTCGCATGCTTCGGATCGGGAATCGCTCCAGGTAGAGGGTTTTGAACGCGGTCTCGACGGCTGACGTGGCGCTCGCGTTGACCACGATCTGACCGACGTGCGGTGCGTTGTCGAAACCCCAATAGGTAAGGGAGATCTCGCGTAACTGCTCAGGGCTGACCGGACAGCCGGAGTGCCAACTCGCGCCCAGGTCGGCCGCGGTGACCGAGCGGACTGACGCTGTGAACGGCGGTCCTGCGGCGCTGGACGACGCGGGGGCGGCGGGTCGGCTCGCCGTCGTCAGGCTCGCGGCAGGCGCGCTGTGCTCGGCGACTGTCGGACTCGGCGGCTTGCTCGGCGCGGCACTTGGCCCGGCATTCGGTCCGCCGTTGGGGCCGCTGCTTGATGGGCTGCTCGGCGCATCGAGCGGTGCCGTAGGCGGCCCACCGCTCAATTGAGCGCCACCCGCGTCGGCCCGCCCGCCTGAGTCGCACCCGCTCAGCGCGAGCGACAGGCCGAGAACGAGCGCGAGCGTCCCGGCAGCGGGGGTGGGCCATCGGCGCGGCATCCGGCAAGCGTAATCGGCGTCACACCGGGTACCGGGTTGATCGTCAGCTCTCAGTGAGGGTAGCCTCACCTCAGTTAGCCGACCCTAACTTGCACGCCCGCCCGATTAGGAAGGGGAAGCCCGAGTGCTTCCGACGTTTGTCATCGGCCTACGTGAAGGCCTCGAGGCCTCGCTCATCGTAGGCATCGTCGCCGCGTTCCTCGGAAAGCAGGGTCGCCGCGACGCGTTGCGGCAAGTGTGGTTCGGCGTCGCCGCCGCCGTCATCTTGTGCGTCGGCATGGCGATCGCGCTGAAGGTCGCCACCGCCGACCTGCCGGAAAAGGAACAGGAGGGTCTGGAGACCGTCGTCGGCATCCTGGCGATCGCGATGGTCACCGTGATGGTCGTGTGGATGCGCAAGCACGCGCGTGGCATGAAGCGCGAACTCGAGGGCGCGGCCGCGAACGCGCTCGCCACCGGGTCGGCGCGCGCGCTCGTCGCGATGGCGTTCCTCGCCGTGTTGCGCGAGGGCTTCGAGACCGCCGTGTTCGTGGTGGCGGTGCTTCAGCAGCCGAGCAGCAACGGTGTCTGGCCCAGCGTCGGCGTCTTCCTCGGCCTGGCGATCGCGGTCGGCGTCGGGTGGGGCATTTACCGGGGTGGCGTGCGGCTCAACCTCGCGAAGTTCTTCAAGGCCACCGGTGTCGTGCTGGTGATCGTCGCGGCCGGCCTGGTGATGACCGCCTTCCACACCGCGCACGAGGCCGGCTGGCTCAACGTCGGTCAAGCGCAGGCGCTCGACCTGCACTGGCTGGTGCGTCCCGGCACTCCGCTTGCGTCGCTGCTCACCGGCGTACTCGGCTGGCGGCCGAGCGTGACGGTCATCGAGGCGATCGGTTGGCTCCTCTACGCCATCGTGGTCGGTGCTTTTGTGCTCGTGCCGCCACGTCAACGAAAGGCCCCCGAACAGCGGCCGGTGACCGTGACCTCGCAATCGACCGCTCGCATCTGACCAGCCGTCGGCCTCCCGCGAGGAACTCGTATACGTTCACCGCGTCAACGCGGCCAAGGACCGCCGGCGGGGCGCTCTAGGACGACGTGTGATCATGGGCGGCGCGCAGGCTGGCGCGAACTGCGACACAATCGAGCTGTGAACCAGCAGCACGACTTGATCGACACGATCGAGATGTACCTGCGCACGATCTTCGAGTTGGAAGAAGAGGGCGCGGTGCCGCTGCGTGCGCGGATCGCCGAGCGACTCGGTCAAAGCGTGCCGACCGTGTCGCAGACTGTCGCCCGCATGGAGCGCGACGGACTGGTCAAAGTCGAGGGCGACCGTCGGCTTGAGCTCACCCCCGAGGGGCGCATGCACGCCACCAGGGTGATGCGAAAGCACCGGCTGGCCGAGTGCCTCTTGGTTGACGTGATCGGCCTTGAGTGGGAGTTCGTTCACGAAGAGGCTTGCCGCTGGGAGCACGTGATGAGCGAGGCCGTCGAACGGCGGCTGCTCGACGTGCTCGGCCATCCCACCGAGTCGCCGTACGGCAA
>JAICYF010000087.1 GCA_025934355.1 Acidothermaceae bacterium
GCGCCGTAGGCGGCGTGGTCGCCGAAGCGGTTGCCGGTGATGGTGATCACACCAGAGCTGTACTTCCCGTCTGAACCCGCGTACAGCGTGTAACCGCCGCCGTCCAGCAAGTTGTCAGTGATCACCGTGTTGCTCAACGGCGAAAGGTCGGCGCCCACGATCACCGCGGAGTTCACGCCGGCGCCCGTGGCGTCGATCGTGTTGTGCGTGATCGTCACATTCGAGCCGCCAGCCGACTGCACACCATCGGTGTGGTCGCCCGACGCGACCCACAGATCGTGAATCCAGGAGTCACGAACCACCACGTTGTCGCCGACGTCGACACCATCACCCGTGCCATGGATATTCGCCGCGCGCAACGTAAAACCAGAACCGCTCACACCGACCGAAGACGGCGAATGCTTGCCCCCATCGATCTCAACGTTCTCAATAACCACACCAGACACGCCCGAGTAACTCACCGCAACACCAGGGCTGCCAGCACTAGGCCGAATACGGCAATCCTTCAACGTCACCCCGCTCGCGTTGATCGTCACCGTCCCGACAATGTCCAACCCCGACACCACCGCGCCCGGCGTCGAAATCGTCAACGAACCAGACGACTTCAACGCCACACCCGCCGGAACACCCGTGCTCGAACCATCCGGGAACCCGCACGACGCCGGCGCAGCCACACACCCCCGCACCGCACCCGAACCCGCCGACACCGACGGCACAACCGACGGAACAGCCGACGAAGAACGCGACACCGACGGCACCGGTGCATGAGACGATTCGCAAGCCGCAGCCAGAAACAACGTCGCCACGATAACGCTTGCGGCACCGCGTGACGTTAGCCGTCGACCCAATTGCCGCGCATCATCCACGTCGCGCTGCCGCGGCGACAACGGGTTGCTGTTCCACAACGTACTCACGCGGCAGCACTTGGCCATCGGGCGCGAACTTTCTGATGGCACCGCGTGCCAACATACAGCCGAGCCACAAGACAAGAGCGACGTAGGCGACCTCGGCGCGGCGAACACTGTCCAATAGCAACCCGGATCCGGTAGGCGGAAAGGTCACCTGGATACGGATCAAGTTCTGCTGATTCACGCTCGCGGCGGTCTGCCATTGTAGGAGGTTGCGGGAGATCGTCTCGATGACCGCATTGGTGGTATTCAATGCTGCGGTCGGGGACGTGCTGGTGCTCGCGACTGTCAGCACACCCCCGGTGCCACCGAGATCCGTGCCCGGATTGAGACTTCCATCGCCAACCGCAACTTCGAAGGACGCGGCGTTCCCGTCGGAAGCGATTTTCTCGCGGGCTGACGTCGAGGTCACAGAACGCTGAAGCAGTTGGGCGAAGTCGCCCAGGTAGCGGCTGCGCAGATACACGTTGCCGCCGTATCCAGCCTCGCCGGTCAACACAACGCGACCCATCGCTTCGTACTGGGGAGTGGTGTGCCGAAACGAGTTAACCCCGACGACGCAGGCGATCACGACAGCAACGCCCGACGCAGAGTAGATGGCCGCCGGTAGCCACCGCGGGCGCTCACGGCGGACGGCGACGGGGCGCGGCGACGGATGGACTCGAATCAGCGCACCGATGGCGCCCAGCACGATGAAGAAGACACCGGTTGCCATCGGAAACGCAAGCGCATCGAAGGTGAAGAACGTAACTAGCGCCACGGCCATCGACGCGAGCAATGCCTGCGCCAAGCTGCGCGTGTCCGCTTCCGTGACACGCGCGCGCACCCCGGCGCACGCGGCCATCCCTACGATCATGAGGCCCATGAGTGCCGCGAGGCCGAGAAAGCCAGCCTCGATCAGCGTCCCCATATATTGGTTGTCGAGCGTCCGATACATCTCTGGCAAGAACGTGAAAAAACCGCGGCCGAGAATCGGGGAGGCACCAATGTAGTGTCCGGCGGCCACGTAGTCGCCCAGCCGATTCTGCACGCTCGGGTCTTGTCCCGCATGTAAGAACAGGTTGCGGACCGTTCCCAGCAGGCCTGGCACTGCGAGTTTGAGCAGCACCGCGAGGAACGGCGCGACTACGAGTGCGCGCATTCGATTCTTGCGATCCAACGCCGGGACGACCACGAGCAAGCCGACAATCAGGCCCAAGATTGCAGATCTGGCCACCGTCATCGGCAACGCGACGATCATCAGGCACGAGCACACGAATGCCCGCCGCCTTTGCCGCGCCGTCTTCGACTGCACGGCAAAATGCAACGCAACCGGGAGGATGAGCGCCAGCACCACTCCGAACTCAATCGGGTGCATGGTCGTCGCACTCACGCGTCGAAAGTTCGATCGAGCGAACTGCAGAGCGAACGGATGATTTGCGACGAAGCCCGGTATCTGAACGTGGGCCGCCAAGTCGATGCCCGTGAAAAACTGAAGAATCCCGAGCGACGCGACAACGGCGCCGCCGACCATCAAAACGCGTAGCACTCGCTCGAGTGCCTCGCGGGTTCGAAGGCCGTCAGCGATCCCGATGGTCATCCCGGCCCAGGCGAGGATGGCGAGCAATCCGCGGTCCGCGGAGCTCGTCTCGGCGCCGGTGATGGGGCGCAGCATGCCGTGCGCGTAACTCGCGAGCATCGTCGCGGCGAACGCGAAAAAGACCATATGAACGGCGGTCGTGCGGCGGCTCGGGCCGCCTGGCCTTATCAGCCGCATCGCCGCCCACCAGGCGAGGAGACCGATCGCGATGATGTCAGCTGGCGTCCCGGCGGCGCCAAGTGGCTTGAGGATAAGTGCCGACGGTATGCCGAGGAGACAGATCACGAGCGCGACCACGGGTCCCGTCGCCCTCATGTCCGCGGAGAGCCCGGAACGACGTTCGTTCACAGCCATATACCGATATCCAGGCGTTCGATGCGGCTGTTAACTAGCTGGGTCGCCGGGCCGAGCGAGCGCCGATGCGGCTAAGTGTGGAGACTCCGCGTCTGTAGCCCACGAATCGACAGCAGCCTGGTCGAAGGGGCTCTCCTCATCGAGTGGATGGCCCGAACTCGACGGGGGCTTGCGGCGTCGGCTCCTCCGCATGGAGGCTCGCTCGACGACGAAGAAGGGCACAAGCGCAAGGACAAAGACTCCGATGCCGGCAATGAGGGCAGCCCGCACCTGGGTCTTGGTAATCCGCATTGGCTGGTCGGTCTGTGTCAGGGTCGCGGCGGTGATGAGCATGTTCGCCGGTGCGCCTGCCGCCTTCTGGGCGTTGAGGAGTGCGGACCGCACCTCCGCGACAACGAGCGTGAGAGTCTTCTTGGCCGCAGCGGGTTCGGCGGAGGTAGCCTGAACGACCACAACGGGTGCATTGACTCCTACCGTCGCGGAGACGGTGTAAGCGGCCGTCGCTCCTTGTGACAGAAGCGTCTCTTGCGCCTTCGCGTCAGTCGCCGCGACGGCGATGACCTGGGCCGTCTGACCGAGTCCACCGGTCAGGTTGAGGTAGGGGTTACCGGCCTGTCCCTGGGTACCCGAGGCGGTCGCCGACGGCAGCAACAAGAGCTGCGACTCGGCACGGTAGGTCGGCTGGACGACATGGAGTGTGCCTAACGCCGCCGACGGCGCCAGTACCAGCGCCGGGACGACGAGATACCACCGCCGCCAGAAGAGCGCTAATAGTTGCCAGAGTGACACTGCCCCACCCAGTCCTCGACACCCGCTGAAGTCGTCCGGTGGCCCCCCACAGATCGACTACTGAATCGTAGCGAACAAGCGGACCCAATACGTGCGAACCATGAGAAACACGGCTGTTCGGCCTACCCCCGTCAGCCGTTTGGCCGACCAAGCACATGCTGCTCCAGCGTCTTAACGAACGTCTCGCGAGCCGGGTTCCAGGACATCTCTGAGACGCTGTTCGCGACGGCCCGCGCGTATCCGGGCTCAGCCTGCCGGTCGACGGCCTCCTTCAGGGCGCGAGCGAGGTCGCTCGGCGTCGGACGAGCCCAGCCCACGTAATCGTTGGCGAGGTCGGCCCGCGTGTACGGCGAATCATTTACAACCGGGACGGCGCCACACGCCAGCAGTTCATAGGTGATGAGCGAGACGTTGGTGAACGACAACGCGAGGCCGGCCGAAACGGTGTTGTACAAAGCGGCGAGCGCTCCTGGTGCGATGTGCCGCCGTCTCGTCGCCGGGAACGGAAGGTCGCCCGCGAGGGCACCGAATGTGTGGATCGGGATGTCGGGACAGACTTTGTGGAACTGTTCGAGCGCCAGAACACCGAGCGCATATCCGCGGCGTGGCGTGTCGGGTTTCGTGTAAAACACGATTCCCGAGCGCGGTTGCTCTTGCCGATCCAGGCCATAGACGGCCGTGTCACAACCGAATTCGGCAACGGCGGCGTCAATCTGGAACTTGTCTCGAAGAACATTCGCGACCATATGCCCAACGGTTATGCAGTGAAATCCAAAGCGGTACGTCTCCTCGGCGAGCGCATACTCACTCCCACGTGGATAGAAGTAGGGCTCGAAGTCCTGCGCCAAATAAAAGCGGTGACCGGCAAGATCGCTGTGGGCGGCCAAAACGTGGGCCGTCGACCATGACGTCGCGACATAGGCATCGTGCGCGGCAATCGCGGCGCGGGCGTCCCTGACCTCGGAGCGAATATGCGGCCACCAGCTGCGAAGCTCACGCTCGTGCGTTCGGACGTCGCCGCCGTGCCGATCGTAAACGTAGAGCACGCATCGATGGCCTCTTGACTCGAGGGCGTCGACGAATCGGAGCAGGGTCGTGTGCCCCCCTGAGCCTGCAGACGGCGGAGTGCAAATCCAGCCGACCTCAATGTTCCGTTCCGAGACCGCGACCGGCGAGGGGTGGTCGGTGAGCGTAGCCGCGTCGACGATGTCCTCCGGTGCAACTGGCACCGTCGCGCTCGTTAGGCCGAATTGGCGCACCGCTCGCGCGGTTAACTTGGCCAGAAACTGCGAGACACCATCGCGTCGAAGAACACGCGCCGCGTGCGCCGCGCGTCGCGCGATCACGAGCGCGCCTTGGAGCAGGCCAGTGCCACGCGATGCCTTAACTGCCGTTGGTCGTCGTGCAGACGTCATGCGCGGCGCCATCGCTCCCCTACATTCCTTGCGAGCGGTCGAAGTCAGCACCGGTCGGATCGGTGGCTGACCAAAAGACCTTCGCAATGCTCAGCTCCGGAGGCGTAGTCAACCCGGACGCAGAGCTAATAAGCATAGGCGACACTTCTCCAGCGCACGGCCGAAAGGGACCACTACCTGGCGTGTGCGCCACCTTGGTCAGCGGTTGATCGTCATCCGGTCGACCAGGCTTGGATCTCGGCCAGACCCACGTTCTGCGTGCCAGAACCCACCCCGGTCACCGTGAACAACAAGCTCGACGTCGCCCGCGCGGCGAACGACACCACCAACGGCGACCCGTCATTCGGCAACGCCCCCACCGAAACCGTCGACCCGTCGCTGAACGTCAACGTCGCCGACGTCACCTGATCCGACGAGTTCGGCCGGTCATACAACACCACCGAACTCAACACATACGACGACGACCACGACAGCTTCAACCAACTGCCGACCCCGCCCCCGGCCGTCGCCCACTCATGCGTGTAATCGTCCGGATACCCCAACGCCGAACCATCCACCGCCTTCGCCGCCGTCTGCGACGTCGACGTGCTCTGCGACGACGCCGTCACCACCGCCAACGGCGCCACATTCACCGGCGACGGCGACGGCGACGGCGTGGGTGTCGGAGTCGGAGTCGGAGTCGGCGACGGTGTCGGTGTCGGCGTGGGGGACGGTGTCGGAGACGGTGTCGGTGTCGGCGTGGGGGACGGTGTCGGAGACGGAGATCCGCCTGAGCCGCCGTCCCCCACCACGATCGTCACCGTGTCAGCCGCACTCACGGACGACCCGTCTGCTACCTGAAGAGAAAACGTCAATGTTCCCGCAGCAGCTGGTGCCACGAACGTCGGCTGAACCGCCGAGGCGCTCGACAGCGTCACCGCTGGACCGGACAGCTGCTGCCACCCGTATGTCAATCCACCCGAATACTGGTCGGAGCTGGCCGAACCATCGAGTTGCACCGTCGAGCCTGCAGCGACCGTCTGCCGGTAGCCAGCGTCGGCCATGACGCCCGTCGCGATCGATCCGACGACGTATTGACGTTGCAACCAGCCGTCGTACGCCGTGTTGTTACAGCTTTCAGCGCTCGAACATACCTCGGAGTCGCTGGTGCCGTACGCGTAAAAGGCATTCTCCTTCAGCGCCAACAACGGCCCACTCACGTTCGCGGCCTGATCGCTGGTGCCGTAGCCTTTGTACGACACCAACACGTGTGGCTGCGTGTATTCGGCGTTCGCGGCGACCGTAAAGTACGCGGTTGATTCGTGGTCGGAGTTGTCGCGACCGCCAGAAGATGTCAAGTAATCTTGCGCTGCGATGCGTTGGGGTTTGAACTCGTTGATCAGCGCACCCAGAGCGTCAATTAGTCCTTGCCTCGAATACGTTGCCGACCCGTCGTCAGCAGTTATCGAAGGAATAGCGCCACTCCACAGTTTCCACAAGCTCTGATTGCCGTACGTGGATGTGCCGTCGCCACTTTGAGCACCGTCGGGAAGACGCATAAATAGCAGCGATATCTCCGGACGATTGACGAGTGTCGCCATGAGTATCGGCGTCCCGGCCACGTTGTCAGTCGACATCGTCCAGGTTGACGGCACGCCCGCCATCTGCGCGAAGGCGAGCATCGTTCCCTGCTCGCGGCTCTGGTAATACGAGGCGTTCATCCCCGCATCGCCCGCTGTGATGGTGATGTGGCGGACACACCTACCACTCGCGATGTCTTGGACTAGCGCCGGGCTCTGGAAGAGCAACGCGTCGTCCTCGTGGGCGACGACGTAGAGCGAGGAGGAGGTGCAGGTTGCCGCGTGCGCAGGCGACGCGCTCACGATCATGAGGCCAGCGGCGATGACGGCGGCAGCGACCCCGGCGGGGCCTAGTCGCTTGAACCACGTCAACCAACGAAGCGACGAAGATACGCGCGTCAGAGTCCCACCCATGGCAATCCCCACCCACTCGCCATACCAGCGATGCTGCGATCGGCCCAACACTAAGGCCTGAGACCCTCGGCCGAAACGATTAGCGGTCAATCGGCCTTTCGGGTTAACCGATTGCGGTTCGAAGTGCCTATACAAGCGACCGAAAACTGTCGGTTTCGCAACGGTCGCGACAACACGCACTCGGGGTCAGCGACCGGGATGGATGCGGCGAAGCGGACTAAGCCGATCACCGCCCGCGATGCCGCCACGCAAGCTACGCTTCTTCAGTGACTGGGGCACTCGGACGACGTGTTGGGACGGGCGCGCTGTGGAGCGCCGCCAACGCTGGTGCGCTTCGGTTCATCAATTTCAGCGTCAATATCCTGCTTGCCCGACTTGTCGCGCCCAAGGAGTTCGGGGCGTTCGCTGTCGCGATGACCATCTATGCCATCGTCGGAAGCCTTAACGACGTCGGCGTGAGTTCTGCGATTGTTCGAGAGCCGGAACGTACAAAGGACATCGCGCCGACAGTGTTCTCGATCACGTTGGTGATGAGCACTCTGCTGACCGCGTTAATGGCTCTCACCGCCCCGGTTCTCGCCGGGGCGTTTCACTCGACGGAAGCGACGGGTGCCGTAAGGGTTCTATCGTTGACGATTCTGTTGTCGAGCGTCGTCGCGGTCCCGAATGCTCTACTGTCGCGCGACTACATGCAGCGTCAACAGCTCATCGCCGACGCCGCGTTTCTGGTGGTCTCGACCGCCGTCCTCCTCATCTTCGTTCGAGCTGGCCACCCTTTGATGGGTCTCGCGTTTTCGCGCGTCGCGGGTCAACTGGTCAGCGTCGTCATCAGGGTTCGGTGCGCCCCCGAGCGATACTGGCCGAGGTTCAACTGGCACGAAGCCAAGCACCTACTGTCGTTCGGCTTGCCATTGGTGATGTCTAACGCGGTCATCTTGGCCACCTCGAACATTGACACCTTTGTGATAACCCGCGCACATGGCGAGGCCCTGTTGGGTCTCTACAATCTGGCGTTTAACATTTCAGGATGGCCGCTGAACATCTTCAGCGCGATATTGATGAGCGTCACGCTCCCGACGCTGTCGAGGGTACGTGACGACCCCGACCAGTTGCGGATTCATCTCCGCGCAGGCCTGGCGGCTGTAGCCGCAGCAGCTTTTCCAGTCTTCGCGCTATTCGCGGCCGTCCCGGGGCCGCTGATCAGCACGATCTACGGGTCTCGGTGGGCACCCGCTTCGACTGCTCTGGTCGTGCTGGGGTTGTTCGGCGCAACACAGGTCGTCCTTGTGTTGTTTTCCGACCTGATCATCACACTCGGCATGACGCGACGACTGCTTGCGATCAGGCTCGCGTGGATGGTCGCACTTGCGCCAACCATGTACTTCTGCGTTCATCGCTGGGGCATCGCAGGCGCAGGAGTTGCGCATGCGCTCGTCGTTTTGGTTGTTGTGACCCCTCTCTTCTTGATCACTGTGCATCGCCACGGACGCGTAGGCCTGGCCTGGATAGGCGTAAGTCTGACAAGGCCGGCGATCGCCGCGGCAGCCGGCGGCCTGGCTGCCTTCGGCGTCGCCTCGATGTTCGACAACTCGGCCCTTCGTCTGATCACCGGCGTCGCGACCGGGCTCGCTGTATACGTGATCGTCGGAGGGCGATGGCTTCGCCGGCTCGTCACTGAACTGCGCGCGATGTACTGGACACACACCCCAGAAGAGCTCGCCGCCAAGCAGGTGGCCGAAGTAAGCTCGACGACGGTTGGCGACGGCACGCTTGCGCACGGTGGGACCACCCCGGCGGAAGAAAGAGCGCTGGCGCTCGAATGAACTGCCCTCGATCTGATCATCACCCGCAGGTGAGCAGCGATAATAGGCAGCTCGTGACGCGATACGATGTCGCGGCCCGCGAGTGGCGGTTCCCTGTCATGCGGTCTAACGACCTGAACAAGCGAGAGAGTGGATCTCAGTCTTGAGTACGGCTGTAACGGCGCGTCCGACGTGGTTTGAGAGCCCCGACGGGCCACTTGCTGGCTGGATACATGCCCGCGATTCGTGGCACGCTCGAGGCGCCGTCGTGCTGTGCCCACCGCTCGGCGACGAACTGACGCTCAGTTACCCAACCTTGCGAGTACTGGCCGACGAACTGGCGCAAGCCGGCTTAGCGGTATTGCGATTCGACTACGCAGGCACCGGCGACTCTGCGGACCCTCGATCTGCTGATAGCTACGTCGAGGTGTGGCGGCGTGGCGTTGAGGCGGCCGTGCGGTTCGCCAACTCATGGAATTGCGGCAACGTGTCCCTCGTGGGTCTGCGGCTTGGCGCCCTCCTTGCCGCCTCGGTCGCGCCTGCCTGCGATCCGCTCGTTACAGTTCTGTGGGATCCATGCCTGAGCGGTCGGCATTTTCTTCGCCAGCAGCAGGCGCTCCAGACCATGGAGTCCGGTCCGCCTGACGCACACGTCGATGGCAGTAAGGAAGCCGGCGGGTATCTATACGACGCGGCGACGGCCGCAGCACTCGGGGCACTGCGGCTTGACGATGTCGTTGAGAGGATCGGCAGCGGCGGTGCCACGACGCAATACTTGCTGCTCGCACGGCCCGGAGACGAGTCATCTGCCGCGATATCGGAGCTGCGGTCGCATCCCTCATGCTCATTCGAGCTCGCGGCCGAGCAGGACGCTTTGTTGCATCGACCCAGTTTTGCAACCCGCGTGCCAGTCGCTACCGTCAGATCAATCCGCGACTTCGTCGCGGCGCCGTACTCACAGGTTCGGCTTTCACCTATAGAGGCCGAGTTGGAGGAGCGCGCGATCGTCGCCATTGACGGATCGCACGTGACCACCGAGCGGTTCGTGTGGCTCAAGGATGGCGATGGCTTCGGCATCGTCACCGAGCCAGCCGGGTCGCCTATCTATGGGACGCTGATCTGCACGAACGTCGCGGCGGAACATCACATCGGCCCGAGACGCGCATGGGTTGAGTTGGCGCGAGCGGCGGCCGCGTCCGGTCTGATGACAGTCCGATTCGACAGAACGGGTGCCGGTGACAGCGGTGCCGTGCCAGTCAACAACCACGATGCGCACGTGTATACACCCGCGATTCGCCATGAGGTGGGCGCGCTCATCGAGAGCATCGCGGCGTGGCCGAGCAGCAACTGGCTTTGCGCCGTTGGTTCATGTTCAGGAGCATGGGCTCTGGCGGCTTCTGCCCCAACAAAACTCCGCATGGTCTGGCTCGTGAACTTCACCAGATGGACGAGGAAGGGAGTCCACGCCGCCGCACCGCCCTCATCGCAACCAGCGCTGCGAGTTGACGGCCAGCGCCCAATTGACACCTTCTTGAGGATTCGGCCGATCCCCCGCAAGTGGCGTGACGCTGCCAGAACCAGAGCGCCGTACCGTCTTGTCGTTTGGGCGGCGCGGGCGGGGCTGGCCCAGTGTCCAGAGCCTGTGCTCGTCAGGCTCGCACGAACAGGCGCTCGCGTCGAGGTGACACTGTCTCCTCCTGACTGGGCAGGCTTCCGCAAAAAGCGCGGTCTTGACGCGATGCGGCGGCTTCAGGCCCAGGGGAGGGCGGTCGACATCAACCCGGCCGACGACATCGATCATGCGCTGATGCGCGTCAACGCGCGGCGCGAGCTGATCCGACACATCGTCAGCTCGGCCGCAAAATCGGCCGAAACTGCGGCCTTGACGAAGGACGCCGCCACAGGCAGCGATAACGCTATCCGCGGCGAGGCGACGATGGCCGAACTCGATTCTTCCGTGCAATCTCCGCGGTAAATATCGCCTCGAGACGATCGAGCATGGCTTCGATCGTAAAATGTCGCTCGACGTGTGCACGACATTCCGCAGCGAGGGTTGGCTCCGTCATGCGCCAGTCAGCCAGCGACAGAAGCGTTTCTGAGAGCCCTTGGGCGTCATACTTTTCCACGAGGAACCGCTGGAACCGATCGATCAGAATCTCGGGTAATCCGCCGTCTTTTGTCGCCACGACCGGCCGGCCTGTCGCCATCGCCTCGATGACGACACGACCGAAGCTCTCATCGCAATTCGAGGGCAGCACGGCGACGTCCGCAGCGTGCATAGGCAGCACGACATCGCGTCGACGTGGTAGCCACATCACAGGAAGGCCCGTCGCTTGGCGCACCAGCTCCCGTTCGTACGCTTCGACGCCGGAGCCGACCATGAGCAGCGTCGCATCTGCGCGCGCCTCCACGACCTGCCGCCACGCTCGCAACAGCACCTCGACCCCTTTGGCGGCCTCCAGTCGGCCGCAGTACAAGACGACATATGCGTCCTGCGCGAGGCCCAGCTCGGCTCGCGCCTCAGCACGCTCCTTCAAGCCGCCGATCGGGTATTCGTCAGGGTCGATCCCGTTGTACACGGTCGTTATACGCGCCGGTGATACGCCGTGAGCAACCCACTCGTCGCGCACCCAATCGGATACGGCGAGCATCCGGTCAATTCTGCGGGTGAGCAGCCTGTTCAAGATTTTCGATTTCTTCCCGCTGAACTGATGGAAATGACAGATTACGGGGACTCGCCGC
>JAICYF010000090.1 GCA_025934355.1 Acidothermaceae bacterium
CATCGTGCTCCCTGAGCCCGACGCGCGCATGAGCACACCCGCGCGATGAGGTAAGCGTCAGCCATTTCGGTCAGAATCCCCGCATGGAGAATGCGGCGCCCACCCGGTTGTCGGCGGTTGTCGACGTCTCACGCGCCGTCGGGGCGACCGCGGCGCGCTCGCGCAAAGTAGTGCTCATCGCCGACCTGCTGCGAACGACGCCAACCGACGATGTGGCGGTGGTGGTCGCGTACTTGTCTGGTGAGTTGCGGCAACGCCGCACTGGCGTCGGATGGGCGTCGCTGCGCGACTTACCGCCGCCGGCGGTCGACTCCGTTCTCATGCTTCGCGACGTCGACGACGCGTTCGAGCGCATCGCGGCCGCTGCAGGCGCCGGATCACAGGCCGCCCGCGCCACACTGCTGTCAAAGCTTTTCGCGGCCGCGACCGCCGACGAGCAAGACTTCCTGCGAATGCTTGCGATTGGGGAACTTCGACAAGGTGCGCTCGACGGTGTGATGACCGACGCCATCGCGAAGGCTTACGACATCCCGCTCGTCGACGTCCGACAGGCGATGATGCTGCGGGGTGAGCTGCCGGCGGTGGCGACGGTCGCCGCGGCGCAAGGCGCCGCTGGGCTAGCCACCATTGACTTGCAGGTCGGCCGCGCGGTGCAACCGATGCTGGCGCAATCCGCACCGAGTGTGGCCGCCGCAATGGAAAAGCTTGGCGCGACGCGTGTCGCGGTGGAGTGGAAGCTCGACGGAATCCGGGTGCAGGCCCACCGTTCTGGCGAGCGAATCAGCGTCTTCACTCGCACCCTTGACGACATCACCGAGCGGGTGCCCGAGATCGTCGACGCAATCGCCGCCCTCGACGTGCGAGACGTCGTCTTGGACGGCGAGGCGATCGCTCTCGACGAGCGAGGTCGCGCGCGCCCCTTTCAGGAGACCGCGGCCCGCACGAGCAGCAAGTTGTCCGTCGACCAACTGCGGCAAAAGATCCCGTTGGCCGTGTTGGTGTTCGACGTCCTCCACCTCAACGGCGAGCCGTTGTTGAAGCTGCCGGCGCAGCAGCGCCAGCGCGAGCTTGAGCACGTCGTCCCGGCCGATCTTCGCGTCCCCCGCCTGGTCACGGACGACCCTGGCATCGCGGCCGAATTCTTCGCCGACGCCATCGCGCGAGGCCACGAGGGCGTGGTGCTGAAGTCGCTCGCCGCTCCCTACCAGGCCGGACGACGCGGTGCCGGCTGGGTGAAGGTCAAGCCGCGCCACACCCTCGACCTCGTGGTGCTGGCGGCGGAGTGGGGGCACGGCCGCAGAAGGGGCACGCTGTCGAACCTGCACCTTGGCGCACGTGATTCAAGTGGCGGATTTGTCATGCTCGGCAAGACCTTCAAAGGCCTCACCGACGAAACGCTGGCCTGGCAAACCCGCGAATTCCTTGACCGAGAAACCCATCGCGACTCCTACACCGTCTACGTACGGCCCGAGATGGTGGTCGAGATCGCGTTCGACGGCGTGCAGCGCAGCCCGCGTTATCCCGGTGGGGTGGCCCTGCGATTTGCCCGCGTGCTGCGCTACCGGCCCGACAAGACGGCCGACCAAGCAGACCTGATCGACGACGTGTTGGCGATCTACAGTGGGTCGCGCTCAGCGGTCACTCAGGATTCATTCAGCGACACCGGGCAAACTTGATCCGTGCGCGTTCTCGTTGTCGACGACGACCCCGGCGTCAGGGACTCCCTGCGCCGGTCGCTGGCGTTCAACGGCTACGAGGTCGAACTCGCCGAGGACGGTCAGCGAGCGCTCACCGCGATCGCCCTGCGCCGGCCGGAGGCGGTGATCCTCGACGTGATGATGCCGGGGCTCGACGGCTTGGAGACGTGCCGACGGCTGCGGGCTGCGGGCGAAGACATCCCAGTGTTGATGCTCACAGCCCGGGAGTCGGTCGCCGACCGGGTGAGCGGTCTCGACGCCGGGGCCGACGACTATCTCGTGAAGCCGTTCGCGCTCGATGAACTGCTCGCCCGGTTGCGCGCGTTGCTGCGTCGCACCCTGGCCGGTCCTGACGCGAATCAGCAGTTGAAGTTCTCCGACTTGGTGCTCGACCTCGGCACCCGCGAGGTCTGGCGCGGCAAGCGATCGATCACGTTGACCCGCACCGAGTTTCATCTGCTCGAGTTACTGATGCGGCATCCGCGACAGGTGCTGGAACGCGGCCAGATTCTCGAAGAAGTGTGGGGTTACGACTTCCCGACGACGGCGAATTCACTTGAGGTGTACGTCGGGTATCTGCGCCGCAAGCTCGAAGCCGAAGGGGAACCTCGGCTGATCCACACCGTCCGTGGCGTCGGTTACTCTTTGCGCGAGCTGCCGTCGTGATCTCGCCGCCCCAGGTGGGACGACTCGCCGACAGGCTGCACGGTGTCGTCGGGCCGACGCTGCGGGCCAGAGTGTCGATTCTGGCGGCCGCAACCGCCGCCTTCGCGGTCGCTGTCGTCTCGCTGGCGGCGTACTTGACCATGCGCGTTGAGCTGTTTCATCAGCTCGACTCGTCGCTGAAGTCACGGGCGAACGCGGCCGCCGACCTTCAGCTCGATCCTCAGTCAACGCAGTTCGATCAGTCGACGCTGTTCTTGTTGACCGCGGAGAACAAGGTCTTCTTCGTGTCGTCTGACGGCAATGTTTACGGCTCCACGCAAGACAACGACTTCGCCCATCCGCTGATCAAAGGTCCCGAGCTCACGGTCGCGCAGGGCAGTCCCTCGTCGTCCATTCGCACCTTGACCGTCGATGGCATTCAGTACCGCATCGCGGCCGTCCATTGCGGCCCGGGCGAAGCCGTTGTCCTCGCACGTTCGATGACCGAGACGACCACGACGCTTGAGCATCTCGGCGTCGTGTTGCTCTCTGTCGGTGTGGCGGGGATCGCGCTGGCCGCCATCGCCGGTCTCATCGTCGCCCGCGCCGGTTTGCGGCCTGTCGAGCGGTTGACCCAGGCCACTGAGGAGATCGCGCGCACCGGTCAGCTCGAGCCGATCGACATTCACAGCGACGACGAGTTGGGCCGGCTGGCCACGAGCTTCAATTCGATGCTTGTCGCGCTCGACGTCTCACGCACGAGACAGCGGCAATTGGTGGCCGACGCGGGTCATGAGCTGCGCACCCCGTTGACCAGCCTGCGCACGAATCTCGATCTGCTCGCCCAAAGCGACCAGGCGGGCGAGCGCGGGTTGTCACCGGCTGATCGGCGGGCGCTGATGGTCGACGTCCGAGCACAGCTTGAGGAGTTGTCGGGGTTGGTCGCCGACCTCGTCGAGTTAGCCCGCGATGAGGCGCCGAGCGCGACCTTTGACGACGTCGACCTCGTCGCGGTGATCGAGCGGGCGGTCGAGCGGGCGCGGCGCCGCGGGCCAGACGTGCGGTTCGAGGTCGAGCTTGAGCCCTGGATCGTCCATGGCGAGGCCTCCACCCTCGAGCGAGCGGTCACCAACTTGCTCGACAACGCGGTGAAATGGAGTCCGCCCGACGGTCGAGTGCGGGTGCGGTTGGCCGACGGCCGGCTCATCGTCGAAGACGAGGGTCCCGGCATCGCCGACGCCGACTTGCCACACGTCTTCGATCGGTTCTATCGGTCCACCAACGCCCGTGCGATGCCTGGCTCGGGGCTCGGCCTGGCGATCGTCCGTCAGGCCGCCGAACGGCATGCCGGTAGCGTGTCCGCAGGTCGGGCGAGCAGCGGCGGAGCGTTGATGGTGCTTGACCTGCCTGGCCGGCCGCTCGCGGCCGAGTCGGCCGAACCGGCCGCGCTCGGTTGGTTCGACCGCGCCGAGGACATCGGCCCTGACTCAGCGAAAGCACAGCATGATGCGGGAGCGTCAGCCACATGACCGACGAAGAACGGCCAGCAGACGAGCAGCGGTGGGACGCCACGCAACCGCTCGATCACACCCAACCGATCGAGCCCACGCCGCGGAACGGCTACCCGCCGCCGAGTGAGCCCACGCAGCCGAGTGAGGCCATGCAGCCGAGTGAGCCCGACCAGCCGGCGCAGCCCGCCCAGCCGGCCGACTCACCGACGTGGTGGGCCCGACCTGCTGAACCCGCCGCGGCAGCAACGTCGCCAGCGTCGCCAGGGTCGAGCCCGGACGACGCGAGGCCGGACGACGCGAGCCGGGGGCAGGCGAGCCCGTCGTCCGGATATAGCCAACCCACCTACGGGTTGCCAGCGTCGCAGGACCCGGCGTTCGGGCCGTCGTCGCCCTATGCGCAGCCGGCTTACGGGCAGCCGGCCTACGACGAGCCGTCGTTCGGCCGGCCGTCGGAGCAGCCGTCGCAACCGGCGTCATGGCAAAGCGGATTTGGTCAGCCGGTCATGGCCGGCGGCGCCACGAGGCGGGAGCGTCGTCCGCACGGCTTGCCGTCGTTGCTGTTGGTCGCTGTGGTCGCCGCATTGGTCGGCGCGGGTGTCGGAAGCGGCGTCGTCGCCGCGACGCACGACTCCGACGCCAAGCCCGCGTCGTCGAACGACTCGCTGAACTCCGACGGCAACGCGGCGCCCACTGTGGTCGCAAGCCTCCCGGCCGGCTCGTCGGCGCAAGTCGCGCAATCGCTGTTGCCGTCGGTTGTGTCGATCATCGTCACCGGTTCAAACGAGCAGGACGAAGGCACCGGCATCGTCTTGAGTTCCGACGGTCAGATCGTCACGAATAACCACGTCGTCGAAGCGGCGGCGTCCGGCGGCGTAATCGCCGTGACGTTTAGCGACGGCAACACCGCGAAGGCGTCGATCGTCGGTCGTGACCCGACGTCCGACCTCGCCGTCATCAAAGCGTCCGACGTCAACGGACTTCATCCGGCGACGTTTGCGCAGAACGCGACGATCGTCGTCGGGCAAGAAGTGGTCGCCGTCGGCTCTCCGCTTGGCCTTTCCAACACGGTGACGTCGGGCATCATCAGCTCGCTCAACCGCCCGGTGTGCACGCAAAACTGCAACGGCTCGGGCAATAGCAGCACGCCAACGGTGCTCGACGCCATTCAAACCGATGCCGCGATCAACCCTGGAAACTCAGGCGGGCCGTTGGTCGACATGTCCGGTCAGGTGATCGGAATCAACACCGCGATCGCGACACTCGACCAGCAACAGAGTGGCCAGTCGGGCAACATCGGTGTGGGTTTCGCCATCCCGATCAAAGAAGCGAAGCGAGTCATCACCGAGCTGCAGCAGAGCGGCCATGCCAGCCACGCCGTCATCGGCATCGGAGTCAACGACTCCATCGACTCGACATTGCACACCCCTAACGGTGCGAAGATCGTGTCGGTGACCGCCGGCGGGCCTGCTGACAAGGCGGGCATCAAGGCCGGTGACATCTTGGTGAAGTTCGGCGACCGAACGGTTGTCGACGCCGACTCGCTGATCGCCGCGACGCACGCGGCGGTACCGAACTCCACTGTCAGCGTCACCTACACCCGAGGCGGTCAGCGGGTCACCGCTTCGGTGCAGCTGGGTTCGGCGACGTCCAGCTAACGAATTCGTGGCCTCACGAGCTCGCCCGCTGCAGCGCGCGGCTGATCGCGTCACCCGCCGAGACGAGAGCGCGCGCGTGCAACCGACCCGGGTTGCGGGTGAGTCGCTCGATGGGTCCGGAGACTGACACAGCGGCGATCACTCGACCGGCGGGGGATCGCACAGGCGCCGAGACCGACGCGACTCCGGGCTGCCGCTCGGCGACGCTCATTGCCCAACCTTGCCGACGGACTTTGGCCAGCGTCGTCGTCGTGAACACCGCGACCGCGACGCCTTTGTGCAGCCGCTCCGGCTCCTCCCAGGCGAGCAGCACCTGCGCGGCCGACCCGGCCGTCAGGGGCAAGCGGGTGCCGATCGGCACGGTGTTACGCAGGCCTGAGGGCAGTTCGGCCGCGGCCACACAGACCCGCATGTCGCCCTGGCGTCGGTACAACTGAGTGCTCTCTCCGGTGGCGTCGCGCAATCGCGCCAGCACGGGATTGGCGACCGTGATCAAACGATCCTGCGCGCCGGCGCCCGCCAGCTCGGCGAGGCGCGGGCCGAGGGTGAATCGGCCCTCCGAGTCTCGGCTCACCAACCGGTGCCGCTCCAACGCCACCGCCAATCGGTGGGCGGTCGGCCGCGGCATACCGGTGAGGGTCACGAGCGTGGCAAGGGACGCCGGACCGGCCTCCAGCGCGGAAAGTATGGCAACTGACTTGTCGACGACGCCGACACCGCTAGACTCGTCCATGTACTGATACTGCCGTCTCATTATTCAAGACGCAAGTGTCGAGGAGCAAGTAACCGCGGAAGGGTGACGGACAGTGGCTGATAAAGGTCGCACGCTGGCCGAGAAGATCTGGCAGGAGCACGTCGTACGCAGCGCCGAGGGCGAGCCCGACCTGCTGTACATCGACTTGCACCTCGTTCACGAGGTGACGAGCCCACAAGCGTTCGACGGTCTCCGACTCGCCGGCCGGGCCGTTCGTCGTCCTGATCTGACGATCGCCACAGAAGACCACAATGTGCCGACCGTCAACATCGACCAGCCGATCGCCGACATCGTGTCGCGCACGCAGGTTGAGACGTTGCGCAAGAACTGCGCCGACTTCGGCATCCGGCTGCACCGCATGGGCGACGCCTCGCAGGGCGTCGTGCATGTCATCGGTCCGCAGTTGGGTCTCACCCAACCCGGCACGACCATCGTCTGCGGCGACTCACACACCTCCACGCATGGCGCGTTCGGCGCGCTGGCGTTCGGCATCGGCACCAGCGAGGTAGAGCATGTGCTGGCGACGCAGACGTTGCCGCAGTACCGGCCGAAGACCATGGCGATCACCGTGAACGGCACGCTTCCCGACGGCGTCACGAGCAAGGACATCATCCTGGCGCTCATCGCGAAAATCGGCACCGGCGGTGGTCAGGGCTATGTGATCGAGTACCGCGGCGAGGCGATCCGCGCGCTGTCGATGGAAGCCCGCATGACGATCTGCAACATGTCGATCGAGGCGGGCGCCAGGGCCGGCATGATCGCGCCCGACGAGACGACGTTCGCTTATCTGAAAGGCCGACAGCACGCGCCGTCAGGCGCCGACTGGGACGCCGCGGTCGCGTATTGGCGCACTCTCGTCACCGACGACGATGCGACATTCGACGCTGAGGTCGTCATCGACGCCTCGGACCTCACGCCTTTCGTCACGTGGGGCACGAATCCCGGTCAGGGCGCTCCGCTTGGCGCGAGCGTGCCAGATCCATCGACGATCGTTGACGACGCTGAGCGGGCGTCTGCCGAGCGCGCGCTGGAGTACATGGGATTGCGACCAGGAACCAAGCTGCGCGACATCGAGGTCAACACCGTTTTCCTCGGCTCGTGCACAAATGGTCGGATCGAAGACCTCCGGGCGGCGGCCGCTGTGCTGAAGGGCCGCAAGGTCGCTGACGGTGTGCGGGTTCTCGTCGTCCCAGGCTCGATGGCCGTCAAGCAACAGGCTGAGTCGGAGGGTCTGCACAGCGTGTTCGTTGAAGCGGGCGCTGAATGGCGCAGCGCAGGCTGCTCGATGTGCCTTGGTATGAACCCCGATCAACTCGCGCCCGGCGAGCGTTCGGCGTCGACCTCAAACCGCAACTTCGAAGGTCGGCAAGGAAAGGGTGGACGCACCCACCTGGTCTCGCCGCTGGTCGCGGCCGCGACCGCGGTCAGGGGCCGGTTGTCGGCGCCGTCCGACCTCGACTGACCCGACCGACGACACACGAAAGGCTTTCCGACAATGGAGAAGTTCACCACGCACACGGGTCGGGCCGTTCCGCTGCGCCGCAGCAACGTTGACACCGACCAGATCATCCCCGCCGTTTATCTCAAGCGCGTCACCCGCACCGGATTCGAAGACGGCTTGTTCGCCGCTTGGCGGCAAGACCCTGGTTTCGTTCTCAACCGACCCGAGTACGCGGGCGCCGACGTGCTCGTCGCCGGTGCCGATTTTGGCACTGGGTCATCACGCGAACACGCCGTGTGGGCATTGCAGAACTACGGCTTCAAGGCGGTGATTTCGCCGCGGTTCGGCGACATCTTCCGCGGCAACTCGCTCAAAGGCGGTCTCCTGACCGTGTTGTTGCCCGAATCTGACGTCGAAAGACTGTGGCAGGCGGTTGAAGAAGATCCGACCACGGCTGTCACCGTCGACCTCGTCGAACGCGAAGTGCGATACGCCGATGTCGTGCTGCCCTTCGAGATCGACGACTACACCCGCTGGCGGCTGATGGAGGGTCTCGACGACATCGGACTCACTCTTCGCCACGCCGAAGAGGTGGAAATTTTTGAGCAGTCGCGGCCAGCCTGGAAGCCGCGCACGCTGGCTGCCGCAGACTGACCGACCTGGCTGAACACAAGGCCGCCCTTGCCCGCCGGCCGCCCCAATTTCGCTGTCAGATAAGCGAAGTCGGGGCGGTCGGCGGCTTATTCGCAAGCCGACAAAGGTTGTGAACAGCCCGGACGGCGCGGGGTAGCCGCCTCCGGCGGCCTCGTTGAACACCGGTTTGTCAGGCGACACAAGGAAAATTCTTGGGCCCAGGTCGTTGTTTTGCGGCGTGTTGGGGCCTAAGTTCGCCCCGAGTCGAGTATGGGCTCGACGACATCCTCCGGAGGGGCATGTGAACAAGGCGGAGTTAATCGACTCCATCGCCGGTCGCCTCGGCGACAAGCGAACCGCAAACGAAGCAGTCGAAGCTGTCATCGACACGATCACCCGTACGGTGGCGCGTGGCGAGAAAGTGGCCATCACCGGCTTCGGCATCTTCGAGAAGGTCGAGCGGGCCGCGCGAATGGCGCGTAACCCAGCGACTGGCGCGAGGGTCAAGGTGAAGAAGACGTCGGTGCCGAAGTTCCGGGCCGGCACGCAACTGAAGGCCGTTGTCAGCGGCGCAACCAAGCTCGGCCCAGCGAAGGCCGCGCCCGCCAAGGCGGCGCCGGCTCGTGGTCGTGCCGCGGGCGCGTCGGCGACAGCCGGCAAGAAGACCGCTGGCAAGAAGGCGGCAGCGAAGAAGTCCACGGCCAAGAAGGCCACGGCCAAGAAGGCCGCGGCTAAGAAGGCGACGGCGGCGCGCGCGACCAAGAAGGCCGCGCCCGCGAAGCGCGCTACCAAGGCCACCGCGAAGAAGGCGGCGCCGGCGCGCAAGTCGGCGGCGAAGAAGTCGCCGGCAAAGTCCGCAGGCCGTAAGACCGCGACGAAGCGCGCGGCCAAGAGGTCCTGACGAACTAGCAAAAGCGCGAACGTGAGGCCGGGATCCTGGCGGATCCCGGCCTCACCGCGTTCGACGGCGGCGCTGCGGTGTTCGACCCGGTTCGACAGCAGAGGCGGTCGCACGGGACACTGGGGGCATTCGTTGCCAGCATCGGGATTGAGTCGCAGGAGGTCGCCTGGTGCGCCCCGGTCGCCATCGCGGTTGGTTCCGCGTGCTCGCGTTCGTGGTCAAGCCCTTGTTGTGGGCGCTCACGAAGCCGGAATGGCGCGGCATGGAGAACATCCCTCGCGACGGCGGTGTGATCATCGTCGCGAACCACGTCACGGTGCTCGACCCGCTGACGTTGGCACACGCGATGTATGACGGCGCCAGACGGATTCCGCGTTACTTGGCAAAGTTCGAGTTGTTCAAGGTGCCGGTCGTCGGCGCCGCGTTGCGCAAGGGCGGCCAAATCCCGGTCTACCGCCGCACGCGAGAGGCGGCCAACTCGTTGCGCGACGCCGAAGCCGCCCTCGCCGCGGGCGAACTCGTCATCATCTATCCCGAAGGCACTTGCACGCGCGATCCCAACCTGTGGCCGATGGCGAGCAAGACCGGCGTGGCCCGGCTAGCCCTCGCGTGCGACGTTCCGGTGATCCCGGTCGCGCACTGGGGGGCTCATCGCATTCTGGCGTACAAGTCCAAGCGGCCTAGTCTTTTCCCACGCAAGAAGGTGCAGGCGATCGCCGGGCGCCCGGTCGACCTCTCGTCGTATCGGAATCGGCCCAGTCAAGGAAACGGGCCGACGAACGAGACCTTGCGGGAGGTCACTGACCTTCTGATGACCGAGGTCAAGAACCTGCTTGGCGAGCTTCGAGCAGAAGACCCGCCCAGTGGCTTCTTCGTGCCGGCAGGCACTGCGGCCGTCGACGAAGCTCCGACGGGTGCGGCGTGACCAAGGCGGCCGTGTTCGGAGCCGGGTCGTGGGGCACGGCGTTTGCGGTGGTGCTCGCCGACGCCGGCACCGACGTCACATTGTGCGCCCGGCGCGCTGACATCGTCGACGCCGTCAACGACACCCACGAAAACCCCTGGTATCAGCCTGGAATCGTACTCCCCGAGCGGGTGCGCGCCACCGTCGAACCAAGCGAGGCGCTCGCGGGCGCCGACTTCGTCGTCCTCGCCGTCACTGCGCAGACGCTGCGCGCAAACCTCGCGCGGTGGGCGCCCCTGCTGCCCCGGGATTCGCTGCTGGTGAGCCTCATCAAAGGCGTCGAGCTCGGCACGACCAAGCGCATGACGGAGGTCATCCGAGAAGTCGCCGACGTGCCCGCAGACCGGGTCGCGGTCGTGACCGGTCCCAACCTGGCGCGCGAAATCGCCGAGCGTCGTCCAAGTGCCGCCGTCGTCGCGTCTTCGTCGCCTGAGCAGGCGAAACTGCTGCAGGCCGCGTCGCAGACGCCGTACTTCCGGCCGTACACGAACACCGACGTCGTCGGATGCGAGCTTGGCGGGGCGCTCAAAAACGTCATCGCCCTGGCGGTTGGCATCGCCGACGGCATGCAGCTCGGCGACAACGCGAAAGCGTCGTTAGTCACCCGCGGATTGGCCGAGACCGCTCGACTTGGCGTGGCGTTGGGTGCCGATCCCATGACGTTCGCCGGGCTCGCCGGCCTCGGCGATCTCGTGGCCACGTGCGCGAGCCCCTTGTCGCGCAACCACAGTGTGGGTGTGCGGCTCGGGGCCGGGATGAGCGTCGACGACGCGTTGAGTGCGACGACGACGACGGCTGAGGGCGTCGCGTCGTCCAAGTCGATTTTGGAGCTCGCTCGCAAACACGACATCGACGTGCCGATCACCGAGGTCGTGGTGGCCGTTCTGTACGAGAACCTGCGGCCGAGCGACGGCGTGACTCGGCTCATGACGCGCGCCACCAAGTCCGAGCGACACGGTCACTGAGTGTGCGTGGCTGGGTAGCCGGATAGGGTCTGCGCGTGGGCAGCACCGACGAACCCGTCTCTCACAAGCCACGCGTCGCCGTTGTCTTCGGCGGCAGAAGCACCGAGCACGCGATCTCGTGCGTCACGGCGAGCAGCGTGCTGGCGGCG
>JAICYF010000296.1 GCA_025934355.1 Acidothermaceae bacterium
AGGCAGCGGCGGCAACGGCAACGACAGCCCGACGGACGTGCATCGAATCCCCCAAGTGCGTAGGCGGCGCTGAAGTATTGCGTATGGCAAACGCATCGCGCTACGACCTTGAGTGGCGAACGAGTGAACTTGAGTGGCGAAATTTCCCGTCAAATCAGGCGAATAGCGCGAATCCACTGACGGCGCGGGCGCTCCGGCTACCGCGCTTCGAGCTGGCGACGCGGGCTACCGCACCTCGCGCGCGCGTCGTCCTTCTTGAAGCATTGACGCGACGAGGAACGCGAGCTCAAGCGATTGGCCGACGTTCAAACGAGGGTCGCACGCGGTCTCGTAGCGGTCGCCGAGGTTGGCGTCGACGATGTCGTCGGCCCCGCCGAGGCATTCGGTGACGTCTTCGCCGGTGAGCTCGACGTGTACTCCACCAGGGATTGTGCCGAGTTCCTGGTGCACTTCAAAGAATCCGGTGACCTCTTCGACGATGTCGTCGAAGTGCCTCGTCTTGTAGCCGCTTGCCGACTCGATGGTGTTGCCGTGCATCGGGTCACAACTCCAGATGACGTCGGCACCCGTCGCGGTGACCTTCTCGATGATGGCCGGCAGCACGTCGCGAACCCGCTCGGCGCCCATACGGGCGACGAACATCATTCGACCTGGAATTCGCTCTGGGTCAAGCTTTTCCAGCAATGCGACGGCGGTGTCGGGCGACGTCGTCGGGCCGATCTTCACGCCAATAGGATTGGCAATCTGCCGCGCGAACTCGACGTGCGCACCATCGAGGTCGCGGGTGCGCTCCCCCACCCAGACCATGTGCCCCGACAGGTCGTAGAACGCGCGACGATCGTCGTCGTACCGGGTCATTGCCGACTCGTAGTCGAGCAGCAACGCCTCGTGGCTTGCGAACAACTCGACTTGGTGCGCGACGTCGGCGCCGTCGAGGTCGAAACCGCATGCCTGCATGAATCGCAGCGCGCGGTCGATGTCGGTGGCGATCGACTCGTAGCGCTGACCGGCCGGCGAGCGGCGAACGAAGTCAGAGTTCCAGGCGTGGACCTTGCGCAGGTCGGCGAAACCGCCCGTCGCGTGCGCGCGGATGAGATTCAGTGTCGCCGCGGCCCGGTTGTACGCCTCAAGCAAACGGGTCGGGTCGGGGACGCGCGCCGCCGCCGTCCGCTCAATCGAGTTGACCGCGTCTCCGCGGTAGCTGCCGAGCTCGACGCCGTCGACCACCTCGGTGTTCTTCGACCGCGGCTTGGCGTACTGCCCCGCCATGCGGCCGACCTTCACCACCGGCACACTCGCGCCGTAGGTCAGCACGACCGCCATCTGGAGCAGGATCTTGGTCTTGTCGCGAACCTTCTCGACGGTCGTGTCGGCGAACGTCTCGGCGCAGTCGCCGCCCTGAAGAAGAAACGCCTTGCCCAGTGCGACGTCGGCAAGCCGCGCGCGCAGCCGGTCGCATTCTTCTGGGACGACGAGGGGCGGCAACTGGCTCAGCTGGTCGGCCACCCGCCGCAACGCGGCGTCGTCCGGCCAACTGGGTTGCTGGGCAGCCGGAAGTGAACGCCACGAGTCGATGGTTTGCACGCTCGAGAGTCTACCGGCGCGCGGGCGTCACTCTGCGCGCCGTTTCGCCGCGGCGCGGGCCTAGCCGAAGAAGACCTCGGCCTCGGCGTAGCGCTCGGCGGGGACGGTCTTCAGCTCGCCGGTTGCTTCGTGCAAGGCGACCCGAACGATGTCAGTGCCCCGAAGTGCGACCATCTTGCCCCAGTCGCTGTCGTGGACGGCGTCGATCGCCTGCAAGCCGAAGCGGGTCGCGAGCACTCGGTCAAACGCCGTCGGGGTGCCGCCGCGCTGGATGTGGCCGAGCACCGTGGTGCGGGCCTCCTTCCCGGTGCGCTTCTCGATCTCCTCGGCAAGCCGTTGCCCAACCCCACCGAGCCGAACGTGCCCGAACGCGTCGAGCTCACCGGACTGCAACTCCATCGTGCCCTCGCGCGGCGTCGCGCCCTCGGCGACCACGACGATCGGCGAGTAGTGGCTTTGGAAGCGGTGCTCGATGTGGTCGCACACCTTCTTGATGTCGAACGGCACCTCGGGGATCAGCACGACGTTGGCGCC
>JAICYF010000099.1 GCA_025934355.1 Acidothermaceae bacterium
CCGGGCTCGCCGCGTTAGCGATCAGCGCTGTCGGGTTGGTTTTCCCTCCCCTGGAGGGCGTCGCCGCGGTACTGGAGACGATTTCGCTAGTCAGCGGCGTCATGGCAATGTGCGCAGACGCCTCGTTGGCGGCGTCCGGAAATGGTTCGTGGACGTCAGTCGGCGCCGACGCGATCGCTCTCGCGCCATGGGCCGGTTCCAAACTGGTTGGCAAGACCGCCCGGCTGCTCAGGAGTCCGACACGGGTCTCGGCAAGCGCCGGAAGTCGTGCTGAACCCGGCAAACTCAGCTCTGCGTATCCGGTCCTCATCGGCAGAGGCGTCCGCACCCGATCGATCAACTACCGGCCGCAGTCTGCAGATCCGAACTGGGGACTACGCGGAATCCATCTGGAGAAACACATGTTCGGCAACAGTCCGTCGTCACTCGCAGTGCTCGATCCGGCCGGAAACTCCGATCGATGGCTCTCCCTCATTCAGAATCTCGCGACCATGCCAACGACATCGTCACCCGAGCCCGGGATCGATGACATTGTCGGTACGTTTGAGCGCGCGGATCACGGTGGCTCGTTTAAATTAGGCATCCGGATCTCGCGACGCGTTGATGGGACGTACGACCTCGTGACCTTGCTAACCCGGCAATGAGCACAGCGACATACACGTGCCCTGTGTGCGGTTACCCGGGGCTCGAGTGCAAGCCTTACGCGCTGTGGCCACCGCCGCCCGGCGTCGACCCAAAACCCCCGTATTGCGAGGCGCTTGGTCGGCCGTCGTACGAGGTTTGTCCGCGCTGCGGATTCGAGTTCGGCAACGATGACAATCCGGGCACGGCTGAGCCACTCTCGTTCGAGCGATATCGACGCGAGTGGGAGGCGGCAGGCTGCCCGCCGATGGTTGAAGGCTTGGACGACTAATCGATCTTGCGTCCCGCCGTACTCGAGAGCGTCGCCAAGACCGCAAGGTCTGACGACGACCACTACGGATCGAGCTGTGATCGTGGTCGTTGTCGGTATTCATGGCCGGCGGCGCTGACCCAGACGATGGTGCCGTCCGGTTCGAGCCGTGGTTTCCATCGGCCGTGGGTCTTCATCCGGTGGTGCCGGCGGCACAGCATCAGCAGGTTCGCCGCGCAGGTGCGCCCGCCCCGCTGATACGGCACGCCGTGATCGGCGTCGCATCTGACGGCGGGCTTGGTGCAGCCAACCATCGCGCAGACCCGGTCTCGCGCGATCAGGTAATCCGTCAGCCGCTTGGGCGGCCGGTAGGTGGTGCGCCCGAAGTCGAGCAGGTACCCGGTGACCGGGTCGGTCACCAGCCGTCGCCACCTCGCGCCGGCGGCCAGCTCCCTGGCGACCTGTGCCGGGATCGGTCCGTACCCGTCAAGCTGGGCGGGGTGATCGGCCAGCCCGAACAAGCTGGCCGCGTCGATCACGATCTGCACCTCCACCCGCCTACCGTGCGACTTGGGCAGCGAGCGATCGGCCAGCGCGGCGTGCGCCAAACACACGAGCGCGTCGACCCGGCGCGCCCCGATCCCGACTCCGCTGCGCCGCCCGCCTTCGGCTGCGTGCCTCGCCCGAGCGAGGGTGTCGATCACGTCGAACAACGCGCGGGCGTCGACCGCGGCCATTGTCGCCTGCACCGCGGCCATCCCGTCGTCGAGCGGGATGAACCGCACGTCGCGCTCCGCGACCGCGCTGCGGTGGCGCGCCAATGCGATGTCGGGTTGGACCATCGCGACCGCCCGCCGCAGCTTCCGCCGGAAGCCCCCCACGGTGCGGTTGCCCGCGCCCGGCACCACCCTCGACTCGACCTCGCGGGCTTGGTCGTCGTCGAGCAACGCGACCTCGTCGACGACCGCAAGCGCGTGACGCAACGACACCTCGCCGAACTCGAGCGCCTCCCGCGTCGCCGGCAGCGACCCGACGATCACCCGCGCCGCCTCGACGCGGCCACGCGCCGCGCGCCCGGATATTTTGATCGCGGCGGCGACTTCCTCCACCGCCCAATCGTCGCCATTCGCCGGCTTCGGCCCGGCCGCGGCGACGAGCGCCTCCTGCTGGCGCGCCGACAACCACGCGTGCTGTCGCTCCCATGCCTGCACCAACCGCACCCGGTCAAAGTCATCAAGCGACGCCGCATCGATCGAGCACAACAACGACATCGCCTCCGGACCCGGAGGCAACTCGAAAACCCAGGAAAACAACGAACCCGCAGGCGCGTCGACACCATCGTCGACCACCTCAGCAGCGGGCATCGCGAACAACATGCTGCGAACCTACCGACCACCACCGACACTTTTTTCTGGCGATCGAACCACCCCGGCGGCCGATCGCGACGTCCAAAACGCTTGAATCATCGGGAACCCACACACACCGCAGGCGGAACACGCTTTGCTCGACGACCACCCGGCCCATTGAAGTAACGTGCGTTCTCGTGCCAACCACCTCCGCTGACTCCGGGGACGCTGACTCCGGGAACACGGTTGCTGCTTTGCTGCTCGGTCGCCTCCACGCCGCCGGGCTGAGCGACGTCACGGAAGTCGAGCCGGTCGAGGGCGGAATGGCCGCCCTCGCTGGCGTCGCCACCCGACCCGGCGCACCGACGTTGTTCGTCAAGTCCTTCGTCGATGTTCCGCACGACGACCTTTTCGCCGCGGAGGCCGAGGGCCTCACGGCGCTTCGCGAGCTCGGCGGGATCACCACCCCTGACGTCGTCCGGGCGACGCGCGACCTACTCGTGCTGTCGACGCTGCGGCCGCGCCCAGCCGACCCGATCTTTTGGGAGCAAGCCGCCCGCGCGCTGGCACAACTCCACACCTCAACCACGCATGACCGCTTCGGCTGGAATCACGACAACTGGCTCGGCCGCTACCGACAGGAAAATGCGTGGAACCCCAACGGGCACGAGTTTTTTGCCCAGCATCGCTTGCTTCGCTGGCTCCACGAACGACGCGTCCAAGCCGCGCTGGACGACGCAGATCGGCGCGCGCTAGAACGATTCTGCGATCGGTTGCCCGAAACACTGCCGGCAAGCCCCGCCTGCCTCACTCACGGAGACTGCTGGGCGCACAACGTCCTAGCCACGGACGACGGACAACCGGCGTTCATCGACCCCGCCGTCTCCTACATGTGGGCCGAGGTCGACCTGGCCCACATGTGGTGCACCCCTCATCCGCCCGAGGCGGGCCGGTTCTTCGAGGTGTACGCAGCGCTCACTGGCCTAGACACCGGCTGGAAGCAACGCATGCCGCTGATCCAGCTACGCCAACACCTCGCGGTCATCGCACAGTTCGACCACGACTGGGGCGCGGCCGAACAAGTCAGGGAAATCCTGAAACCGTTCCGGCCGCGGGCCTAGAGATCGGTCAATCGCTCCGAGAGGTACGCCACAACGGAATCGAGCCCAACTCTTTCCTGCTTCATCGAGTCGCGCTCGCGAATCGTCACCGCGTTGTCTTCGAGGGTGTCGAAGTCAACAGTCACGCAATAAGGCGTGCCGATCTCGTCCTGCCGCCGGTAACGCCGGCCGATCGCCGACGCGTCGTCGAACTCCACGTTCCAGCGTCGTCGTAGCTCCGTCGAAAGATCCCGCGCCTTCGGCGACAGGTCGGCGTTGCGCGACAGCGGCAACACCGCGACCTTCACCGGCGCCAGCCGATGGTCGAGCCGTAACACGGTGCGCTTCTCCATCTCGCCCTTGGCGTTCGGCGCCTCGTCTTCGCTGTAGGCGTCGCACAAGAAGGTCAGCACGCACCGGTCAACGCCCGCCGCGGGCTCAACCACATAAGGTATCCAGCGCTCCCCCGACTCCTGGTCGAAGTACGAGAGGTCGACGCCGGACGCCGCGCCGTGCGAGCGCAGGTCGAAATCCGTGCGATTCGCGATGCCCTCAAGCTCCGCCCACTCGGCGCCTTGGAAGCCAAAGTGATATTCGATGTCGACGGTTCGCTTGGAGTAGTGAGAAAGCTTCTCTTTGGGATGCTCGTACAACCGGAGCATGTCGCGCTGGATGCCCAGGCGGACGTACCAATCGAAGCGCGTGTCGATCCAGTACTGGTGCCACTCCTCGTCAGATCCTGGCTTGACGAAGAACTCCATCTCCATCTGCTCGAATTCGCGCGTACGGAAGATGAAGTTTCCTGGAGTGATCTCATTGCGAAAACTCTTGCCCTGCTGGGCAATTCCGAACGGCGGCTTCTTGCGAGACGACTGCTCGACGTTCTTGTAATTGACGAAGATGCCTTGTGCCGTCTCCGGCCGCAGGTACGCCAAGCCCGACTCGTCTTCGACCGGCCCGAGATAAGTCTTCAGCAGGCCGTTGAACATCCGTGGCTCGGTGAACGCGCCCTTCGTGCCGCAGTTCGGGCAGTTGACGTCGGCCAAGCCACCGGCGGGCTCGTGCCCGTGCTTCTCGGTGTACGCCTCTTCGAGATGGTCGGCGCGGAAGCGCTTGTGACACGACATGCACTCGGTCAATGGGTCGACGAAGGCGGTGATGTGCCCCGACGTCTGCCACACGATCGGATTCAAGATGACGCATGAGTCGAGCCCGACGATGTCGTCGCGCTCGTGCACCATCGCCTTCCACCACTGGCGCTTGACGTTGTTCTTCAACTCGACGCCGAGGGGCCCGTAGTCCCACGCGGCGCGCAGTCCGCCATAGATCTCGCTGCTGGGAAAGACCAACCCGCGACGCTTGCTCAGGTTGACGATGGCGTCGAGTCGGTCGTCGCTCTTGCTCTTTGTGGCCACGGAGGTCTCCATCCGGCTGGCGGTCGGTGAGGCGCACTAGCGTATCGGTCCTTCGCCCAACAGCAAACGCGGCCCAGTGCGAGTGCCGCGCTAGCCCGCGGCGGGATTCGGCAGCGCCCCGCCGTAGCGCCTGTCACGCGAGGCGTAGATCTCGATCGCCCGCCACAGCTCACGCCGATCGAAGTCGGGCCACAGCGTGTCGAGGAAAACCAGCTCCGCGTACGCCGACTGCCACGGCAAGAAGTTCGACGTGCGCTGCTCGCCGGACGAGCGAATGAACAGGTCGACGTCGGGCATGTCGGGCTCGTCGAGGTAGCGGGCGAACACCTTCTCGTCGACACGCTTGGGGTCAAGTCGACCCGCGGCCACGTCAGCCGCCATCGCGCGTGCGGCGTCGGCGATCTCCGCCCGGCCACCGTAATTGACGCACATCGTCAAGTTGATGACGTCGTTGTCGACGGTCATCTCCTCCGCGATCTCCAGCTCTTTGATGACGCTGCCCCACAATCGCGGACGACGTCCGGCCCAACGCACCCGCACGCCAAGGCTGTTCAGATGGTCGCGTTGACGGCGAATCGTGTCACGGTTGAAGCCGAGCAGGAATCGCACCTCGTCAGGTGAGCGCTTCCAGTTCTCGGTCGAGAACGCGTACGCGGAAATCCAGCGAACGCCGATCTCGATGGCGCCCTCGACGACGTCGATGAGCACCGCCTCGCCATGTTCGTGCCCGACCGTGCGCGGCAGCCCGCGAGCTTTAGCCCAGCGACCGTTACCATCCATCACGATCGCCACATGGCGCGGCACAAACTCAGGCGGGATTGCAGGAGGCCGGGCGCCCGAGGGATGCGGCGGTGGCGTCGCGATATCTCGATCTCGAGGCATCAGGCGTGCTCAACCAGTCGAAGAGAGCGAATGCCGTGCTCCAGATGCCATTGCAGGTAGGCCGCCGTCAAACCGCTCGCCTCGCGACGATGCCGCGGCGCGCTCGCGTCTGCCGTCGTCCAATCACCACTGAGCAACGCGCCGAGTAACGACACAGACTCGACAGCGGGTGTCGCTGAGCCGGCCGGGCGGCAATCGCCGCACATCATTCCGCCACCGGCAACGGAAAACCAGCGATGCGGACCGTCGGCGCCACAGCGCGCGCACTCGCCCAGCGCGGGTGAATAGCCCGAAACCGCAAGCGCGCGCAGCACAAAAGCGTCGAACACCAGTCGCGAGTCGTGCGTCTCCTCGGTGAGCGCACGCAGCGCGCTTACCAACAACAGATACAGCCGAAGTGACGGCTCACGCTCCTCCGCGGTCAACCGTTCGGCCGTCTCCAACATCGCGGTTCCGGCGGTGTATCGCGGATAGTCAGCAGCGAGCCGATTACCGAACGCGTCGTGCGTCTCGACCTGGGTGACGATGTCGAGCGAGCGTCCGGCGTATAGCTGCACGTCGACGTGCGAGAACGGCTCAAGCCGCGCCCCGAACTTCGACTTCGTTCGGCGCACCCCTTTCGCGACCGCGCGCACCCGGCCGGTGCGCCGGGTGAGCAACGTGACGATGCGGTCGGCCTCACCCAGCTTCTGGGTGCGCAGCACGATCGCGTCGTCGCGATAGAGGTTCACCTGATCATTGTCGCCGACACCGCGGCCATTCGCGGGCCACACCACGCGGGAGCGCGCTGGTCAACCGCTCGGGTTGCGGCGGGCGATGTCGGCGGTGAGCACCAGGGCGAAGCCGGCCCATGCGAGGTAGGGCAACAGGATCAGCGCGGCCGGACGGCTGACCCGCCACATCGCCCCGATCGTCAGCGCCACCGAGACCACGATCAGCACCGCGTCGATCAGCCCCGCGCGTGGAGAACGCCGTCCGAAGAAGAGAAACGACCACAGGCCATTGCAGATCAGCTGGATCGCGAACAACTGCTGCGCGACGGTCGCGCCGTCCGCCCCGGCCCGGCCAGCCCGGCGGACTGCGGCGAGCGACCCTCCCATGAGCGCGTAGAGCAGCGTCCAGACGGGGCCGAACAACCAACCTGGCGGCTGGTACGGCGGCAGGTCGAGGGTGGGCAGCCATTCTCGGGTCGACCGGGCGGTCGCGGCGCCACCCGCGAGGCCGACTGCCTCGCAAGCGGCCACCGCGGCCAGCGTCTCCCTCAACTCGCGCAGGTCGCGCGGAATTAGGTCGCCCAGATCGCCCTTGAGAGCCGACACCCAGGCGTCATTCCGCTTTGCCAGCGCGGTTAACCGCGCTCACCACCGCTTTCAACGAGGCGGTCACGATGTTGGGGTCGACCCCGACGCCCCACAACACCTCGTCGTCCACCACGCATTCGACGTACGCCGCCGCCCGCGCGTCGCCGCCGGCCGACATCGCGTGCTCGGCGTAGTCGAGCACGCGAACGTCGACGCCCACGGTCGACAGCGCGTCGACGAACGCAGCGATCGGACCGTTGCCCGAGCCGTCCAACATTCGCGTCGCGCCGTCGTAACGCACTTCAACGGAGAGTGCGTCTTTCTCGTCGACCGCGGCCGACGTGTGGTGCGCGAGAAGCGCCAGCGGCGCCGAGCGCGTCAGGTACTCGCTTTCGAAGATCTTCCACATCTCGGACGGCGACACCTCGCCGCCTTCAGTGTCGGTGTACGCCTGCACGACGCGGGAGAACTCGATCTGCAGCCGGCGCGGCAGCTCCAGATGGTGCTCTGTCTTCATCAGGTAGGCGACGCCACCCTTGCCGGACTGGCTGTTGACCCGGATCACGGCCTCGTAGGACCGACCGACATCCTTCGGGTCGATTGGCAGGTAAGGAACGGCCCACGGATGCTCGTCGATCGAAACACCGGCCGCGTCGGCGTCGGCCTGCAACGCCTCGAAGCCCTTCTTAATGGCATCTTGGTGCGAGCCGGAGAACGCGGTGTAGACGAGGTCGCCGGCGTAGGGGTGTCGCGGATGCACCGGCAGCTGCGTGCAGTATTCGACGGTGCGCCGCACCTCGTCGATCTCGGAGAAGTCGATCTGCGGGTCGATGCCTTGGCTGAACAGGTTCATGCCGAGCGTGACGAGGTCGACGTTGCCGGTGCGCTCGCCGTGCCCGAACAGGCAGCCTTCGATGCGGTCGGCACCTGCCATCACCGCGAGTTCGGACGCCGCGACAGCGCAACCGCGGTCGTTGTGCGGGTGCACCGACAGACAGATGAACTCGCGACGCGAAAGGTGTCGGCCCATCCACTCGATCTGGTCGGCGTACACGTTCGGCGTCGAGCGCTCGATGGTCGCGGGCAGGTTGAGGATGATCTCCCGCTCGGCGTCGGGCTGCCAGACATCCATCACCGCCTCGCAGATCTCGACCGCGAAATCGAGCTCGGTGTCGATGAAAATCTCCGGCGAATATTCGTAGCCGAAGACCTTCGTGGAGCCCAGGTGCTTCTCGGCAAAGCGCACCACGTGCCGAGTGCCGTCAGCCGCAAGAGCGACAGTCTCCTCAGGCGTGTTGCGGAAAACCACCCGGCGGAACAACGGAGCTGCGGCGTTGTAAAGATGCACGGTCGCGCGGGGCGCGTCGACCAAAGACTCAACAGTGCGCTCGATGAGATCTTCCCGGGCCTGCGTCAGCACCGAGATGGTCACGTCGTCCGGGATCTCGTCATTTTCGATGATGCTGCGCACGAAGTCGAAATCGGTCTGGCTCGCCGACGGGAAGCCGACCTCGATCTCCTTGTAGCCCATCCGCACCAGCAGCTGGAACATCGCCAGCTTGCGGGCCGGGCTCATCGGGTCTATCAATGCTTGGTTGCCGTCGCGCAGGTCGGTCGACAGCCAGCGCGGCGCCTGTGTGATGGTCTTGGTCGGCCATGTGCGGTCGGCCAGGTCTACCGGGGCGAATGGCTGATAGCGGCCCACCGGCATGCGGCTAGGGCGCTGAAAGTTTGGATGGTTTGCGCTCACTGCTGCTCCTCTTTGATTCGCGGGATTGGCGAAACGGCCGGCACGCAGCACTCCCGCGACGAGGAGACCGGCCTAGTGGGTCTCGCCGCGGCAGCTAAGGAGCAGGTTGCGCAACATTGCGCCCGACTATACACATCCGGTGATCGCGACGCGCGGCAAACCCCGTTGCGCGGTTCGGGCCCGTCGACTAGCAAGGGCTGATGCACGTTGTCGCACTCAACGCCGAGACCCCGCGTCCGCTCCTCGAGTCGTGGCACTCGCTCCAGGTTGCCACCGATCTCGAGCTCGAACCGCATGTCCCGCCAGCGCCGCTCGACGAGGCGTTCGCGTCGGCGCTTTCCGACGACTTGCTCCGCCGCGAAGGCTGGCTGATGGTCGATGGCGACGCGGTCATCGGCTACGCGCTGCTCGAGCTGCCACTCCTCGAGAACCTGCACCTGGCACTCATCGACGTCCGCGTTGACATCGGACGACGTCGCGAGGGAGTCGCGACGGCGCTCGTTCGGCTTGCCGCGCAGTCGGCAAAGCATGCCGGACGGCGGACCGGGCTCATCGAGGCGCTCGACGCCACGGCCGGGACCGCCGCGTGCGCCGCGCTCGGCGGACATGCAGCGCTCGGCAGCACGTCAAGCACGCTGTGGCTGGCACGGCTTGACCGAACCTTGGTTGACCGCTGGATCGATCAGCGCTCCGAACGCGCGGCCGGTTTCTCGCTGGTGCGCTGGATCGGCGCTTGCCCTGACGACTTGCTGAAGCCGTTCGCGCTAATGCGCGAGGCGATGGACACCGCGCCCAAGGGGGAACTCGACTACACCGTCGAGTGGTCGCCCGAGAGCATCCGTGCGGCCGAAGACGCGCACGAGCGCTGCCACCAGCGAAATCTCGTGCTTTGCGCGCGTGACGACGCCACCGGTGAGTTGGTGGCGCTGACCGACGTGTTGGTGCCCACCGGCCGGCGCACCCTCGCGTTCCAGGAAGACACCGTCGTGCGGCCCGATCACCGCAACCGCGGCCTCGGCCGCTGGGTAAAGGCGGAAATGCTGCGTTGGCTGGCCGAGGAAGAGCCGCAGCTCGAGCAGATCGTCACCTGGAACGCCACCGAGAACGCCGCGATGCGCGGCATCAACACCGAGCTGGGATTCGTCGCAGGAGACACCTGGGCGGAATGGCAGTTCTCCATCGACGATTTGCTGACGCGAGTGAGCTAACTGCGGTTTTCCTTGCGCCACACGAATTTGAGACCCGACCAATCGTCGTCCAACGCGGCGACCTTGACGTCAACCACGCCGGTCGGCAGAAGCACGTCGCGGAGCAGATTGTCAGTGATGTCACTGACGTGGCCGGCGGCCTTGCGCGGCCAGGCCAGCCACAGCGTGGCGTCCGATCGCAACGTCGCGACACTCGCCGCGACCTTCGCGACGTCCGAACTCGCACGGCAGAACGCGATGACGACGTCGGCGTCGGCGAACGTCGGCCGACGCGGGCGGGTCAGCTCGACGTCCGGCGGAAGCTCAGGCATCGCCCAACCGGTCGGCGCATCGAGCATCGTCACCCGAGCGCCCGGTTTGACGCCGAGCTTTTTCGCGAGTGGAGTGCCCGAGTAGCCGGCTGGCATGTCAGAAGCCAAGCCGACGAAGTTGGGCCGGATCGCGCTGCCAGTCCTTGGCGACTTTCACCCGCAGGTCGAGGAAGATCCGGGTGCCGAGCAGTGCCTCAGCGTGCTGTCGCGCGCGGGTGCCGACCTCGCGCAGCCGAGAGCCACCAGCGCCGATGACGATCGCCTTCTGGCTCGGACGCTCCACGTACAAAATGGCGTGGACGTCGAGGAGGTCGTCGCGGCCTTCGCGCGGCGCCATCTCCTCGACCACCACCGCCAAGCTGTGCGGCAACTCCTCGCGCACACCCTCGAGCGCGGCCTCGCGGATCAACTCGGCGATCATCACCTGTTCGGGTTCGTCGGTGAGCTCGCCCTCCGGATACAACGC
>JAICYF010000155.1 GCA_025934355.1 Acidothermaceae bacterium
CAGGTGGCGAAGGCGGCGTCGCGCATCATGACCGGCGCCTCGATCGCCCAGTTGCGCGACGAAGGTCTGCTGCCGCCCGACGGCGACGGCGCCGACCTGCCGCCCGACGCGTCGATCGCGGTCAAGGAGGCGGTGCTGCCGTTCGGCCGCTTCCACGGCGTCGACACCGTGCTCGGCCCCGAGATGAAGTCGACCGGCGAGGTCATGGGCATCGACGCCGGGTTCGGCACCGCGTTCGCGAAGTCGCAGTCGGCCGCTTACGGTTCCCTTCCCACCAAGGGAAAGGCGTTCGTCTCGGTCGCCAACCGTGACAAGCGGTCGGTCATCTTCCCGGTGAAGCGGCTCGCCGACCTCGGCTTCGAGATCCTCGCCACCGAGGGCACCGCACAAGTGCTGCGCCGCAACGGCGTCGTCGCCACCGTCGTCCGCAAGCACAGCGCCGGGCCGGGCGCCGACGGCGAGCCAACCATCGTGCAGCGCATCATCGACGGCGAGGTCGACCTCATCGTCAACACGCCCTGGGGCGTCGGACCGCGGGTCGACGGCTACGAGATCCGCACCGCCGCGGTGATGCGTGGAGTGCCGTGTATGACGACGGTGCAAGGGCTCGCGGCGTGCGTGCAGGGCATCGAGGCGCTGCTGCGCGGAGACATCGGTGTGCGCTCGCTTCAGGAGCATGCCGCTATCCTGCGGGCGAGCCGCGCGTCCGGAACATCGACCGGGACGGCGGAGAGGACGACGCTGTGACGCCGGTGCAGGTGACGGGCGAGGTGCTGTCGCTTCGGCGGATCGGCGCCTACAACGCGATGACAGTCGTCGCCCCTGGGGTCGCGGAGTCGGCAAAGCCTGGACAGTTTGTGACCGTCGCCGTCGGCGGGCCTGACACCAGCATGCTGATGCGTCGTCCATTCTCGATCTACCAGGTGCGTGAGCGCGGGGTGTACGGCGGCACCGTCGAGTTCGTCTTCTCCGTCGAAGGCCGCGGCACGAGATGGTTGGCGCACATGCAGCCGCACGAGCCGATCGACATCGTCGGTCCGCTTGGCAAGCCGTTTGCGTTGCCGCGGGAGCCGGCAACCTGCGTGCTGGTCGGCGGCGGCTACGGAAGCGCGCCACTGTTCCCACTAGCCGACGCATTGCGCGAGCGCGGGTGCCGCATCGACTTCGTCATCGGCGCAGCGACCGAAGAACGGCTGTTCGGCGCCCTCGACGCCAAGCGCATCTCCGCGACGTTGAGCGTCACCACCGACGACGGCTCGGTCGGCCTGCGTGGGCGGGTGTCCGACCCGTTGCCCGAGGTGCTGGCGACCACGAAGGCCGACGTCGTCTACGCGTGCGGCCCGATGCCGATGCTGCGGGCGGTCAGCCGCATCGCCGAGGAGGCGGGCATCCCGTGCCAGATCGCGGTCGAGGAGATGATGGCCTGCGGCGTCGGCGTTTGCATGACGTGCGTGTTGCCGGTGGTCGGTGACGATGGCGAAACCCGAATGGTTCGCTCGTGCGTCGACGGCCCGGTGTTCCACGGGGAGCGGGTGCGCTTCGACGACATCGGCACGATCCCAGCCGACGCGGTTGGCGCCCCCGAGCCGCCGCCAGAACCGAAGCCGGTCGGCAAAAGGGCCGCGAAGGCGCAGCAGGTCGCGGAGGCGGTGCGATGAGCACGACACTCACGGTTCGGGTTGGTACGCCGGCCGCCACACCCGCGAGCACGGTCGACATGTCAACGACACTCGGCCGTTTCGAGCTGCCTAACCCCGTGCTGACCGCCTCGGGATGCGCGGGCGCCGGACGCGAGCTCAACCAGTTCTTCGATGTTGCTCAGATCGGCGGCGTCGTCACGAAGTCCATCATGTTGCGGCCGCGGTCTGGGCGGCCCACAGCCCGGATGGCCGAGACGCCGAGTGGCATGCTCAACTCGATCGGCTTGCAAGGTCCCGGCATCGACGTGTTCCTTGAGAAGGACCTGCCGTGGTTGGTCGAGCAGGGCGCCCGCGCCGTGGTCTCGATCGCGGGCGGCAGCGTTGAGGAGTTCGGCAAACTCGCCACCCGCATCCGCGACGCCGGCGGCGCGTCGATGATCGAGGTCAACATCTCCTGCCCGAACGTCGAAGACCGCGGCCAGGTTTTCGCGTGCGACCCGCGGGCCGCGGCCAACGTCGTCCAGGCGGTGCGTCGCGCAACCCGCGCAGAGGTGCCGGTTTTTGCGAAGCTGTCGCCTGACGTCACGGACATCGTCGCGATCGCACGATCGTGCGTTGACGCCGGCGCCGACGGACTTTCGATGACCAACACGCTGCTCGGCATCGTCATCGACACCGACACCATGCGGCCGGTGCTCGCCGGTGTCACCGGCGGTTTGTCGGGCCCGGCGATCCGGCCGGTCGCGCTGCGTTGCGTATGGCAGGTGCACCAGGCGATGCCCGAGGTGCCGATCCTCGGCATGGGTGGCATCCGCACCGGCCTCGACGCGCTGCAGTTCGCGCTCGCCGGCGCGTCGGCGGTCTCGGTCGGCACCGAGACGTTCCACGACCCCTCAGCGCCGATGCGGGTGTTGCGTGAGCTGACCAAGGCGCTTGCCGATCGCGGGTTCGAGCGGTTCTCCGACGCCGTCGGGCTCGCCCACCAGCCGCGCTGACCCAGCCGCTTCGCCAGTCAAAAGCACGCTTCAGTACCAAGCGCGCGGGCGCGAAGAGGGCTTTTCGCTGGCGAGGTGGGCTTGCCCGCGCTTCAGCCGGCCCGCCGCGGCGACGATGCCACTGAGGTGACAGACCTGCCGGTTCCCGCGCCGTCCGAGCTCTTGACGGACGACGTGCGGCGGTGGGTGTGCGTGCGCTGTCGCGCGCAAAACGGGCTCGCCACCGACAGCTGCGCGACGTGTGGCACGTCGTTCGAGACCCTGCTGTCCGAGCCGCCGGACGTCGCGGTCAAGCGGCTGCGCGGGCTGTCAGCGCTGGGTCGCGAGATCGCCTTGCTGGTAGGGCTTTTCACACTTTGGCGCATCGTCGGAAGCGTCTCAATCCTCAGTGAGAGCAGCGCATTCGACCGCGGCCGCTGGCTGTGGCGCTTCGAGCGCACATTGCATCTGCCAAACGAGCTGTCGCTGCAGCGGCAAGTGCTTGCGCACAAGGCGATTGTCGAGTCTCTCAACGTCTTTTACCTTGCCGCGCACATCGGCGGAATGGCCGCTCTGCTGATCTGGCTTTACGTCCGCCACCGCGATCGCTACCGGCGGTGGCGCAACGTCGTTGTCGCGTTCACCGGGGTGTCGCTTCTGGTGCAGTTCGTCAGCGTCGCGCCGCCGCGGCTCATCTCCGAGCTCGGGTTCGTCGACACCGCCGAGAAGTACGGCCAGTCCGCCTACGACCACCTCGGCTCAGGGCTGGTTGACCAGCTTTCGTCCATGCCGTCGGTGCACGTCGGTTGGGCGCTCATCGGCTGCCTCGCGGTGATTCGCGTCTCACGATCACGGTGGCGGTGGCTGGCGATCGCGCACCCAGCGTTGACGGGCTACGCGGTGGTCGTGACGGCAAACCACTTTTGGCTGGACGGCGTGGTCGCCGCCGTCCTCGTTGCGGCGGTCGTGCCGCTGACCGCCCGGCTCAAGAACCGCCGACCCGCGTTGCCCGATCCGGCCTGATGTCGCTAGGTTTCCAACCGCCAGCACTTCCGTGGTTCGGTTGATTTTTGGGGTGGGTCCGTGGCACTGCCGACGCTCACGTCGCAACAGCGCGCTGACGCGTTGGCGAAGGCGGCGGTGGCCCGGCAGCGGCGAGCTGAGATCAAGGCCCGGTTGAAGCACTCCGGCGAGTCGCTGGGCGCGGTCCTTGAGATGGGCGAGAAGGACGACGTCGTCGGCAAGATGCGGGTCAGCGCGCTGCTTGAGTCACTGCCCGGCGTGGGCAAGGTGCGCGCCGCGCAAATCATGGAGCGGCTCGGCATCGCCGCCACTCGGCGGGTGCGCGGGCTCGGCGCGAAACAACGGGCCGCGTTGGTCGCCGAGTTCGACGGCCGGTCTTAACCGGAGTGTCGTCGCCCACCCCAGCTCGGCTGACCGTGCTGTCCGGTCCGTCAGGTGTTGGCAAAGGCACCGTCGTTGCGGCCCTCGCGCAACGCGCATCGACCCTGTGGGTGTCGGTCTCAGTCACCACCCGTCTGCCGCGTCCGGGAGAGATCGAGGGCGTCAGCTACCACTTCGTCGACGACGCCACCTTCGACGCGATGATCGCGGCGGGGGAGTTCCTCGAGCACGCGACCTACGGCGCGTACCGGTACGGCACCCCGCGTCGTCCGGTCGAAGAAAAGCTCGCCGCCGGCACGCCGGCGCTGCTTGAGATCGACCTGCAGGGCGCGCGGCAGGTGCGGGCGGCGATGCCCGACGCCTTCACCGTTTTTCTCGCGCCGCCGACCTGGGACGAGCTGGTGCGCCGGCTGACCCACCGTGGCACCGAGGACCCGCTGGTCGCCCGGTCTCGCCTCGACCGCGCGCGGATCGAGCTCGCCGCCGAAGACGAATTCGACGCGGTCGTGATCAACGAGTCCGTCGAGCAGGCATGTGACGAACTGATAACCTTGCTGCGGCTACCTGTTTCGAGGTAACCGGTCTCATTCGTCTAATGAAGGGCGCCGCGTGTCCGGCATCGTCGCCACCCCCGAGGGCATCACCAATCCGCCCATCGACGACCTGCTCGAGATCGCCGACTCCAAGTACGCGCTCGTGATCTACTCCGCCAAGCGCGCCCGGCAGATCAACGCCTACTACGCCCAGCTCGGTGAGGGTTTGCTCGAATACGTCGGCCCGCTGGTCGAGACGCACCCGCACGAGAAGCCGCTTTCGGTCGCGTTGCGCGAGATCAACGAAGGCCTGCTCACCGCCGAGCCGATCGAGCAGTAGCGCCGGCGCATTTGAGCCGCGATATGAGCCGGGTTGTTCTAGGCGTCTCCGGCGGCATCGCCGCCTACAAGGCGTGCGAGTTGTTGCGGCTGTTCACCGAGGACGGTCACGACGTCACGGTCGTCCCCACCCCGTCCGCGCTCCAGTTTGTCGGCGCCGCGACGTGGGCGGCGCTGTCCGGTAAGCCGGTGCGCACCCAGGTCTGGGACGACGCGCACGAGGTGCCGCACGTGCGTCTCGGTCAAACCGCTGACGTCGTCGTCGTCGCACCAGCCACCGCAGACCTGCTCGCGCGGGCCGCGCACGGCCGGGCCGACGACCTGCTGACCAACGTTTTGCTGACCGCTCGCTGCCCGGTGCTGTTCGCTCCTGCGATGCATACCGAGATGTGGCAGCACGCCGCGACGGCGGCCAATGTCGCGACCCTGCGGTCGCGCGGTGTGCTGATGCTTGAGCCAGCGGTGGGCCGGCTCACCGGCGCCGACTCCGGTCCGGGCCGCTTGCCCGAGCCAGCGGAGATTTACGCCGTCGCCCGCCGGGTGCTTGCGCGCGGCCTCGACCGCCTCGACCTCGACCTCGCCGGCCGCCGTGTCGTGGTGTCGGCCGGCGGCACCCGCGAGCCGCTCGACCCGGTGCGCTTTCTGGGAAATCGATCCTCCGGCCGGCAGGGCTACGCGCTCGCGGCGACCGCGGTGGCGCGCGGCGCGGAGGTGACGCTCGTCGCCGCCAACGTCATGCTGCCCGACCCGGCCGGCGTGAAGATCGTCCGGGTCGGCACCGCCGAGCAGTTGCGCGCTGCCGTGCTGGAGGAAGCGGCCAGCGCCGACGCCGTGGTGATGGCGGCCGCGGTCGCTGACTTCCGGCCGGCCGCATCTTCGTCGTCCAAAATCAAGAAATCGAGCGGGCCGCCCGAGCCGGTGACGCTGGTCGAAAACCCCGATGTGCTGGCCGAATTGGGGCGTGTCCGCCGGGGCGGGCAAGTGCTCGTAGGGTTCGCGGCCGAGACCCACGACCCGATTGGCGGCGGGCGCGCGAAACTGGCCGCGAAGGGCGCCGACTTCATCGTGGTCAACGAGGTGGGTGAGCGGCTCGGTTTTGAGGCGCCCGACAACGCGGCGACCATTTTGGGCGCCGACGGCAGCGACGTCGTGGTGCCGCGCGGGCCGAAGGAGCAGCTGGCCGACACGGTCTGGGATCTGGTCGTCAAGCGGCTGCTCGCCGCGGGCTAGACTCGCACGCGGTCGCCCGGTGGTGCGGGCCGAACACAACTACGCAGGGAGCGTTCCTTGTCTCGTCGTCTGTTCACGTCCGAGTCGGTCACCGAAGGGCACCCCGACAAGATCGCCGACCAGATCAGTGACGCCGTCCTCGACGCGCTGCTGAAGGACGATCCGAAGAGCCGGGTCGCCTGCGAGACGCTCATCACCACCGGCCAGGTGCACGTCGCCGGCGAGGTGACCACCGAGGCGTACGCCGACATCCCCGCGATCGTTCGCGACGTCATCCTCGGCATCGGTTACGACTCGTCGAAGAAGGGCTTCGACGGCGGATCGTGCGGCGTCTCGGTGTCGATCGGCTCCCAGTCGCCCGACATCGCGCAAGGTGTCGACGAGGCGTTCGAGCGCCGGCACGGCGAGGGAGTGGACGAACTCGACAAGCAGGGCGCGGGCGACCAGGGCCTGATGTTCGGCTACGCGTGCGACGACACCCCCGAGCTGATGCCGCTGCCGATCGCACTCGCGCACCGCCTCGCGCGGCGGCTGTCCAAGGTGCGCAAGGACGGCACGGTCCCTTACCTGCGGCCGGACGGCAAGACGCAGGTCACGATTGCCTACGAAGGCGACCGCCCGGTCGCGGTGGAGAACGTCGTCGTGTCCTCCCAGCATGCCGGTGACGTGGACCTGGAGAACCTGCTCGGCGCGGACATCCGCGAGCAGGTGATCGCGCCGGTGCTGGCCGACTACGACCTGGACACCTCCGACGCCACGATCCTGATCAACCCGACCGGTCGGTTCGAGATCGGCGGGCCGATGGGCGACGCCGGCGTGACCGGCCGCAAGATCATCGCCGACACTTACGG
>JAICYF010000128.1 GCA_025934355.1 Acidothermaceae bacterium
CGGCTGGCGGTCCCGAAGGGGGACGCGGTCGGCGACGGATAGGTAACCCGCCACGCGTGGTGGACGCCCCCGAGCAGGGAGTCCGCCGTCACGCCGATCGCGCGCGCGGCACCGTTGACGATCCGGTAGACGGCGTTCCCGCCCTCGGTGTTGTTATCGCAAGGCGCGGCGAGGGCGTACTCGCCGTTCGGCCCGGCGACTACATCGTCGACGACCTGGCCAGCTTGGTCGGGCAGTCCTGGCACCGGGCTGGTCAATGGGACGTCGGCGGCGGTGACCGCGTGCAGCCCGTTGCCGCCGACGATCAGCTTGGCGCTGACCTTGTCGTAACCGTCGGCGGGAGTGATGAGCGGCACGTACGCCGTCCAGCCGCACGCACCCGGAACGCTGGGCCACAAGGCAGGCGCCGTCCTGGCGGATGGCGAGCCGGTCCCGGCTGCGGCGCTCGGCGGCGCGGACGGCGCAGGTGACAACGAGGCCGTCGACGAACCCGACGCCGCGGGCGCGGAGCCGTGCGACCCGACCCGACTCACCGCGAGAACCACTCCGCCCGCGGTCAGGACGAGCCCGACAAGCACCCAGACCCAGCGGGGCGGCGGCCGATGGCGCGCGCCGCCCTCGAGCACGTCGCTCACGAAGTCAACGATAAGCCGCCTTTCGCCGCGCCTCCGCAGAAATTGGGGTCAGCCCTGGAACGATCTGTCAGGGCGCGCTGTTGAGGAGCTGACGCAATGAAGGACAGTGCGGACGTCGGATGGCTGACGATCCAGATTCGCGAGTCAAGCGAGCGGCGGTTGAGGGCGCGGCTTGCCGAAGTCGTCAAGCGCGCGCACGCGTTTGGGCTCAAGGCAGCCACCATCGCCCAGCCGGCGAATGACGCCGCAATCCCGCGGCAGACCACCCGCCGGGTGATCACCCTCTCCGACGGAATGGTTGGCACGGTCACGGTCGCCGACCAGCCCGAGGCATTGCACGCGTTCATCGCCGACGTCGCGGGGCTGCTTGGCAGCGACGCTCGCGTCGAACTCAGCGTCGACGGCGTGGTTCGCGAACTCGGCGTCGAGCCGATGGCGGCTAGCTGACCGAGGCGAACGCGTCTTCGAGCACGTCGAGCGCCTCAATCAGCAATTCGTCCGGGATCACCAGCGGCGGCAAGAATCGCAACACGTTGCCGAAGGTGCCTGCCGTCAGCACCACGACGCCGGCCGCGTGACAGGCCTTAGCGACCGCGACCGTGCTCGACGCGTCAGGCTCAACGCCGTCCGGCTTCACAAGCTCAACCGCGAGCATCGCGCCGCGGCCGCGCACGTCGCCGATGCAGTCAAACTTCGCCGCCATCGCCCGCAACCGCGGCATCATCAGCGATTCGATATGCCGCGCTCGTCCGACGAGGTCGAGCTCTTCGATGGTGCGGATGGCGCCCAATGCGGCGGCGCAGGCGACCGGATTTCCGCCGTACGTGCCACCGAGCCCGCCGACGTGCGCGGCGTCCATGATGTCGGCGCGCCCGGTGACGGCCGACAGGGGCAGGCCACCGGCGATGCCCTTTGCCGTGGTCACCAGGTCGGGCGTCACGCCTTCATAGGACGACGCGAACATCTCCCCGGTGCGCGCGAAGCCGGTTTGGATCTCGTCGGCGATGAAGACGATGCCGTTTTCGGCGCAAAATTCGGCCAGCGCAGGCAAAAACCCTTCGCCAGGGACGACGAACCCGCCCTCGCCTTGGATCGGTTCGATCAACACCGCCGCGATGTTGTTCACCCCGATCTGCGTGGTCATGTGCGAAGTGGCGAGCGCCGCGGCTTCGGGGCCACAGTTCGCCGGCCCGCTCGGCCACCGGAATGGGTATGCCATTGGCATGCGGTAGATCTCCGGCGCGAACGGACCGAAGGAATGCTTGTACGGCATGCTTTTCGCGGTCAGCGCCATCGTCAGGTTGGTACGCCCGTGGTACGCGTGATCGAACACCACGACTGCCGAGCGGCCGGTGTGCGCACGTGCAATCTTGACGGCGTTCTCGACCGCCTCTGCGCCGGAGTTGAACAGTGCGGACTTCTTTGGAAAATCCCCTGGCGTCAGCGAATTCAGCTTCTCGCATACGGCGACGTACCCTTCGTAGGGCGTCACCATGAAACAGGTGTGCGTGAACGCGGCAACCTGCTCCGTGACCGCCGACACAACGTGCGGTGCGGAGTTCCCGACGCTCACAACAGCGATGCCCGAGCCCATGTCGATGAGCGAGTTGCCGTCGACGTCGACGAGCACACCGCCGCCAGCCGCGGTCACGAACACGGGCAATGTCGTCGAGACGCCCCGCGCCACCGCCGCCTCGCGGCGGGCGAACATCTCGAGCGAGCGCGGACCGGGGATTGCCGTGACCAACCGTCGGACCTGGGGGAGTTCGGGGCCGCCGGATGGCGAGACGAAATTCGCGACGGACTCGGACATGACGATCTCCAAGGTCTCCTGACGACTCTAGAGAAAGCCGCCCCATGTACTGTATCCGAGCAGCGCGGGTGGCAGAAGCACGGTTATCGACCGTGCGGGCCAGCTTCCACGACGGAATCCGTCGTCACGCCGCGTGGTGCCATCGGGCCGGCATCCCCGGCCGAGTTCGGCCGGCCGCTCACCAACCCGAGCGGCCGGCCGCGCTTCCTCCATACCCTCACGGCTATGAGCCCGTCCGAACGCCCACACCTAGGGCGGCGGCCGCAATGAAGGTCGGCGTGGTCGGTCTGGGCGACATCGCCCGCAAGGCCTACCTCCCCGTCCTGACCGCCCTCGCCGCGCAGGTCCTCGACGTGCAGGGCCCCGACTTCCGTCACGTCGTCCATGACATCGCGACTGTCGAGGAGTACCGCGACGATCGGCACGCCGTCGTTCGCCGCGGCGACTGGACCAGCGTGCAACGGCAGCGCGGATTCGAAGACATCTGCGATCGGTTCATTTCCGCCGTCGCGAACGACGAGTTGCTTGATCCGGAAGACGCGTTGCGCACGCACGACGTCTGTGAGCAAATTGTCCGACAACTCGAGGCTTGACGCGGTTGTCACGGCGCGTTCACCTGCCCGAAACGTCGCGCCGACAAGCTGATCGGCATCGATTTCCGACCGCGAGGTGGCTGCCAATGCTGATCCACGTTCGTGTGAGTGTTCCCGACCGACCCGGTGTGTTGGCGCAAATCACGGCGGCGATGGCCGACGTTGGCGCTGACATCGGCACGATCGCGGTCCTGGAACGCGAAAGCGGCCGGGCGGTCGACGATGTCTACCTGACGTGGCCCGACGGCCGCCCTCTCTCCGCGCTTTCCGATCGGCTGGCGGGAGTTCGTGGCGTGCGGGTGCTTGGGTTGCGGCCGTCGCGCGAGGTGCCGGGCGCGTTTCCGGATCTCGACCTGCTCGCCCAAGTGCTCGCGACATCGACCCGCGGTGTCGAAACGCTTGTCGATATGGCGCGCCACGCGTTCGGCGCCGACTGGGCGGCCGCTGTCTCGTACCGGCCGACGGGGCCCGCGGTGGTTTACACGAGCGCAAATCCGGACGACGTGATCGTCGTGCCCGACGTGCCGGCCATCCGGCCGCTGTCGCTCGAACAGGAGGGCGTCCCGCTCGTCGTCGCGCCACTCGACCCGCTTGATCTGGTCCTGGTTTGCGGACGAGCAGGGGAACCGCCGTTCCATCGTGCCGAGGTCGAGCGCGTGCGCCGGGTCACCGAACTCGCGGTCGGATTGCTGACTCCAGACCGCGCAGCCCGCACGGTGTCGTGACGGCGAGTTTCCCGACGGTCGCGACATGACGGGCGCATCAACAACGCCCCGCCGCAGTCCGACTCGGTCCAGCTAATCTGGCGGTCAGGCCTGGGCGGCGAGGGGTCGGCATGTTTGAGCGGCACCGTGGCGTTTTCCGGCGTGACAATCGCGGCGTCCGCCGCGTGGCTCAGCTTGTTTCCCGAGTCCTTCTTGCGCCGCGAACGTAAAGCCGGCGCAATCGGACGTTATTGACAACCGGCACCGTTGCGGGGCATTGTTCTCTCGGCTTGGCCACGGAGAAGTCCGTCCGAAGCGAGGGGATGCGCGAAATGGCTTCAAGTCTCGGAAAGTATCTCGTCACTGCTTTGATCGCCTTACTGGGCTTCGCGGGTTTTCCCGCACTAGCGACGGCAGCAGTTGCCGCGCCAGTTCCGGCGGCCGTCACGTCTGCCTACTGCAATGGCCAACCAGCAACGCATATCGTCAAGACGTACGCGGTCGTACCACCATTTCTCCCCGCGCCGATGCGGTGCGGAACATCGGCCCACGGCTATAACCATATAAAGTCGCGCTATGACAGCGACCCCCTCTTCGATTTCTTAATTTCCAATACGCTTCAATACCCAAGCTGGATGTCAGCGACTGGAACGAGCGAGACGTTCCAGACGTATGCGCTCACCTGCGGCGGAGGAACCTACTTCAGAGTTGTCATTGAGTTCGCGAGGTACGCTGACGGGAAGCCGAAAGGGCTGATCACCGCTTACTACACGAACGACCCGCTACCGGCGGCCGACCGGGTGGTGTCTAATCCTGCGGTTGCTCCGATGTGTTGATCGAAGTGAGTTCCCTCAGCGCGTCTCTTGTCGCCCAACTAGCCGAAGCGAAGTTAAGTCAGGGTACCCATTCCGCGCACGTCGTTCACCTGCGTGTTGATGGTGGCTTGACGGGCTGGCCCATCGTCGCCCTTCTCGACGTTGGTGGCCAGCCGGTCGAGTTGGCCCGATACGACCAGTTGCCGTTAGCGGATCAGTCGGTGGAGTCGATGGCAACGGTGATTGCGGACCTGGTGAGAGCGTTGCGGGATGAGTACTTCGATGCGGTCGACCCTAACCGTGGCGCTGATTGACGTACCCGTGCGGACCGGTTCTGCTAGCACCCCCGACGAGTGCCTTGGTCGAACTCAGCGAACGGCCCACTCCTGCGATTTGGACGCCGCGACCGTCGCGCACGCTTCGGTGAGTTCTCGGTGCCTGACCGATACCAAGCCAGCCGCACATCGGGATACCGGCGGATCTCTCTGCCGACGGTGTAAGCGGCATGCTCGGCGCGGTTGGCGACCAACGCCAACCTGTGCGAGTTCGCCGTTCACGTAAGCGACCAGTCGGGCCATGCACGACCGCCGAGATCGACGGCGCAATGGTGGGCGCGCAAGCGGTGGTCCGTCGGCTCCTGGCGTTCTGCGCCGTCGCGGAGACCGGATACGCTGCGCAGGTGAACAGCTGTTCGGCGCGTTTGCTGCTGGCGGTCATTGGGCACGGCGAGCCGCGCGCCGGGCAGTGGTTGGGGCTAGCGCGGCTGCAAAAGTACAGGCGCGGGGTGCCCGGTGAACCTTGCCGCGTCATGGTCGACGACTTCATCCATAGGTCGCGGGCACGCTGCCGTTTCTCGCCCGACGCCAATCTTGCCGACGTTCATGCCGTGACAAGAGCCAGCCAGTCGGAGCTGGTGTCGGCGTCGTTCGCCGCCCCGGCGTTGCGTAGGTCGGGAGTACGAACCGAATCGGCGGCCACGCCCAGGTGCCCGATCTGCACGGCGCGGGGTGGCGCCGAGTGGTTAGCGACGTCGCGCAGGTCGAGGCGTTCCGCGACGGCCAACACAGCATCAAGAGGCGAGGCGGTTGGACACTGTTGAACAAGCAACGCGGCTTCGATGCCATGTGCGATCACTTCGTCGACGCCGTCCGCCGCGGTGAGTTGCTAGGCGCGGCAGACGCCTTGCGCACTCGCGAGATCTGCGAGCAGATTCTGGGGGAGGCGGCCGGACGTGTTTGAGCGGTTGGGCGGCGTGGTTCACGAGCGGCGCAAGGTGGTGCTGCTGGTCGGCGTCGTCGTGATTTTGCTCGCCGGTATTTGGGGTGGCTCGGTCACCAAGCGGCTCTCGGGCGGCGGTTACTACGACCCGAATAGCGAGTCGGTGGTCGCGGCGAACGACATCAAGGACAAGCTCGGCGTCCCGTCGTCCGACGCGACTGTGCTTTTCACCAGCGCGCAGCGGCCGGTGACCGACCCGCAGGTGGCCGCCGCGATCGAGAACGCGTTGGCGTCGCTGCCGCGCGGCGCCGTGCCCGGGTATGTGAGCTACGCGAATTCGAAGCAGGACCGGCTCATTTCCGTTGACAAGCAGGCGGAGTACGCGACCCTGCAGTTGGCCGGCGACACCGACGCCGCGCAAAACGCGTCGTTCGAAACGGTGAAAGCCGCGCTGGCGAAAGCGAAGCTGCCCGGTGTGACGGTCGACTACGCCGGTTTAGTGCCGCTCAACAAGGAAATCAGCGGCCAGGTCAGCAAAGATCTGAAGCGCGCCGAACTGTTGTCACTTCCGATCGTGTTGATCCTGCTCGTCATCATCTTCGGAAGCTTGGCGTCGGCCGCCTTGCCACTGGCGGTCGGCATTTGCGGAATCCTCAGCGCTTTCGCCGTGCTGCGGCTGCTCACCATGTTCGTCAGCGTCTCCATCTTCGCCGAAAACCTCGTCACCATGCTGGGGCTCGGTCTGGCCGTCGACTACGCGTTGTTCATGGTCAGCCGGTTCCGCGAGGAGCTCCCTCGACAGCCCGACACGCGGCACGCGGTGATGCGCACGATGGCCACCGCCGGGCGCACCGTAGCGTTTTCCGGCGTGACGATCGCGGCGTCAGCCGCGTCGCTAAGCCTGTTCCCAGAGTCCTTCTTGCGGTCGATGGGTTACGGCGGAGTGGCCGTCGTCCTCATCGACGTCGTCGCGTCGCTCACCGTGTTGCCGGCGCTGATGGCGATCCTCGGCCCACGCGTCGACGCGCTGCGAATACCTAGGCCGTGGAGGCGGAAAGACACTGGAACTTCAGAGGTTTCCCGCGGGGCCTGGTACCGGTTGGCGCACAGCGTCATGCGTCGTCCGGCGGTTTACGCGGTGGCCATCATCGCGTTGCTTGTCGTGATGGCGGCGCCATTCAGCAACGTGATTTTCGGCGGGTACAGCACGAAGGTCATGCCCACGACGTCGCACGCGCGAATGGTCACCGATCGGTTGGCCGCCGACTTCCCGGGCAATGCGACCAGCCCGATGCAGGTCGTCGTCGAGTCGGCGCAGAGCCAGTCGGCCATCGCGGCGTATGTCTCTCAGCTGAGGCAAACCCCCGGTGTGACCGGGGCGCAGGTCACCGCGGTCAAGGGCGACGGCGCGCTGATCCAGGTCGGCTACAACGGCGACCCGATCTCCAGCCAGGCTCGCACCACATTGGACGACGTCCGCGCGGTGCCGGCCCCGCCTGGCGCGAAAGTGCTTGTCGGCGGCGCGACCGCGTTCCTCGTCGACCAGCTCGACAGCATCGGGCATGTGCTGCCTTGGATGCTGGCCGTGATGGCGGTCGCCATGTTCGTGCTGCTGTTCTTGGCGTTCGGCTCGTTGGTGCTGCCGGTCAAGGCAATCATCATGAACACGATGTCGATCGGCGCGTCGTTCGGGGCGGTCACCTGGATCTTCCAAAGTGGCCATCTCTCCGGGCTGTTGCATTTCTCCAGGCTGGGCTACCTCGACGCCACCGACCCGATCCTTATGCTGGCCGTCGTTTTTGGTCTCTCGATGGACTACGAGGTCTTCCTGCTCAGCCGCATTCGCGAAGAGTGGGACGCCTCCCGTCACAGCGGCGAAGCCCCCGGCGTCCGAAATCAGCACGCGGTCGCGACGGGTGTGCAGCGCAGCGGGCGCATCATCACATCGGCCGCCGTTTTACTGGTGGTGGTGATCGGCGCGTTCGCGACGTCCGAGGTGACGACGCTCAAGCTGCTCGGCGTGGGCATGGCGCTCGCGATCCTCGTCGACGCGACCATCGTGCGGGCGTTGTTGGTGCCCGCCGTCATGCGGTTGCTCGGCGGAGTCAACTGGTGGGCCCCCAAGCCACTTGCGCGTTGGTGGGAGCGGCATGGCTTCCGCGAGTCTGACGAGGTCGCGCAGCCGACGCCGGAGCCGGCGCTGCCGGCGCGTTGACATCCGGGAGATGAGGCGCGCCCGCGCTGGCTTCGCGCTCGCCGCCGTGTTGACGCGCGGTACGCGACAATGGACGGGTGAGCAACCCCCGCGACGTCGTCGTCCTCGGCTCTACCGGCTCGATCGGCACCCAGGCGCTTGACGTCGTCCGCCGCAACCGCGACCGGTTCCGCGTCGTCGCGCTGGCGGCCGGCGGGTCGCACCTCGACCTGCTCGCGCGGCAGGCGGCCGAGTTCGACGTCGAGGTCGTCGGCGTGAGTCGGGGCAGCGTCGCCGAGGTCGAGGCGGCGATC
>JAICYF010000023.1 GCA_025934355.1 Acidothermaceae bacterium
CATAGCGATCTCGACACCGCTCGGATCGGCGCGTCGGCCAGCTCTGCGAACTCATTGGCACCCTCGGCGTGGTCAGGATGACCATGGGTGAGCAGGATGAGGCCAACACCGCCGGCGGCGTCCAAAATTGCTTGAAAATGCTGGGGTTCCGATGGTCCGGGGTCGACCACCACCGCGCGGGCGCCGTCGGATTCCTTGAGCACCCAGGTGTTTGTGCCGTCGAGGGTCATCGGCGATGGGTTGTTCGCGCGCACAAGTCGGGACCGGGTCATTCGGTCGCTCCGAAGACGAACACCGGTGGGCTGGCGTCAAGGTCGACCGAGGCCTGGATCACGTATGGCGTGCGGTTTTGCGCGCTGGCAAAGAGTTCTTCGGCGCGGGGATATGGGAGGAGCTCGCGCAGCGTCGTCTCGGTGGGCGGCATGAGGAACCACTCACCGCGCTCGGCCTTGGCGAGTGCGGTTTGCGGCGCGACCCACTCCGCGTCGTCCGACTCACCCCCGACATCGCGGGCGTGCTGGCCAGTTGGCGCAAGCGCGACGAAGAAATGCGTGTCGTAACGGCGCGGCTCGAACTCGGGCGTGATCCAGCGCGACCACAGCCTGAGCAGTTCGGGCTGGGCCACCAGCCGGTGCTTTGCGAGGACGTCGGCGAGCGTTGCGCGGTGCTCGACTAAGGCCAGCCGGTCTTGCTCAAGGAGGATTTGATCTGGCGGGTCTCCCGCCGCGAACAGCACGCCGCTCTCCTCGAACGTCTCCCTGATCGCGGTCAGCTCGACCGACTCATCGGACGGGTCGACCGTGCCGCCCGGAAAGACGTGCATGCCGCCGGCGAACGCCATCGCGGTATGCCGACGCAGCAGGAAGACCTCAAGCTGCTCGTTGTCGTCACGGAGCAAAATCACCGTTGCGGACGGCCGTGGAACTGCCGGCGGCGTGTCGGTCGTCTGAAACGCGCGCGCCCGCTCGACCAGATCGGCGGACGGCAGCGGCAGTGGAAGGGGCAGCGGCGGCGCGACGGGCGGCGGCGATGCGAGAGGCGGCGGCGCTGAGGCCGGGCGCTGCGGCGAACGCTCCGACACAGCGGACGCTCAGCAGACTTGGCGGAGGCGGCCGTCGCCGAGGTCGTAGATGAAGCCGCCGACTTGGAGGCCGCGCAGATACGGCCACGACTGAACCCGCTGGACGTCATGGTGGATCGCGGCTTCTTGGTCGTCGGTCGTGAGGAACGAGATGCTTCTGGTGTCAGGCCCGCCGGCGTTTGCGATCGCGGCGTGCACGTCGTCTTCGCTGCCGCCGGCCATCCGGCAACGGGTGTGCTCGACGATCATGAATCGCTCGACGCTGAGCAGGTAGACCGCGAGCACGAGCGTGCGCAACACATCGTCGGTGACTCGACCTCCCGCGTTGCGCAGGATTTTGGCGTCGCCGGGCTTCAGGCCGAGCATCCCGAGCGGGTCGATGCGGGAGTCCATGCAGGTGAGCACCGCAAGACCTCTTGCCGCGTTGCCCTCGAGCGCGGCCAGCTTGAACCTCGCGGCGTGTGACTCGTTTGCCTGCAGGACATCGGAAAAAGTCTCCTCATTCGACACGCCCGCCACCTTATCGGTCGCCTTTAGCTGCCTCCTCTCGGCTGTCGGCAGATGGCGGCGCTCTTAGTCGCGCAGACGCCGACAAATCAGAGCCACCGAGACCACCAGGCCACCAATGGCTAGCGGCTAGCCCTTGCCGAAGCGCCGGTCGGCCGCGGCGAGTTGCTCGATCACCCGCTCCGGCATCAGTCGGATACCGACCGTTGAGAACCGCAGAATCGGACGGCCGGTCACGATGATCAGATCGTTCTGCCGCTCCATGTCGTCCCAGTACCGAAGTGGGCGCAGGTGCACCGCGCCGTCGATCTCAACGTCGTAACCGTCCATTTCGACGTCAAGAAACCGGCGGCGCCCGGCATGATCGAGGCGAAACGCTTGTCGCTTCGGCGGCGCGACTCGTGCAAGCCGGGCGAGTCTCCCGAAGTCAATCTCAGCGAACGACTCGGCGCCACCCTCGATGTCGCCCAGCACGTTGAGTAGAAACCGACGACGCGGCGCCCGGCTCGCGGCGACCATCTCTGGACGCAACCGCTGTGCGGTCGTTAGTCGCTGTTGCACGCCCGCCGCCAGGAAGGCCGCCGCTTTCCGCGGCTGCTGACACCACGAGGCGGCGTCAACCAGCGCCCGCTCGACCCGAACGGTCGGAATCGAACGCCCGGGATGGACGTCGTCGAGACTGAACCGCCTCGAGATGTGCAGGCGAGTGCCAGGCGGTTGTCGAGGGCGCGAGTCGTACGGCACCAGGAGATGGATGTCGTCGTCTTCGAATCCGCGCAAACCATGTGCGGACGCCGCAGTCGGGCCCGCAAGTGCCGCCCGCGGTTGCGATAGCACCGCAGCCCATTGGCGTTGAATGATGGTCAGCGGGCCGTTGTGTAACACGACAACCCGAGGACCCACGACCTGCCAGCGTCGAGCAACAACTTGCGCCCGAACTGCGTCGCGGCCAAAGCCCAACTCGCGAAGCTGCTCGCGGGTGACGACGTCGCTCTGCGCTTCAGCTAAACCGCGGAGCGGGTACTTGGCCGCCAGTGCTGGACGAGGCATCGCACCATGCTGGCGTTCAAAAGCACCCGTCCGGCGATCGAACACAAACCTGTGGATGGCGCCCGGCACGCTGTGAATCCCGCGACTCCCCGACTGTCGGTGCCTGGCGGGGCTCTAAGTCGCGTTCGCGCCGACAAAGCGGTCCGGGGGGCGGGCGGTCCGGGGGGCGTTCGCGCCGACAAACTGGTCCGGGGGTGCGGTTGGGCGGGCGCAAGCTAGTCGCTGACCTCGACGACGATCTCGACCTCGACCGGCGCGTCGAGCGGCAACACGGCCACACCGACCGCGCTTCGAGCGTGCTGGCCCACGCCGTCCGGGAAAACCTCCCCGAGCAGTTCGCTCGCGCCGTTGACCACGCCCGGCTGGCCGGTGAAGTTCGGCATGCTCGCCACGAAGCCGACGACCTTGACGACGCGCACCACCTTCGACAGCTCGCCGACCACGCTCTTCACCGCGGCGAGCGCGTTCAGTGCGGACACCCGCGCGGCCGCCTTAGCCGCCTCGGGCGACACCGCCGCGTCGGCGCCCGTGCCCACCCGGCCCACCTCGACAAGCTCGCCATCGACGCTCGGCAGCTGTCCCGAGGTGTACACGTACGAGCCGGTGCGCACCGCCGGAACGTAAGCAGCCAGCGGCTTGGCCACCGGAGGCAAGCTCAGCCCAAGCGCGGAGATCCGATCTTCGGGCGTGCTCATGACGACTTCGGCCGCTTCATGTAGGCGACCAACTGCTCGGAGTTCGGTCCGGGTACGACGCTGACGAGCTCCCAGCCGTCGTCGCCCCAGTTGTCGAGGATCTGCTTGGTGGCGTGCACCAAAAGGGGGACGGTCGCGTACTCCCAGGTTGTCATGCACGCAGAGCCTAGTGCCCACCGTTGATGGATACGCTCGCCGAGTGAGCTCCCAAGCACGCCGCGGCGCCTCCGCCCAGGCGCGTGATCGCGACTGGGAAGGCGTGCGGCTGCACGTCGTCACCGGCAAAGGCGGCACCGGGAAGACAACGATCGCCGCCGCGCTTGCCCTCGCCTTGGCGGCTGGCGGACGACGCACCCTGCTCGTCGAATGCGAGGGTCGCCAGGGGTTGGCCCGGCTGTTCGACGCGCCGCCGCTGCCTTACGCCGAACGCAAGGTCGCGGTCGCGCCCGAGAGCGGCATGGTCTACGGCCTGGCCATCGACCCCGAGGAAGCACTGCTCGAGTATCTCGAGCTGTACTACCGGGCCGGTCGCGCTGGCCGAGCGTTGCGCAAGTTCGGCGCGATTGACTTCGCGACGACGATCGCGCCTGGAGTCCGCGACGTCTTGCTCACCGGCAAGGCCTACGAGGCGACCCGACGCAGGTTCTCATCCCGGGCCGCCCGCACCGCGGCAGCGGTGCCGCCGTCCGAAAACCCTGACGACTACGTCTACGACGCGGTGGTGATGGACGCGCCCCCCACCGGTCGGGTCGCCCGTTTTCTCAACGTCAACGCCGAAGTCGCCGGTCTCGCCCGCATCGGACCGGTCAACAAGCAGGCCGAGTCGATCATGCGGTTGATCCGCTCGCCGCAGACCGTGGTGCACCTCGTCGCGTTGCTTGAAGAGATGCCGGTGCAAGAAACCCTTGACGGCATTGAGGAGTTGCGGTCCTTCGACCTGCCCGTCGGCGGCATCATCGTCAACCGCGCGCACGAGTCGATGCTGCCGTCGTCCGCGCTCAAGAGCGCCGCCGCCGGAAAGATCGACATCGAATCTCTCCGCGAGGGTCTCGCCGCCGGCGGCATCAAGCCGGACGACGACACCGTGCGCGGGCTGGCCGTCGAGGCGACCGATCACGCGCGGCAGATCAGCGCGCAGCGGCGACTGCTCACCAAACTCAAGGCGGCTCGACGGCCGATTTACGAGCTGCCCGACCTCGACACCGACGACATCGGCCGGCTCTACGCGCTCGCCGCCGAACTCGCCGCGCAAGGAGCGGCCTGATGGCCCGACCGCTCGACAGGGCGCTCGATGTTGACGCGTTGCTCGCCGATCCCAACACCCGCGTCGTGGTGTGCTGCGGGTCGGGCGGCGTCGGCAAGACGACGCTCGCCGCCGCGTTGGGCGTGCGCGCCGCAGAAACCGGACGACGCGTTGTCACGCTCACCATCGACCCCGCGCGGCGACTCGCGCAGTCGTTGGGTTTGACCGAACTCGACAACACACCGCGCAGGGTCGCGGGCGTCAAAGGCGCCGGCGAGCTGCACGCCATGATGCTCGACATGAAGCGCACGTTCGACGAAATCGTCGAGGCGCACGCGAGCCCGCAAAAAGCCGCGCAGATATTGGCGAACCCGTTTTACCAATCGCTGTCGTCGAGTTTCGCGGGCACGCAGGAGTACATGGCGATGGAAAAGCTCGGCCAGCTAAGGAAATCCGACCGCTGGGACCTCATCGTCGTCGACACTCCCCCGAGCCGCTCCGCCCTGGACTTCCTTGACGCGCCAGGCAGATTGGGTCGCTTTCTCGACGGTCGGTTCATCCGCACGCTGCTCGTTCCTGCTAAGGCTGGCGGCCGGGGATACGTCAAGGTGATGCAGGCCGGGCTCGGCGTCATGACCGGCGCGATGACCAAGCTGCTCGGCGCTCAGCTGCTGACCGAGGTGCAGACGTTCGTCGCGGCGATGGACACCATGTTCGGCGGTCTGCGCGAACGCGCCGATGCGACCGCCAAGCTGCTGCGGGCGCCGGGCACGGCGTTCGTGGTGGTCGCCGCCCCTGAGCCGGACGCGCTGCGCGAGGCGTCGTACTTCGTTGAGCGGCTGGTCGAGGAGGACATGCCGCTGGCCGGTGTGGTCATGAACCGGGTGCATCGCACCGCGGTGCCTCAGCTCAGCGCCGGCAAGGCGCTGGCCGCCGCGGAAGCGCTCGAGGGTGAGCGCGGCGCCTCGGCGGCGCTGGCGGCGGGAGTGTTGCGCACCCACGCGCGACGGGTTCAGACCCAAGCCAGCGAACAGCACAAGCTCGACGGGTTCGGGCTGGCACATCCAAAAGTGCGGACGACGTCCGCGCCGGCGTTCGCCGAGGACGTGCACGACCTGGCCGGTCTGCGCCAGCTGGCCGCGACCTTGTGCGAAAGCTGACGTGAGGTCAGCCCGGGATGCGTCTGACCGGAGGTCAGCCGACTGCAGAGTAGCGGTCGGCGGCCGCCCGCTCGAAGTCTTCCATCGCGGTCGACAGCAGCAGCTGCCACGACGTCACGTTCGGACGGCGACGCAGCAGGGCGCGGCGCTCGCGCTCGGTAAGACCGCCCCAGACGCCGAACTCGACGCGGTTGTCGAGGGCGTCGGCGAGGCACTCGGCCCGCACCGGGCAGCCGAAGCAGACCGCCTTGGCTCGGTTTTGCGCAGCGCCTTGCACGAACAGCGCGTCCGGGTCGCTGCCCCGGCACGCGGCGCGCGCGGTCCAGTCGTTGGTCCAAGCCATAGGTCCCCGTCCTTCAGCTCACTCGCGATCTGCCATCAGCGATCTGTATCGACGGTACGGAGCGGGCATGGCGCCTCACCAGGCTCCGTTCGGCCCATTCGGGCTGACCCAGGCGGACCATTTCTCTAGCCACGACTAAGGCGGTTAACTGACCGCCGCGAGCGCCGCGACCGGGACCTGGAGGCTCGTGCCAGCTACCCTGCAGTGGTGTCCACACGCGCGGGAAGCGACTGGCTGCCCAGAGGTGACCGGCTCGGCGCCGGTGCGAAGCTGACCCGCCTCGTCGTCCTCATCGTGCTTGCCGTGTTGACCGGCGCGCTGGTCGCCGCGCTCGCGCTTCCCGTGGTCGGCGGGGTCGGCGTGTTCAGCCGCAACATGATCGGCAACGTTGCCTTCACCGACTTGCCGCCCGAGCTCCAGCAGCCGCCCCTCTCGCAGCGCTCGGTGATCCTGGCGGCCAACGGCACCGAGCTGGCGACGTTCTATTACGAGAACCGGCAGTCGGTCGACCTCTCCGACGTCGCGCCGATCATGCGACAGTCGATCGTCGCGATTGAGGACTCCCGGTTTTACGAGCACCACGGCGTCGACCCGCGCGGCATCCTCCGGGCGTTGGTGAAAGACAGTTCGTCTGGCTCGGCCTCCCAGGGTGCGTCGACCATCACCCAGCAGTACGTGCGGCAGGCGCTGGTCGAGACGAACGCCGCGAACAACGACGTCGCCGGCGCGCGGGCCGCCCGCGCGAAGAACCTCACCCGCAAGATCACCGAGGCCCGCTACGCGATCGCGTTGGAGAAGCAACTGTCGAAGGACGAGATCCTCGACGACTACCTCAACACCGTCTACTTCGGCAGTGGCGCGTACGGCGTCTCCGCGGCGGCCCAGCACTACTTCAGCGAATCGGCCGACTCGTTGACGCTCACCCAGGCTGCGTTGCTGTCAGGCGTCATCAACAACCCGAGCACGTTCGACCCGATCCTCAATCCGAACAACGCCCTGGATCGGCGAAACATCGTGCTGCAGCGGATGGCCGACCTGAAGTACATCACCCAGGATCAGGCCGCCCAGGCCAAACTGACGCCGCTGGGGTTGAAGGTCTCCGAAATCCCGAACGGCTGCGCCACCTCGATCGCGCCGTACTTCTGCCAGTACGTGGTCGCCGACTTCCTCAACAACCCGGCCTACGGCACCACCCGCGACGCGCGGGCGAACCTGCTGCGTCGCGGCGGCCTGGTCATCTCGACGACGCTCGACATGAACATGCAGAAGGCCGCGCAGACTGCGGTCAACAGCGTGGTGCCGCCGGATCCGACCCAAAACGCGGGCCTTGCGGCCGCGATCGACCTGGTCGACCCCAAGACCGGCGCGATCAAGGCGATGGCGGTCGACCGAACGTTCGGCGGCGGCCAGGGCCAGACCGAGATCAACCTGGCCGCAGACGCGGCACATGACGGCTCGAACGGCCGGCACGCGGGTTCGACGTTCAAGGTCTTCGTGCTCGCCGCCGCCCTCGAAGAGGGCATCCCGACCGGAACCCGCATCGTGTCGCCGCAGACGGTCACCATTCCGATGGGCGCCACGACCGACTGCGACGGAAACAAGACCAGCAAGTGGGTCGTCCACAACGCGGGCGACAGCGAGTCCGGCACCTTCGACATGGTCAAAGCCACCTGGGACTCGGTGAACACCTACTTCGCCCAGCTAGAGGTGAAGACCGGGCTGTGCCGGCCGGTGCAGATCGCGCAGGCGATGGGCGTGAAGCAGTCCAACGGACAGCCGCTCGACCAGATCCCCGCCTTCACCCTTGGTGCCGAGGACGTCGACCCTCTTGCGGTGAGCGGCGCGTTCGCGACGTTCGCGAACCAGGGCGTGTACTGCGCGCCGCAGGCCATCACCGGCGTCACCACGTCAATCGAGGGCATGACGGCCCCGAAGGTGCCGGGCCCGAACTGTAAGCAGGCGATCGACCGAGACGTCGCCAACGCCGTCAGCTCATTGCTCCAGGGCGTGCTGACCGAGCCGGGCGCCACGGCGAACGGACTGGGCATCGGCCGACCCGCCGCAGGCAAGACCGGCACCGACGACGAGTACAAGAACGGCTGGTTCGGCGGCTACACCCCCAACCTCGCCGCCGCGGTGTGGACCGGCAACCCCGACTCGGCCACGCCGATGCGCAACATCACGGTGAATGGCCACTACTACTCGGAGGTCTTCGGGGCGACGTTGGCCGGCAAGATCTGGCAGCTGGCGATGAAGAGCGCCGTCCAAGGTCTCCCCGCCGAGACGTTCGTCCAGCCGCCGGCCTCAACGTTGCGCGGCGAACCCGTCACGGTGCCTGACGTCACCGGTCAAGACCCGAACACCGCGGCCGCCACGCTGACCAAGCTTGGGCTGGCCGTGTCGATAGACGCGACACCCGTGCCGTCGATCCAGCCGGCCGGCAGCGTGGCTTCGACCGACCCCGCGGCTGGGGCGACGCTCTACGTCGGCAACCCGATCACGATCCATGTCAGCACCGGCACGCCGCCCGCGCCGAGCGGCTCACCGCCCGCCAGTGGCGGCCCGTCAGGACCGCCACCACCGCCAGACGGCAGCCCGCCCGCGTCGGCGAAGCCGACGAACACGTCAGCGCATGGTCCGCCGGTGAAACCGGGGCCGCCGAAGAAGAAAAAGGACGGCTAGGACGACGCGGTCTCGCGTCAACCGGCGAGTTGCCTGCGGACCTCGGCCGCGACGCGGCCGCCTTCGGCGCGACCGGCCACCTTGGCGGTCGCGACCTTCATCACGGCGCCCATGGCCTGCGGCCCGCTCGCGCCGGCCTCTTCAATCGCCGCGGTGACCAGGGCGCGCAGCTCTTCGTCGTCCAGCTGCTTTGGCAGGTAGGCGTCGATCACGGCGCCCTCGGCGCGCTCGCGCTCGGCCAACTCGGGCCGGTTGCCGGCTTCGAACGCCTCCGCCGCCTCGCGCCGTTTCTTCGCCTCTCGAGCCAGCACCCGAAGCACCTCGTCGTCCGACAACTCGCGCGCTTGCTTGCCGGCGACCTCTTCGGTGGTGATCGCGGCGAGCACCATGCGCAGCGTCGCAGTCCGCAGCTCGTCGCGTGACCTGATCGCGTTCGTGAGGTCGTCATGGAGTCGAGTCTTGAGCGAGGTGTCGGGTGAAGCGGTCATGACGATCAGTGTCGCACCCGTCGTTTTGCGGTCACGTCAAGAGCGCCCGGCGAACGATTTGAGACACTCGGACGCATGCGCAGACTGATCGCCGTCCCGCTCGCCGTCACCACGGCGGGCGCCGCCGCCGTCGCCTACGCCGCCGGCATCGAGCGCCGGTCACCCCGGTTGCGCCGGGTTGAGGTGCCGGTGCTGCCCGCGGGATCGAGTCCGCTGCGGATCCTGCACTTCTCCGACGCCCACTTCACGCCGAACCAGCGGTGGAAGGCCGACTGGTTGCGCAGTCTCGGCGCGTTGCAGCCGGACCTCGTCATCAACACCGGCGACAGCATCGCGCACCCCGAGGCGGTGCCACCGTTCATCGACGCGATCGCGCCGCTGCTCGAACGTCCTGGCGCCTTCGTGCTCGGCTCCAACGATTACTTCGCGCCGCAGTTCAAGAACCCCGCGCGTTACCTGCTCCCGGACGACGACGAGCGGGTCACCGGCCCTGAACTGCCGTGGCGCGAGCTGCGCGAGGCGATGTCCGACGCCGGCTGGCTCGACCTGTCGAACAATCGCGGGTTCTTGAAGGCCGACGGCCGGCGCATCGAGCTCGTCGGAGTCGACGACCCGCACATCGAGCGCGACCGCTACTCCGACGTCTCCGCCGAGCCCGACCCCGACGTCGTCCTCACCATCGGCGTCACGCACTCGCCCGAGCCGCGGGTGCTGTCACCGATGTCGGACGACGGCTGCCGCCTCCTCATCGCCGGTCACACGCATGGCGGGCAGCTTCGAGTGCCGTTCTACGGAGCGCTCGTTACCAACTGCGGACTGGATCGCGGACGCGCTCGAGGGCTGTCGCGTTACGAGAACTCGTGGCTGCATGTGTCGGCCGGGTTGGGCACCTCGCCGTTCGCGCCGGTGCGGTTCTCCTGCCCGCCCGAGGCGACGCTGCTGACACTGGTCGCCGGAGGCGACCGGAGCTGACATTGGTCGCCGGAGGCGACCGGAGCTGACATTGGTCGCCGGAGGCGACCGCGGCTCATCCTCGGCGCAGCCCGCTGAGCTAGACTCCTAGGGCTCTTCGGGGTGTAGCGCAGTTTGGCAGCGCGCTGCGTTCGGGACGCAGAGGTCGTGGGTTCAAATCCCGCCACCCCGACCAGAGAAATCGCCCGGCTTTCCGCGCCAGCGGAAAGCCGGGCGTTCGGTTTTTCACCCAGCCCCGACGTACCGTTGTGCGGGTGGACGTGCAGCAGCCCGAGCTCGAGCGGTCGTCGTGGAACATCACCGCGTCGGTCAAGCACGGGTACCCACCGCCTCGGTTGCCGACCGGTTCGGTCACGACGGCGTACTGCGGCGAGCAGATGATCGTCGAGGGCGAGGTGACGGATCAGCCTCCCCGCGACGCTTGTCCGTTGTGCGCCCTGGCGTGGCGGTCTAGACACAAGCGGCGATTCGGAGCCTGATCCTGCACACTGTGACCCGTGACCACGGAGCAGCCTGAACCCCAGCCCGTCAGCTCTGCAAACTCGCCACGCGAACAACTGTCCGACGAGCGATGGAAGGCCCGCTTCCGCGCTGCCCGCATGACGTTCCCGGAGTGGGCGCTCGACGCTCCGCAGCGGTGCCTGTACGCGAGCAACGCCAGCGGCACTGTCGAGCTTTACACCTGGGATCGCGACAGCGACACAACCCGACAGGTGACCAAGCGGCCCGACGGAACCCGCGTCGGCACGATTGATCCGACCGGTCAGTGGGTGTGGTGGTTCGACGACGAGGGCGGCAACGAGTTCGGGGGGTGGCGACGCCAACCTTTCGAGGGCGGCGAGTCCGAAATCGCCGTCACCGGGCTCGAGCCGTCCTACCCCGCCGGGCTGGCTCTTGGTAGCGACGGCCTGGCCGTCGTGGGTCGTTCGACGGACGACGGCACGTCGGTACACCTCGCCCGAACCGATGGTGAGCCGGCCACGATCTACGAGCACAAGGAAGACGCCAACGTCGCCGCGCTTTCACGGGACGGCACGCTGCTCGCGATCGAGCACAGCGAGCACGGCGATTCCCGCCACATGGCGTTGCGGATTTTGCGGATCGACGCCGGGGAGCCGTCCGTCGTCGGCGAACTTTGGGACGGCGTCGGCCTGGGCCTGCGCGCGGTCGCGTTCGCGCCGGCGTCCGGTGATTCGCGGTTGCTCGTGCTCAACGAGCGGCACGGCAGATGGTTGCCGTTGATCTGGGACGTCGAAACCGGCGCCCAGCGCGAACTCGACCTCGATCTGCCTGGTGACGTGTCGGCACGCTGGTATCACGACGCGTCGGCGCTGCTGATCGGTCACGAGTATCAGGCGCGCGGCGAGCTCTACCGGCTCGACCTCGACACGAACGAGCTGACTCGGCTGCCCACGCCACGCGGGACCATCGGCGGGGCGACAGCCCGTCCCCATGGCGCGGTCGAGTTTTTGTGGTCGTCGGGCGCCGAGCCTCCCGCGGTGCGCGACGTCGACGGGCGGGTCGTGTTCCGAGCGCCAGGCGCCGCCGCGCCAGAGTCGGTGCCCGTCGAGGACGCCTGGGTTGACGGCCCCGGCGGACGCATTCACGCGCTGGTGTCGAAACCCGCAGGCGTCGACGGTCCGCAGCCAACGGTCTTTCTCGTGCACGGTGGACCGACCAGCCAGGACGCCGACGCTTTCGTCCCCGGTGTCGCGGCCTGGGTCGACGCGGGCTTTGTCGTCGTCCGAGTCAACTATCGCGGCTCGACTGGGTACGGGTCGGCTTGGCGCGACGCGATCGAGCACCGGGTCGGGCTGACCGAGATTGAGGACATCGCCGCGGTCCGCGACTGGGCTGTCTCATCCGGCCTCACCGACCCGGCCGCCGTGGTGCTCGCGGGCGCGTCGTGGGGTGGTTACCTAACGCTGCTCGGCCTCGGGTTGCGGCCTGACGCGTGGACACTCGGCGTCGCCGGCGTGCCGGTCGCCGACTACGTGGCGGCGTACGAAGACGAGATGGAAGGCTTGCGCGCGTTCGACCGATCGCTCTTCGGCGGCACACCCGAAACCGTGCCCGAGCGTTACCGACAGTCGTCACCGATCACCTACGCGGACGACGTTCGCGCGCCGGTGCTGATCCTCGCCGGCGCCAACGACCCGCGCTGCCCGATTCGGCAGATCGACAACTACATCGCCGTCCTGGCCGCGCGCAACGCGCCGCACGAGGTGTACCGCTTCGACGCCGGACACGGTTCGCTTGTGGTCGAGGAGCGAATCCGCCAAGTCGAGGCCGAACTTTCCTTCGCCCGCCGTCACCTAGGTCTTGGGTAGCCCGCGCGACTCGGTCACGACCGCGGCAACCTCGTGCCGTCGCGCCGCAGCCTCGTGCCGTCGCGCCGCTGCGCGATCTGGCGGGCGTCTCGAGAGGCATTGCTGGGCCGGGCCGACGTGCTTTCCAAGCTCCTTTGCTCTGAGTCATAAGTTCTGAGTCACCCCGGACAAGCGCCGGCGCGGTGACTCAGAGCTCGTGGCGTGACTCAAAGCTGGTGGCGTGACTCAAAGCTGGGGGGGTGACTCAAAGCTGGTGGGGTGACTCAGAACTTAGGACTCAGAGCAAAGCGTTTCCCGAAGGCGCCAGGGCCAGAGCTGTCGACGCCGGGTGAAAACTGACCCCGCCCCGACGCTAAGGGGTCAACTTTCGACCGCCGTTGACAAGAGCGGGGCGGCGCCACCCGAGCGCCACCTTTCCCCACCCCAGAGTCCGCGCTTCAACAGCCGACAAAGCTCAACTTCGCGAGCTGCCTGCGCGCAACCAGACTGGGCTGCGTGACCTTTCCAGCCGACCGCTACCTGCGCGCCGCACGCCATCGCGCCGACCTAAGCCAGCGCGAGCTCGCCGAGAAGGCAGCAGTGCCACAGAGCACCGTGGCTCGTGCCGAGCGGCATCCGGCGAGAGCGACCGCGAGCACTATCGCGACTTTGCTGGCCGCGATGGGCCTCCGGATTGCCGTCCTCGACGAGGACGGATCTGAGCTCCAACCCGAAGACGAGGACGACGCGGATCGGCGCGACCGCGGCCGCCGAAGGTATCCGGCGCACCTCGACCTAAGGTCGGGCGACGACAACTGGTGGGGATACGGCTGGCCCATGTTCGACGGTCAAGAGCCGGAGTACACGTTCGACCGCGACCGCTGGACGCGGGACTGGCGGCGCCAACAAAAGGCCGAGGAGGGCCGGCAACGTCGAGCGGGTTAGCGCGTGGCGGCGACCAATTCGGCGATCTGCACGGCGTTTAAAGCCGCTCCCTTACGCAGGTTGTCGTTACTGACGAACATCGCCAGGCCACGACCATCGGGCGCCCCCGGGTCGACCCGCAGCCGCCCGACGAAGCTCGGGTCGACACCAGCCGCCTGAATCGGGTTCGGGACGTCGGTGACCATCACGCCAGGCGCCGAGCCGAGCAACTCCAGCGCTCGCTCGACAGACAGCGGAGACGCGAACTCCGCGTTGATCGACAACGAGTGCCCGGTGAACACCGGCACGCGCACACAGGTTCCCGACACCAGCAACGACGGGATGCCGAGAATCTTGCGGCTCTCATTGCGCAGCTTCTGCTCCTCGTCGGTCTCGAAACTGCCGTCGGAGACCACCGAGCCAGCGAGCGGCACGACGTTGAACGCGATCGGCCGCACGTACTTCACCGGCTCCGGGAACGACACCGCCGCTCCGTCGTGCGTCAGGTCGGACGCACGGTCGAACACCTGCCGCACCTGCTTGTCGAGCTCCTCAACACCGGCCAGCCCCGACCCCGACACCGCCTGATACGTGCTGACGACCAGCCGCACCAACCCGGCCTCGTCGTGAAGCGGCTTGAGCACCGGCATCGCCGCCATAGTCGTGCAGTTCGGATTGGCGATGATCCCTTTGCGGGCCTCGCGCACGGCGCCCGGGTTTACCTCGCTGACGACGAGCGGAACGTCCGGATCCATCCGCCAAGCCGACGAGTTGTCGACGACGGTCACGCCGGCGGCCGCGAAGCGCGGGGCCAACTCACGGGAGGTCGCCCCGCCCGCGGAGAACAACGCGATGTCAAGCCCGGACGGATCGGCGACGGAGGCGTCTTCGACGACAACCTCGCCGTCGCCCCACGGCAACGTCGTCCCGGCCGACCGAGCCGATGCGAAGTAGCGCATCTGGGCGACGGGGAACGACCGCTCGGCGAGGATCCGCCGCATCACGCCGCCGACCTGGCCGGTGGCGCCAACGACGCCCACCCGCAAGCCACTCATCGTCCGGTACCTCCGTAAACCGTTGCTTCCCCGCCCGTGTCGTCAAGCTCGAACGCGCTGTGCAACGCCGCGACAGCCGCAGGTAGTTCATGCTCTCGGACGACGACCGAGATGCGGATCTGCGACGTCGAAATCATCTCGACGTTGATTCCGGCATCGGCAAGCGCTGACAAGAACTTTGCCGTGACGCCCGGATGCGTGCGCATGCCTGCGCCGACCAACGACACCTTGCCGATCTGGTCGTCAGACTGCAGCGACTCGAAGCCGATCTGATCTTGGGCCTTAGTCAGCGCGCCCATCGCGTTCGTCAACTCGGTGCTCGGCAAGGTGAACGTGATGTCCGTGCGGCCAGTCGCGACCGACGACACGTTCTGCACGATCATGTCGATGTTGATTCCGGCGTCCGCCACCACGGTGAAGATCTGCGCCGCCTCGCCCGGCTTGTCAGGCACACCCACGACGGTGATCTTGGCCTCACCCCGCTCGTGCGCGACGCCAGAGATGATCGGGGCTTCCATCTGCTCCTCCGGGGGGATATCGAGGATCCAGGTTCCGGGCTTCGTCGAGAATGACGATCGCACGTGGATCGGGAGACTGAATCGGCGCGCGTACTCGACGCAGCGCAAGTGCAGAATTTTCGCTCCGGACGACGCCATCTCGAGCATCTCTTCGTAGGAGAGCTTCGGGATCTGCCGCGCGGTGGTGACGATGCGCGGGTCAGCGGTGAACACGCCGTCGACGTCCGTGTAAATCTCGCAGACCTCGGCGCCCAACGCGGCGGCGAGTGCGACGGCGGTGGTGTCGGAACCGCCGCGGCCGAGCGTGGTGACGTCCTTGGTGTCTTGAGCGACGCCTTGGAACCCGGCGACGATGGTGATGCGGCCCTTGTCGAGCGCGTCGCGGATGCGGCCCGGTGTGACGTCGATGATCTGCGCCTTGCCGTGCCGGGAGTCGGTGATGACGCCGGCCTGGCTGCCGGTGAACGACCACGCCTCCATGCCCAGGTTGGCGATCGCCATCGCGAGCAGCGCCATCGAGATGCGCTCGCCGGACGTGAGCAGCATGTCGAGCTCGCGCGCGGGGGGCAACGGCGCGACCTGGGCGGCGAGGTCGAGCAGGTCGTCGGTGGTGTCGCCCATGGCGGAGACCACGACGCAGACGTCGTTGCCGGCCTTGCGGGTGGCGACGATGCGCTGCGCGACCGCCTTGATGCGGTCAGCGTCGGCGACGGACGAACCACCGTACTTCTGGACGACGAGGCCCACGGGCGAACAACTCCTAGAGGGGTCGGCCGGACACGCCGAGACCGGACCCGAATGAACTGGGGGAGACCGCGGGGCAGTCTACCGGGGGTCGTTAGGTTGGCTTTCGTGGATTTCCGCACACGAGGCATGGCGCTCGCGGGGCTGGTGTTTATCGCCACAACCAGCGGCTGCACATCACACCACAAGACGGCATCACCGGACGACGGCAGCTCGGCGAGCGCGTCGGCTGCCGCCGCCGCGCTCGCCGAGCTGCAACATCAAGCCTCTGCCGCAAAAACCCTCTCCTTCACGGCCACATATCAGGCCCAAGGCACCAATCCGCCGCGCACCGGAACAGTGACCGTGTTCCACACGGCGTCCGCCACTCGAATCGACGTCGCGGAGAACGGCACGAACGTGCGGATCATCGTCGACGACTTGGGCACCTTCTCGTGCAAGTTCGCGGGCGCGGGCAAGACGCCGCTCTGCGTTGAGCTAGCCGGGCCCGGCGCCTCGATTCCACCTTCGGTCGATCCCGGCCTGCAACACCTGTTCACCACGGCGCTCGACGAGATCACCAGCGGCTCCGGGTTGCACGTGGCACCCGCGCCAGCGCCCGCGCCGGCACCGACCGGCACCGCGCCTGCGGCGTCCTGCTACGCGGTCACCGAGGTGCCCTCGGGCGGCGACCTGGCGCCGGGAACCTACTGCTACGCCGACGGAATGCTGGTCAGCGCGCAGTTTCGCAGCAGCTCGCTTCAGCTGACCAAGACCGCCGAATCGCCGACAGCGTCGGACTTCGCGCTGCCTGCCTCACCGGCCCCGTTGACCAGCCCGAGCGCTAGTCCGAGTTGACGTCGAGCCGGGCGTGCGCGACGACAGACTGCAGCGCGCGCAACGCCGCGCCGGCGTGTGTGCCCCAATGCGACAGGTATGAGAACTGCCACCACCACAGCGCTTCGATCGCCCGCCCGGCCCGAAAGTGCTGCAGCCCGTGGATCAGATCCGCGGTGACGTCGGCGATGTCGTCAGACAACACGAACGTGGCCGCGCTCACCGGATTTTGATAGGGGTCGAAGATCTCGACGTAGCGGTCGATGGGGCCGAGCACCTTGGCCAGCCGCTCGCGCAACTCATCGATGTCGGGGTCGGGGCCGGCGTCGGGCTCGAACCGCTCGGTTGGGACGACGTCGCCGATCGCGCCAAGCCGGCCGCCCGCGAGCATCAGTTGCGAGACCTCGAGCAACAACAGCGCGACCGCGCCGCCGGGCTCGTCGCCACGCGCGATCTCGCGCACAGCGATGACGAAGCTTTCGACTTGGTCGGCGATTTCCGCGGCGAAGTCGGTGAGATCGTCGGAGTGATCCTTGACCACGAGTTCAGACATCGAGCTGCCTTCTCCCCTCGAACGCTCGGCCAAGCGTGACTTCGTCGGCGTATTCCAAATCGCCGCCGACCGGCAAACCACTGGCGAGCCTGGTAACCCGCAATCCCATCGGTTTGACCAGCCGCGCGAGATAGGTCGCGGTGGCCTCGCCCTCAAGATTCGGGTCGGTGGCGAGGATCAACTCGGTCACCGTCCCGTCGGCCAGCCTAGTCATCAGCTCCCGAACCCGCAGATCGTCGGGGCCAACGCCCTCGATTGGGCTGATGGCCCCGCCCAGCACGTGATAGCGACCGCGAAACTCGCGGGTCTTCTCAATCGCGACGACGTCCTTCGGTTCCTCGACGACGCAGATCACCGACTGGTCGCGCCGCGGGTCGCGGCAGATGCGGCACTCGTCGTCCTCGGCAACGTTGCCGCAGATCGTGCAGAACCGCACTTTCTCCTTGACCTCAAGGAGCACCTGCGCGAGTCGTTTGACGTCGGCCGGGTCGGCGGCCAGCAGGTGGAAGGCGATGCGCTGCGCGCTTTTCGGACCGACGTTGGGCAGTCGCCCCAGCTCGTCGATCAGATCTTGGACGACGCCTTCGTACACGCGCGGGCCTGCGACTAGAAGGGCAGACCGGGCAGGCCGCCGCCGCCTAGGCCGCCGAGCCCTTGGGTCAGCGGACCCATCTTCTGCTCCTGCATCTGCGCCGCGTTGCCGGCGGCGTCGCGCACCGCGGCGAGCACGAGGTCGGCCAGCGTTTCGGTGTCGTCGGGGTCGACCGCCTTCGGGTCGATGACCAGGCCGACGAGTTCGCCGCTGCCGGTGACGGTCGCGGTGACCAGCCCGCCGCCGGCGCTGCCGTCGACGCGCGCGTCGGCCAGCTCGGCTTGGGCGTCCATCAGCTGCTGCTGCATCTTTTGGGCCTGCTTCAGCAGCTGCTGCATGTTGGGTTGGGGGCCGGGCGCCATCGGACGTCCTCCTCGTCGTGATTGACCGAGACTCGAGCCTACGGCGTCTGGACACGAGCCTACGGCGTCTGGGCGTGCAAGCATGGCGGGCGTGCCGCCGCCTCGCCGATTGGCGCGCCCACTGTTTGACCGGTGGGTGCGGTCCGAGGTGTGCACCCGGTCAGGGCCGCACGGACGGGCGCTGGCGCCGTCGCTGGCCTGGGCGCGCGCTTGCTCTGCGAGGTGCTTTGCTCTGAGTCAGGGTCTGAGTCAGAGCAAAGCGTTTCGAAAAGGGCCCCCACCCGCGCACCGGCTGATCCGCCCAGCAGTCTCCGCGGTATTGATCTCGGCGGTTGTCGTCACGGCGGGCTGTACAACCGTCTCGACGAACAGCCCGCCAGCTCGGTCATCGATCGGCCTGAGCGCGTCGTCGGCGTCCGCGAGCATCCCACCGACCACCGTGCTGCCGTCGTGGCCTGTCCCGTCGCCACCTGTCCCATCGCCTGTGGCCTCGTCGCCCCCGGAAAGGCGTACGCCACCGTCCTCACCGACGACGACGCGCGCGCCCGCCCCCACGCCCACGTCGTCCAAGAAACCGGCGACACCAACGCCAGCGAAACCACCGACCGCGCAACCTCCGGCACCGCCCGCGCTCCCGCCAACGGGCCCCGGCACGCTCACCGGCAAGGTGATCGTGCTCGACCCTGGCCACAACCTCAACAACAGCAGCTCGATCAACCAGTCGGTCAACGCGGGCAACGGCGTCATCAAGGCGTGCGACACGGTCGGAACGTCGACCAATGGCGGCTACCCCGAGCACGCGTTCACCTGGGACGTCGCCAACCGCGCGGCCGCGATTCTGCGTGCTGAAGGCGCGACCGTCATCTTGACGAGGTCGTCCGACAGCGGCATCGGACCTTGCATCACCACCCGCGCGCAGATCGGCAACGACGCGCACGCCGACGCGTTCATCGCCATCCACGCGGACGGCGGACCATCCAGCGGGCATGGGTTTTTTGTGATGCAACCGCCGCCGAACAATCCCAACGTCAACCCAGGCGGCGCCGCCCGTTCGCGCGCGCTCGCGACGACGATGCACGATGTTTTCCACGCCAGCACGGGAATTCCGTATTCGTCGTACATCGCGAACGGCTATTACCCCGACAGCACCATCACCGGCACGATCAACCTGTCGCATGGGCCGGTCATCACTATCGAGTGCCTTGACATGCGCAACAGCGGCGACGCCGCGATCGCCACCGACCCGAACTGGCGGCAGCGAATCGCGGCGGGCATCGCGGCCGGACTCACGTCGTTCTTAGCTGGCTGACAATCCAGCGGACGCCGCGAAGCTGCGGCACCAGTAGCGCTATCGCGTAACCGACGACGACCGCGCCCAGCACCGACAGGGTCGCCGCGACGCCGAACGCTGAGACGCCAAGGGGCGCGACGAGCGAGCCGATCACGATGCCTCCGATCGAGGCCGGCACCGCGACCCCGTAGGCGCGGCCGAACACTGACTCGTCGAGGAGCCGCTGCAAGCCGGTCTCCATCAGGACTTCCACGATCACGGCGCCCGAGCCGCTCAGCGCCGTCAACACAAGGGCAGCGACGACGGACGAGCTGACCGCGAGCAACGGCAGCGGAAGCGCGACGGCGCACAACGCCACCGCCAGCACCGCTGACTGCTGGCGCAGCTTCAACACCCGGCCGGCGAAGCAGGCGCCGGTGATCCCACCGATCCCGAAGCCGGCGAGCAGGTAACCGAAGCCGTTGGCGCCAAGTCCGAGGCGGCCAGAGACGAGTACCAGCAAAACAGTGCAGGCGCCGTAGACGAAGCTGCACAAGATGTCGGCGCCCACGAGCCGCAGCGCGCCTGGCTTCGACCGCAGCGCGGTAAGGCCGGCGCCGAAGTCGCGGCGCGACTTTCGCGGCGACTCGCCATCATGCGCCGGCGCGAACACGGGTCCGGCCGGAATGGTCAGGACGGCGAGCGCGGACAGCCCGAAGCTCACCGCGTTGACGGCGAATGAGACCGCCGGAGACGCGACGACGAGCAGCAGCCCGCCGAGCGCCGGTCCGGCGACGATGCCCACCTGGGTCACCACGCTGCGCAGCGCGTTCGCGGCCGGCAGGTCCGCGTCCGGCACCAACCGCGGCGTGGTGGCCGCGACGCTCGGCAGGTAGGGCGTCGCGGCTGTTGTCGCGAGCGCGGCAATGACGGGGACGGTGACGATCGACAGGTTCGTCGTTGCCACGATGGCGAGCGCGGCCATCAGCGCGGACCGCACGACGTCCGCACAGATCATCAGCCAACGCCGGTCGAAACGGTCGCACAGCGCGCCGCCCAGCGGGCCGAGGACGACGAACGGAACGACGCGGGCGGCGGTCGTCGCGCCGACCCACGCCGCCGAGTGCGTCCGGTCGAAGACGAGGACGACGAGCGCGAGGTTGTACAGCCAGTCGCCGATCTGGGAGATGGCGAGCCCGGCCAGAAGCCGGTGAAAGTCCCGGTGACGCAACGCTGCTCGCATGATGTGCCGCCTTCCGAAAGTCGCTTACTGACGACGATCGGGCTAAGGCGTGGGCGCGCGAATCGGAGCGCATGCGTATTCGCGGGCTGTCGGGTGCTTATCTGGACGACGGGCGGCCGGGCGCCGCCTTAGACCGGGTCCGTCAGGATCCCCAGTCGGTGCGCGACAGCGGCCGCTTCGACCCGGCCGCTCACGCCGAGCTTGGCCAAGATGTTCGACACGTGCACGCTGGCGGTCTTCGGGCTGATGAACAGATCTCGGGCAATCTCGGGGTTCGAACGGCCAGCCGCGAGCAAGCGCAACACCTCGCGTTCGCGGTCGGTGAGGCCGAATCCGGCCAGCGGGTCGGTCGGCTCCGGCTCGGAGTGCGGAGGCGCCGGCTCCTCGTCGAGGACCAATCGGGCCCTGCGGGCGAGCGCCCGAACCTCCACAAGCACCGGCTCGGCGCCGAGACGCGTGGCTATCTCCGCCGCCTCCCGAATCGCCGCCGTAGCGGTGTCGCGATCGCCCTCGGCACAAGACGCCTCACTCAACCGGAACAAGGCGTAGGCGAGAAGGGGCGGCTCGTCGGCGTCGCGGCAAGCCGCGGCGCCGACTCCCCACGCCTCAACCTCACCCGCGCCGCGCAACCGGGCCTGCTCCGCCAGGAAAAGCTGCCGGCGAGCCAGTTCCGGAATCGCGACGCAGGTCAGCTCGTCGGCGAGTTTCGTGAACAGCTGGCGTTCTATCGACACGGCCGGCTCGGGCACCTGACGGTCGCGTGCGCGCACCGCGAGATCCGCTTCGGCGCGCATCCCCAACCACAGCAGCGGCCAGGTGTAGCGCGGGGTGAAACCGTCGACGGACGTGTCGCGCAGCGCGTCAGCGAGGACCCTGCGCGCCGCATCGTGATCACCGCGACTGTGCTCGAGCGCCGCCTCGACGTAGGCAAGCGACTGCGCGAACTGGGTGTCTTTGCTGCCGCCGACCAGCCGGCGCACCTCACGGGCGTCAGCGGCCGCCTCTTCGTACTGGCCCTGCATGAGCCGCAGCTCCGCGCGAGTGGTGTGCAGGGTGGCGGCAAAGACGCCTTCGGGGTCTCCTCCTAATGCGTTCGCGATCAGCTCAGGGACGTCGTCCCACTGGCCCAACCGAATGAGCGGCTCCACCATGTTGCCGGTGAGGTAAGCGCCGAGGGAACGCGTCATACCGATGTGGGCGGCGAGCTCCAATCCCTCGCGTGCGGCCGCCGCTGCCTCGGCGTGCCGGCCCAACATTTCCAGGACGTCGGAGAGATTGACCAAGCCGCGCATCGCCACGAACATGTCGTGTTCCCGGGCCAACTCGACACCCTCGCGCAACCGTCGGACGCCGTCGTCGGCGTCCCCGAGGTAAGCACTCGCGATGCCATAGGTTGCGAGTGCGTCGGCCTCTTCACGCGGCTCTCCGATCGCGTGCGCGGCGTCCATGGCTCGTTGCGACGTCTCCAGCGCAGACCGCATCGCGCCCGTCCGCATGTGATATCGACCGAGCGCGTTCAGCACGACGGCGTGCGCATAGGTGGTCTCGCCTTCGGGCAGCAGCGCGAGGGCAGCGCGCAGCGGCGCCTCGCTTGCCCGCTCGCCACCGGCGTCGGCGACCGCCCTCGCCTTGCGCATCAAGATCAACGCCTGCCGGATCGGGTCGGAGTCCGACGGCAGCTCGGACAGCGCCTGGTCAAACAACGACAATGCGCGGTCGACAGACCCTGAGTCGTACGCGGCGATTCCGGCGAGACGAGTCAGTTCGACGAGGTCGAGCCCGGTGCGCTCTGAGGCATCGGGCACCCGGGGCCAGATCTCCAATGCCCGCTCAAGATGCCGCTGCGCCTCAACCGGCGCGTACCTGCTCATCGCGAGTCGAGCAGCGTCGACGGATGCGGCCAGAGCCCGTGGCAGGTCGAGGGCCGCATACCAGTGGAACGCCAGGATCGCCGGCAATGCGGCCGCATCGTCGACCAGCTGAGGCGCCGTGGAAACGGCTTCGCCATACGCCATGTGCAGCTGAACTCGCTCGCCCGGAAGCATGTCGTCGTAGACGGCGTCACGCGCAAGCGCATGCCTAAACGCGTAGCCGCGGCCAGTGTCGTCGACGACCAGGAGATGGCTTTCAACCGCTTCCCGCAACGCGTCGAAGAACGCCGTGCCGTCGACTCTCGCGACCGCGGCGAGCAGCGGTTCGGACACGCTCCGCCCGCTGACCGCCGCTGTTCGAACCAGCCGTCGGGCCGGATCGCTCAGCGCGTCGAGCCGGGTGAGCAGCACGTCGCGCAGCGATGGCGGCAGGTCGGTCGGGTCGCCGCCGCCTTGGACGGTGCCCGCCAGTTCCTCCACGAGGAACGCGTTGCCGCCTGACCGGTCATAGACGACGTCGACCAGTTCCGGTTTCGTCGTCCGAGAGAGAATCGCGTCAAGTTGGGCGGCGACCTCTGCGCGATCGAAGCGCGGCAACTCGATGCGCCGCACCGAACGCACTCGCTCCCAACCGGTGAGCAACGGCCGCAGCGGGTGCCGCCGATGCAGTTCGTCTGACCGATACGTCGCAACGAGCAGCACTCGAATGTCACGCATCGAGCGCACCAAAAACGCGACCAACTCCAAAGTCGATTGGTCGGCCCAATGCAGGTCTTCGATGACCAGCAGCAACGGACGCTCGGCACTGAGCCGGGTCACCAGCCCAAGTACCAGTTCGAGCAGTTGCGCAGTCTGTCCGCCGTCACGATCTGCGGGCGCGGCGCCGACGTCCGGATCGAGTTCTGGCAACAAGCGGGCAAGCCCCCGCCGAGTCTGGCCGAACAGTTCGGCGAGCTCGTCGGTTGTGCGGCCGCGAGCCAGCGCGCGCAAGGCATCTACCAGCGGGGCAAGCGGCAGTCCGTCGGCGCCAAGTTCGATGCAATGCCCAACCAGGACGACGAAGCCCGCGTCGGTGGCGCGCGAGGTGAACTCGTCTAGGAGCCGGGTCTTGCCAACGCCAGCCTCGCCGCCGACGAGGGCAACACCTGGCTGTCCGTCGGCGGCTGCGGCAAGCGCGGCGTCGAGGGCGGCCAGCTCGGTGGCTCGACCGACGAAGACCGGGCTGACGACGCTAGCGCTCACGCGGGCTCCAAAGTGAGGATCGCAGCGAAGCGAGGACCGGAGCGGCGGAGACCGCGGAAGACAGCGCTCACGCGGGCTCCAAAGTGAGGATCGCAGCGAAGCGAGGACCGGAGCGGCGGAGACCGCGGAAGACAGCGCTCACGTCCCGACACGCTGTCACACCCGCGCGCTGATCGCAGCAGTTCAGCCTTGCGCGTCGCCGTCGTTGATCACCGTGGCGCCAAGGTGGCGCTGCAACAAGGCGAGCCCGGAGGCGCCGTCGTCGGCGTCGTCGTCGTCAAAGTCCGGCTCGTCCGGAAGCTCGGACGCCGTGGGCGCCGGCGCGGTGGTGGGCGGCGCAGCTTGCGAAGCCGGCGGGGTCGGCGGGGTTCGTCGGGCGGCCGGAGGCGCGGGTGCCGCAGGCGCGGGCGGCGGGCTTGCGGGCGGCGCCGCGGGAGCGCCGCCGCCGGCGAGGGTCGTCTCGATCCGCCAGTCGCTACCCAACACTTCCTTTAGCGCTTCGCACAGGGAGTCTTCGTTGGCGTTGCGGAGCTTGAATTGCCGCTCCAACGGACCCGTCGTGAAGCCAAGCACGAGCACGTTGCCTTTGACGTCGACGATCTGCGCGGGTCCGGAAAGCAGCAACGCGTACGTCGTCCGACGACGTTTCTTGGTCGCTTCGAGCACGTCGTCCCACAACCGGCGAAGGCCGGCGGCGTCGACCGCGCCCGTGGGCTGGGGGACGGCGGCCTGCGGCGCGGCGGGCTGGGGCTCGATGGCGGACGGCGCCGGCGCCGTCGCCGATTCCCGCTCGGGTTCCCGCTCGGGTTCTGGCTCGGGTTCCGGCTCGAATTTCGGCCCGCGCGGCGCGACCGGCTCTGGGTTGGACGCCGACTTTGCAGCCGGCACGGATCGGGCTGGGGCGACTGGGGGGGCCGGGGTCGCGGGCGTCGCTGGCGCAGCACCGCCGCTTGCCGAAAGTCGCCGCTCCAGCCGCTCGACGCGCGCCAACACGCTGGCCGGATCGTCGCCGGCGCCGGGCAACAACACGCGCGCGCAGATCAACTCGAGCAATAGCCGCGGCGCGGTCGCGCCACGCATCTCGGTCAGCCCTGCGTTGACCAGATCCGCGGCTCGGGTCAACTCGGCCCGACCGAACTGACCGGCTTGCCGGTGCATCCGCTCAAGCACGTCGGCCGGGGCGTCGAGCAGCCCTTTCTCTCCAGCCTCGGGAATTGCGTCGAGCACGATGAGGTCGCGCAACCGGGTCAGCAGATCCTCGCCGAACCGGCGAGGGTCGTGCCCGGCCTCGACGACTCGGTCGACAATCTCGAACACCGCGCCGCCGTCGTGGGCTGCGAACGCGTCGACGACCTCGTCGATCAGGCTCGCGTCCGTGTAGCCGAGCAGCGCGACCGCGCCTTTGTACGTGACGCCTTCCTCGCTCGCGCCGGCGACCAGTTGGTCAAGCACCGACTGCGCGTCACGCACCGAACCGGCGCCCGCCCGGACGACGAGGCCAAGCGCGGCCGGTTCGATGGCGACGCCTTCGGCCGCACAGATGCGCGCCAGGTTGTCGCGCAAAGCGCCAGGCGGCACCAGCCGGAACGGGTAGTGATGCGTGCGCGACCGGATTGTGCCGATGACCTTCTCCGGCTCCGTCGTCGCGAAGATGAACTTCACGTGCGGCGGCGGCTCCTCGACCAGCTTCAGCAGCGCGTTGAACGCAGCGGTCGTGACCATGTGCGCTTCGTCGATGATGTAGATCTTGAAGCGCGAACTGACCGGCGCGTACATCGACCGCTCACGCAGGTCACGGGCGTCGTCGACGAGGCCGTGCGACGCGGCGTCGATCTCGATGACGTCGATGCTGCCGGGCCCGGACGGCGCAAGGTCGACGCACGATTGGCACTTGCCGCACGGTTCGGGCGTTGGGCCCTGTTCGCAGTTCAACGAGCGAGCCAAGATTCGGGCGGACGACGTTTTGCCGCAGCCCCGGGGCCCTGAGAACAAGTACGCGTGGTGCACCCGGTTGTTGCGCAGCGCCTGCTGCAACGGCTCGGTGACGTGCTCCTGGCCGATCACCTCGGCGAACGTGCTCGGCCGGTACTTGCGATACAGCGCCAGACTCACGAGCTTTGGGTCCTCCGATCGAAAAGGACCCCCCGCGCACCCGTCAGGGCCCGCTTACCCTTGCTGCCTTCCGGCCCTGGGGGGGTTCGTGGGATGGACGCCGCGCGAGGGGTCTGCCCGCGAGTCTACTGGCGGACGACGTCAGCGCGAGTGGCCGTTGTGGACGGCGCCTTCTCGCGCGGCGTCGACGAAAGCCTGCGCGGCCGGTGATAGCGGCGCAGGACGATGCACGATCCCGTAACGCCGGCTGATCACCGGCGTCGTCGACACAACGGTGGCGCCGAGCTTTCGCGCGTCGGCGGCCATTGGCTCGGGCAAGAACGCCGCGCCCGCCCCCGCGAGCACCAATGCGATCAGCCCGTCGCGATGGCCGGTCTCAACGCTGACATCCGCGACACCCGCGCGGGTGTGGGCGCACGCCTCGTCGAGCCGGCTTCGCGACGAGGTTCCCGTCGGCGTCGCAGCGAAATGCAGTCGGTCGAAGCGGCGCAGCGGAAACGGCTCAACCGCATCGGACGACGGCGGCAGCACCAGCTGAAACGGTTGGCGACCTAACTCGATCGACCGCAAATCCTCGGTAGAGCAAGGCAATTCGGTGAGGCCAAGCTCGCACACGCCGGCGACCACGGCCGATTCAACGCCGTCGACCGCCGAGACCTCAGGGGCCCGCACCACCACGTCTGGATGGTCGCGAAGAAACACGCCGACGAGCTCGGCGAGCGGCTGCACGAGCGTCGGAATCGCCGCGACGTCGAGCGTGCCACCTGCGAGCGCACCGACACGCGCGACCGAATCCTCAGCGACGGTGAAGTCGCGCAAGATCTGCCGCGCCGGCTCAAGCAACGCCTCGCCCGCCGAAGTGAGCCGCACGCCTCGCGCCAGCCGGTGAAACACCTCGACGCCGATCTTCTTTTCCAGCGCCGCGATTGATTGCGACAGGCTCGGTTGGGCGACGCCCAACTCGTC
>JAICYF010000264.1 GCA_025934355.1 Acidothermaceae bacterium
ATCGCCACCATCATCGGGGCGGGCGTCGGCGGACTGCTGCGTTGGCTGATCGGGTCGAATCCGCCGTCCGTGGCGACGATCGTCGTTGTGGCCGCGGGCGTGTACGCGACGTCGGCGCTGGTGGCTGCCCGCATGCCGCGCGAGCTCTTGGGACCGGACGAGGAGGAGCGGGCCTCAGCGACGTCCGTCTCCGCGTGGCGCGCCATCACTGACGTCAGCGGAGACCTTCGGCGGGCCACCCGACACCTGCTGCAACGACACCGCGCGTCGGACGCGTTGTTCGCCATCAGCGCCCACCGGTTCCTTTACGGCATCGCGACCCTGACGATCGTGCTGCTGAGCCGCAACTACTTCACCAACAACGTCAACTCCGGCCTGCTCGGGTTGGGCGCGGTCGTCGCCGCGTCCGGCGTCGGCTTCGTGGTCGCGGCGATCATCACGCCGTCGGTCACCCGGCGGATCGGCTTACGGGCGTGGATCGGCTGGTTGATGCTGGCGGCGGCCGTCTCGATCGCGGTTTTCGGCTTGCCCTACCAGCGGCCGCTCTTGATCGCCGGCGGATTCGTGCTAGGCGTTTCGGCCCAAGGCGTCAAAATCAGCGTCGACACCACGGTGCAGGAGGAGGTCGACGACTCCTTCAGAGGCCGAGTCTTCGCCGTCTACGACATGTTGTTCAACGTGACCTACGTGGCGGCCGCCGCGGTGACCGCGACCGTGCTGCCGAAGTCCGGAAAGTCCTATGTCGTCATGATCTTGTTGGCGGTCGGCTACCTCGCCGCGGGCGCGGCGTACCTCGCGCTCTCAGGGCGGCACGTGGCCAGCGGGTCATACGAGCAGCCGGTCGAACCGCCCGAGTCGGTGATCGAACTGCCAAAATCCTCAAGTCAGGGATCAAACCGGCCGTAGTCGGAAGTGACGGCGCCGACCGCGCCGCTGCATTCATTGCATTCGACGCTTTGGTTGCTTTGGCTGCCGTGGCCTGGTGGAGGTGTGGCTCGTGGAGCCAACCGCGCTGACCGACGATGTCGAGGTTCTGGAAAATCGGCTGGCCGGCCAGACTTCCGAACTCGTCCGCTTGCGTAAGGGCGCCGAGACCGCCCAAGCGCTGCTCGACCTCCACACCGCCTGCACACGGCAGCGCACCGTGGTCGGAACCGCCCGCCAGATCGCCGCGGTCGCGTCAGCGATGACCCGCGCGCCGATCGTCGTCGTGGGCGTCTTCCAGTCGGTGAGCCAAGAGCCGCTGCTCGCCGTCAGCATCGGGGACGGCATCGTCGACGAGGCTCAGATCGGCGACACCGTCTGCGAAATCGTCGCGCAGCCAGACCTCGCGTGGCTGCGCACCGAGAACCGGCTGCGTGTCATCAGCCGCGAGACGGCCACGCCCTCGACCGCGCTGCTCCTCGCCGAGTTGCAGGCCGAACGCCTGCTGATCACCCCGCTCTTCGGGCAGGGCGAGTTCGTCGGCTGCGTCGTCGCGAAGCTGCCCGAGCAAACCCCCGATCCGGACGACGTGACGGTGATCGAGGGCGCTAGCGCGTTGCAAGCGCACGCTGGAGATTTGCTGCACTTGTCGCTCGTGCTCGATGAGTTGCGGCGCCGCGCGCTGCACGACGCGGTCACCGGGCTGCCCAACCTCGCCGTGTACGAGCAGCGACTCGTTCGCGCGCTCGCGCGTCGCGCCGCGGCCCAACCGGGGCACGCAGAGGTCGCCGCGATCCTCATCCAGGTGCTGGCCATGGGGCGCATCACCGAGCAACACGGCGCGACGGGCGTGCAAGAGGTGCTCCGTGAAATCGCGAACCGGCTAGCTGACATCGCCCCCGAGCACAACCTCGGACACCTCGGCGCCAGCCACTTCGCGCTCATCGCGCACGGCGAGCCCGGCGCGGGTGTCGACCTTGCGCGCACCGCCATCGAAGCCGTCGAGGCCCCGATGGAGCTCAGTTTCGGCCGGGTCGAAGTGCATTGCCACACCGGCGTTTGCGTCGCCGACGACGCGGACGACGCCAGCGTCTTGTTGCGCAAGGCGGAAGCGGCCTCCCGCACCGCGCGGGCGAACGACGAGCGACTCGTCATCGCGGGTTAGTTACACCGCCGGCTCGGCCGCGACCGCCTGCCGCGACCGCCTCCCGTGACCGCCTCCCGCGACCGCCTGCCGCGACCGCCTGCCGCGACCGCCTGCCGCGAGTCGTGTCGTCGAGCACGCGGTCTAGCGTGCTGACCGACACAAGTCCGGCCGAGCGCCTTGTTAGCTTTCCAAGTAGCGGCCGAGAAAGTGCCGCTCGGACGCCGAAACCCGCCGCGGCCGGCCAGCCTTCAGGTCGAACGGCACGAGCACCGTCAACGCCTCTGCCAACACCACGGGCTTCGGTTGCGCGAGTTGGTCGCGCATCTCGTACCGCAAGGTGAATGACGACGAGCGGATCTCCGTCGTCCAAACGTCGACTTCGATTGGCTCAGGCCGCCATTCGAGCGGACGTCGGTAGTCGATCTCGTGGCGGGCGACCACGACGCCCTTGATGAGATCCGGTATGTGATCGGCAGCCTCGCCCGCGAAGAGCATTCCGGTGCGCGCCTCTTGCATGTACGCGAAGAAGGTGACGTTGTTGACGTGGCCGAACGCGTCCATGTCGTCCCAACGCACCTGGCAGCGGAAGGTGAAGCGCACGGGCGGTCGCTAACCGCGGGTGAGCTTGCGATACGTCGCGCGGTGCGGACGGGCGGCGTCGGCGCCGAGCCGATCGACCTTGTTCTTCTCGTACGACTCGAAGTTGCCCTCGAACCAGAACCAACGCGAGTCGCCTTCCCAGGCCAGGATGCGCGTCGCGATGCGGTCGAGGAACCAGCGGTCGTGGCTGGTGATGACCGCGCATCCAGGGAACTCGAGCAGCGCGTTTTCCAAGCTGGCAAGGGTTTCGACGTCGAGGTCGTTGGTGGGCTCGTCGAGCAGCAGCAGGTTGCCGCCCTGTTTCAGGGTGAGCGCG
>JAICYF010000256.1 GCA_025934355.1 Acidothermaceae bacterium
TGCGGCTGCGTTTGGTCGTCCGGTGACTGTCGAGACCGAGCGGGCCCGATCCGCGATACTCATCGACGCGCGGCCAACCGTGCCGCAGGCCGCGCTACCAAACATGCCTCCAAACGCGCTACCGATCCAGCGCACGACCGAAAGGGCTGCCGAATGAAGGTCCTCGTCACTGTCGTGCCGCAAGCGGGTCACGTCTATCCACTGGTGCCACTGACCAAAGCGCTCGTCGAGCAGGGCGACGACGTGGTCGTGGCAACCGGTCCGGACGCGATACCGCTGGCGTCGGATAGCGGCGCGCGCGTCACCGCCGTCGGCAAAGGCTTCGACGCTTGGTGGGAGGCGTTGTCAGCGCGCACTCGCGGAGTTCCCGGCGACGGGCTCGCCCCCGAACGCGTGATTCCTTACTTCCTGCCCAGACTCTTCGCTGAAGCCGGCACCGTCGACATGGTCGACGACCTGTTGGCGCTCGCCAAGGCGTTCGAACCTGACCTCATCATGCATGACGGTTTCACGTTCGCAGCGCCGTTGGTTGCGGCACTGCTCGGGGTCCGCGCTGCGCATCACACGATCGGCTCGCCGGTCGACGTCACAACCTTGGAGACGTGCGCCGACGTGCTGTCGCCGTTGTGGCGCTCAATGGGCCGGGAGGTGCCGCCGTTCGCCGGCATCTACTCCGGCGTCACGATCGACGTTTTTCCGCCGTCGTTGGGGTTCGCGTTTCCGGCGATCGCGACCGATGTGCGACCGATGCGCCCGACCAAGCTGCCGCTTCGGGCTCGTGACGCGCAGCTGCCGCCTACACTCGCCGACCTGCCGGAGCGGCCGATCGTCTACGGCACCCTCGGAACCATGTCGAACACCGACACATCTGTTTTTCGCGCGATCCTCGACGGGCTGGCCGACGAGTCGGTCAACGTCGTCCTCACCATCGGATCGAACAACGATCCGTCCGCCCTCGCGCCCGTGCCGCCGAACGCCCGGGTCGAGCAGTTCGTGCCGCAGGCGTCGCTGCTGCCGCACTGCGTCGCCGTGATACATCACGCCGGGTCGGGAACCATGCTCGGCGCGCTCGCACATCGGCTGCCGCAACTCGCCGTCCCGCAAGGGGCTGACAACTTCGTCAACGCCCGCCTGCTTGAGTCGGCGGGGGCTGGCCGGGTGATCCCGTCCGGCGACGTCACCGCCGAGCGACTGCGCGCCGACGTCCGCACCATCTTGGACGACGCACGCTACCGCGCGAACGCAAGCCGCATCGGCGACGAGATCGCCCGGATGCCCCCGCCCGCGCAGGTCGCTGCGAACCTGCGGAGCTGAGCCTGCGGGGCTAGGCCTTTCGGGGCTCAGGCCTTCGCGCTACGCCGCGGGCGCTGTCAGGGCGCCGACCGCCGACGCGATGTCGTCGTGCAACGGGAAGAACTTGTCCATCCAGGCCAGCTGAAAGACATCGGCGATCGCCGACGGTGCGACGATGTGCAACTGCCCCTCGAGCAGGCGAAGGGCTCGGTGAGCGCTGACGAAGATCGTCGGACCGGTGGAGTCCATGAACGGGACCTGGCGCAGATCGACGATTAACCGTGACTCGCCCGTTGAGATGGCCGCGATGAGGGCCTCGAGAAACAGACCGCCGGTGACGATGTCGATGTCGCCGATCGGCGTAATGACCAGAATCGACTCGACACGGTCGACGTGCACCTCAAGCCGATGCCGGTCGGCTGCGGCTTCGCGGGTTTCGGCGCCGACGCCCTGAGTTGGTTCGGCTGGTGCATGTTGGGGCGCGGAAGATGCGAAGCCCTCCGGCCCGAATCCGGGGGCGGAGGGCGCAGCCGACTGCGTCACGGTCATGCGCCCTTATTTCCCTAGCGGAGCAGTTTCAAGCACCCACTGGAGTCGACGGCGAACCAGGCTGCGAAGTTCCCTCGGCCGCGTCGATCAGCTTCTGGACGTCGAGCTTGCCCATGCCGAGCATCGCGGTCATCGCCCGGTCAGCCCGCGCGTGGTCGGGGTCTGCGAGGAGCTTGGGCAACACGGTCGGCACGATCTGCCACGACAAGCCGAAACGGTCCTTCAACCAGCCGCAGGGCCCCTCCTCGCCACCCTCCGACAACGCGTTCCACAGCCGGTCGACCTCATCTTGGGTCTCGCAGTCGACCTGGAACGAGATCGCCTCGCTGAACGTGAACTCCGGACCCCCATTGAGCGCCAAGATCTCCTGGCCCTCGATCTGGAAAACGACGGTGAGCACAGTTCCGGCCTCACCGGGGGCCGTCTCGCCGCGCCTCGTCACGCTGGTGATCGACGAGTTGTCGAAAACGGAGACGTAAAAGTTGGCGGCCTCCTCGCCCTGGGTGTCGAACCAAAGGCACGGCCTGATCTTGGACGACGTGAGCGTGGTCATGAGCGTTGATCCCTTCGTTCGGGTGAGCGTCCCTGGCTACTCGGACGACGCGAGGAGCGGCGACTCATCGGTGCGGTCGTGACGCCGGCCGTCCTTGCACGTCAGTGCGACCAGCGGGACACCCGGTCGATAAGCAAGGTGCACGTGCGACGGCGCGTTGAGAACGGCGAAGTCGGCTCGCGCGCCCACCCGCAACATTCCGACGTCGTCGCGCCGCAGCGCCTTTGCACCGCCGGCCGTCGCCGCCCGCAAGGCCTCGGCAGGCGTGAGCCGCATATCGCGAACCGCGACGGCGATGCAGAACGGCATGCTCGTCGTGTACGACGTGCCGGGATTGCAATCGGTTGCGATCGCGACGGTCACGCCAGCGTCGAGCAGCCGTCGCGCGTCGGCGTATGGCGAGCGGGTTGAGAAGTCCGCGACCGGCAGCACAGTGGCCACGGTGCTGGATCCGGCGAGCGCGTCGACGTCGTCGTCCGACAAGTGATTGCAATGGTCGACTGACGCGGCATTGCGTTCAACAGCGAGCGGTATGGCGCCGGTGGTCGACAGCTGATGCGCGTGCAACCGCGGCAGCAGTCCTGCTTTCGCGCCTGCGTCGAGGATCGTCGCGGTCTCGTCGAGATCAAACGCGCCCCGGTCGCAGAAGGCATCGATCCAGCGCGCGTTCGGCGCGCACGCCTTAAGCATCTCGCCACAGACGAGCGCGACGTAGTCGTCACGGCGGTCGCGATATTCCGCCGGGACGACGTGAGCCCCGAGGAACGTCGTCTCGTCCGTAAGCTCCCGCGCGATCGTGAGACTTCTCGCCTCGTCGGCGACCGTCAGGCCGTAACCGCTCTTGACCTCGACGGTCGTCGTCCCA
>JAICYF010000098.1 GCA_025934355.1 Acidothermaceae bacterium
ACGCCAGCCCAGCGTACGGAGTTCGCCGCCCGTGGGCTCGACCTCGTGGAGGGGCCGGTCGGCCGACTCCTGATCGAGGACGACCGTCTATGCGGTATTCAAATGGACGACGGCAGCGCCGTTTCCTGCGCTGCGCTTTTTGTGCTACCACGCTTCGTGCCGAACAACGACTTCCTACTCGGCCTCGGCTGCGAGTTCGACGAAAGCGGATGGCCGGTGAGCGATCGCGATGGCCGCAGTAGTGCTCCCGGCGTGTGGGTGGCAGGCAATGTCGCCAACCCGCGCGCACAAGTAATCACCGCCGCCGGCGACGGATCCGCTGCTGCCATTGCCATCAACGCCGACCTGGTCGACGAAGACACCCGCAACGCTGTCCGCTGCTTCGACGACGGGGCGCCAAGTGACGGCCGCGCTCAGTGCCGCTAACCCGCGACTCACGAGCACCTCCCTTTCAAGCTCGCGACCGGAGCGCGGCCTACCGCTGGCCGGCCACTGCGCGTTCGGCTGCTCGACCGCGCGACCGTGAGTGGGGCTACTCGGAGTGCGCCGCCAGCACCCGGGTCGCGAGGCTCGACATCGTCTTGATCTCGTCCAAGGTCAGCACCGATAGATACGCCGCCGAGGCACGTGCCGCGCGGTCGTCGGCCCGGACCAGCAACTTCCGGCCTTTCGGTGTCGTCGTCAGGATGTATCTGCGGCGATCCGCGTCGTCGCGGGTGCGGTCAACAGCGCCGAGGTCGCGCTCGAGATGGTCGACGAAGCCCACCATGTCCGCCCTGTCTATCGCCAGTCGCTCGCACACCTGCTGTTGAGACAACGGCTCGAATTCCGCAATGCAGGCGAGCACCGCGTACTGCGGCATGGTCATGTCCAGGTCCGCCAGGACGACCCCGATCGCCTTCTTGCCCTCGTGATGCAGCCTGCCGAGCAACCAGATGGGCCACTGGGTAAGCCGTCGCGGCAGTTCGTCAATCGACGTCGGGCCCATCGGCATGCCCTCAACGTACACCCGAATGTGGGTTGTCTAAATCATTGGGAATCCCTACAGTCGGACGGGCCAACTAACGCCTCCTCGTGTGGGGAATCAATGACGCAGACCAAATCTGTCGCGCGCCCCGTCGAACCCGGAATCCCGCGCCACGTATGGCGCATCGCGGTCGTGGTCGTCGCCGGCGCATTCATGTCCACGCTCGACACATCGGTGGTCAACGTCGGGCTGGCTCGGATGAGCACCGGCCTGGGCGCGTCACTCGGGACCGCCCAGTGGGTCTCCAGCGGCTATCTGCTCGCGCTCGCCGCGGCGATGCCGCCCGTGGGCTGGCTCAGCCGCCGCTTCTCCGCACGCTCGATCTGGCTCGCCTCACTCGCGGCCTTCACGTTGGCTTCGGCCTTGTGCGCGGTGGCCGGTTCATTGGGCGAGCTCATCGGCTTGCGGGTACTGCAGGGCGTGGCGGGCGGCGTGCTCGTGCCGGCGGGCCAGATCATGCTCGCCAGGGCTGCGGGTCCGAGTCGGATGGGCCGGGTGATGAGCACGGTCGGGATCGCGGTCGTGCTCGCGCCGGTGATCGGGCCAGTCGTCGGCGGCCTGCTCATCGAGCTCTCCTGGCGCTGGCTCTTTCTCATCAACGTGCCGTTCGGACTGGCCGGGCTGCTCGCAGGCCGGCGGATCCTGCCGGCCGACGGCGAACGTCCTTCCGCCGGGCGGCTGGACGTGGCTGGGCTCGTGCTCGCCGCGGGCGGCCTCGCCGTGCTGACCTACGGCATCACGGAGGCGAGCCGGCGCGGCTCGGTGGCCCCGGCGCCGGTCGCGCTCGCGCTGGCGGGCGGCGCGTCCGCCTTGGTGCTTTTCGTTCTTCGCTCGCGAGCGACCGAGGCGCCACTTGTCCAGCTCGGAGTGTGGCGCAACCCGGCCTTCACCAGTTCGGCGATCGTTGCCTTCTTCGGCGGTGCGGCGCTGTTCGGCGGGCTGGTGCTTGTCCCGCTCTACCTCGAGGTGCTGCGCGGCCAAGGCACCGTCGCGACCGGACTCGTGTTGATCGGCCAGGGCGCCGGTGCGGCGATCACGATGCCGCTGTCCGGGCGCCTAACCGACAGGTTCGGCGGCGGCGTCGTCAGCGTCGCCGGGCTGTTGCTGAGCGCGCTCGCGACGCTGCCGCTGCTCACCGTCACCGCTCACACCGGCCTCCCGGCTATCGTCGCGATCACCACTGCGCGCGGAATGGGCGTCGGACTCGCCATCATGCCGGCGGTGGCCGCCGCATATAGCGCCATCGACCGCGCGCAGATCCCGGACGCCACGCCGCAGTTGAACGCCGTGCAGCGGATCGGCGGGTCCATCGGTACCGCGGTGCTGGTGGTGGCCGTGCAACGCGGGATCGGCCGGCCCGCGCACGCGTTCCAGAACTCGTTCGGACTGTTGCTTGCCACGACCGTGCTCGCGCTGATCCCAGCCGTTGGGCTCAGCGTCGTGCTACGGCGGACCCGCCGCTTGACGCATGGCTCTACCGGCGGGGGCTAGCGATCGCGAACCGCCGCATGCTGCGCTATACCTGAACGGTGAGGGCAATTGCGCGCGCCAGCGCGTCGCCGTCCGTCTGAGAGGAACCCTGTCATGCCGCCTCCGGTGCCGCCGTTCGACGAGCAAAGCGCAATCCAGAAGGTGCAGGGCGCGGAAGACGCCTGGAACTCGTGTGACCCTGAGCGAGTGGCGCTCGGCTACACCGAGGATTCCGTGTGGCGGAACCGCGACAGCTTCATCGTCGGCAGGGCCGAGATCATCGCCTTCCTGACGCAGAAATGGGAGCGCGAGACCAACTACGCGCTGCGCAAGCAGATGTGGGCTTTCAGTGGTAGTCGGATCGCTGTTCGCTACCAGTACGAGAGTCGCGATCCCGGCGGTCAATGGTGGCGCAGCTACGGCAACGAGCTCTGGGAGTACGACGAGAACGGGCTAAATCGGCGTCGCGAGTCGAGCATCAACGACGTTCGCATCTCTGAAATCGATCGGCGCATCTTTGGTTCGCGTCCAGAATACGATCACGGCAAGGACGTAATTCCGCTCCAGTAAAAGGACTCGCGCCGCGTCCCGATCTCCTGGCAAAGCCCGGCTGCCACGGAGAAGCAGCCGTGACTTCAACGAGTCGGCTTTCGCCGTTTCAAAATCCACCGGGTGAGCTCGATGCCGCCGGTCACCGCGAGCGCGATCGCGAACGCGACCACCAATCCTTTCCAGGCCGATCCTTCGAACGCCCGACCGCCGAAAAACCCAAGCAGCGACGCGTATAGCGCCCAGATCAAGGCGGCGACCGCGTCGAAAGCGGCGAATCGATGCCAGGGGAATTGCAGCGTGCCCGCGCTTAACGTCACCGCGGTGCGGCCACCCGGAATGAACCGGCCGATCGCGATGAGCTCGCCGCCGCGCTCGGTGAGTTGTCGCTCGGCCCATGCAACCCGCTTTTTCGCCTTCTCGCCACTGAAAAACCGCTCTTTGATCCGCGCGCCGTAGCGCCGTCCGAGCAAATAAGCAATGTTGTCACCAGCGAACGCGCCGACCGCTGCGGCGGCGATGACGATCGGCAAGAAGAGATCTCCGGACGCCGCCACCACGCCCGCCGTTATGACGGCGGTCTCGCTCGGCACGATCGGCAGGATCGCGTCGACCGCTGAGAACAGCACGATGATGACGTACGCCCACAGTGACGCCTCGGCGACCAGGCGGGTGAACTGGTCGAACACGCTTGGGCCTCCCATCTCTCGTCGAGCCGTTCCAGGTTTGCCGGAACCCGGCAACGAGCCCTCCGCCAGTTGGCCGGACGAAGCGCCGCACGCCGCGACGTCCCCGGGGATGGTGGAAGTATCACCGGCCGAGACCCGAGGAGGGCGTCATGCAAATAGTCCGCGAGTTCGACCTGGCCCGGCTGGCCGAGGATCGTGGTTGGCCCCGAGTCTCGATATTCTTGCCCACCATCCGCGGCAGCCAAAGCATGGAGGCGAACCGCATCGTGCTCAAGAACCAGTTGAAGCGGGCGGAAGGCGAATTACGCGAACTCGACTTGCGGCCGTCACAAATCGAGGCGATCCTCGGACCCACGCGCCAACTACTCGACGAACCGCTGTTCTGGGCGGGGGCGAGCGACGGGCTCGCGGTCTTCTCGAGCATGGCTGGCACTCGCCTGTTCCGCATCCCGCTGCGGCTGCCCGAACTTGTCGCGGTCGGAAACCGCTTTGTCATCTGGCCGTTGCTGCCGCTGCTGACGACGAGCGGTCACTACTTTGTCCTGACGCTCAGCCACTTCGACGCCCATCTGTTTCAGGCCAGCCGCTTTGGCATCGACGAGGTGCCGTTGGAGCCGATCAAGCTTCCCGAGCAGCCGACGATGCCAGCCTCGCGGCGGCCGCAGGCCGCGTTCGTCGGCGCGGGCACGGGTCGGCTGCACAGCGGTGTCGGCGGCGCGGTGCTACCTGATCGGAAAACCCTCACGTTGGAACGATTTCGGCGGGTTGACGCGGCCTTGCGGCAGACTCTCGGCGGCGAGCGCGCACCACTTGTTATCGCCGGCGTCGGCTACCTGCATGCACTTTACGAGCGCGTCAACACCTACCCATACCTGCTGACGGCCGGGGTCGGCGGCAGCCCACGCGATCTCACCCTCGAGGAACTGAGGCAGCAGTCGTGGGACGTCGTAGAGCAGGCGCTGCGTCAACCTGAGGCGCTCGCAGCGAACCGGTACTTGCGGTTGCGTGGAACCGGCCGCACTTCGGCGCGACCAACCGACGTATACGCGGCCGCCCTTGAGGGACGCGTCGAAACGCTGTTTGTGTCAAGCGATGTCAGCGGATGGCGGCCCGCCGACGGCGAACCGGCCGTCGCCCGGCTTGCCGAGGTGATGACCGACGGCGAGCTTGTTGACTTGGCTGCGCTAGCGGCGCTGCGCAACTCAGGTTCGGTGTTCGCGGTGCCTGAGGAGCGGATGCCCGAAGACGCGCTTGCGGCGGCCGTGTTCCGGTTTTGAACGTTGCCGCGCCCGCTTATCCCAGATATGGATCGACGAACTTGTTGCGGAACTTGCCGTCGGGGTCGTATCGCCGAACCAGGTCACGGAAGGAAGCGAGCTTTGGGTACCGCAAGGCGACCGTCGCGGGCTCGACGCTGAACAGCTTGCCCCAGTGTGGCCGCGGCTCGAATGGCGCCAGCCGCTGTTCGACCGCGGCCATCACCGGCCGCACCGCGCCGTCGTCCTTCACCCAGGTGAAGTGAAACGCGACGCTGTCACGGCCGAACGACGGGCTCATCCAAAAGTCGTCGGCCGCGATCGTCCGGATCTCGGAGACCTGTAGCACCGGTGCTATTTGATCGGCGATAGTGGCCAGTGACTCGAACGCCTCGGCCGCGAACTCCCGCGACACCAGATACTCCGACTGCAACTCTTCCCCGGCGCTTGGCGTGAACTCCAGCCGGAAATGCGGCAGCCGCTCGTGCGACGGACCCGGCACACCGAGCTGCTGCGTGCAGTTCTCCACTGGCATTCCGGCCAACGGATGACGAGCGGAGTCGGCAAGTCTCGCGCCAAGCCAGTGCGGATCAGGTTCGGCGGCCTCTGACATCCGCTGCTTCACCCACACCTGGTCGACGTCGCGGGTGCGCCACGTCGTGAACAGACTCACGCTATACGCCGTCTCGACTATCTCGTCGAAATGATGAAGCACGCTGTCGGCTGGCATCGCGTCGAAGACGAACTGCCGCATCTCAAAGGCCGGCTGTACGTCGAGAGAAATTGTTGTGACGACGCCGATGCAACCAAGCGCGACGACCGCGCCGTAGAAGTCTTCGTCGACGTCCCGCGTCAACGTCACGAGGTCGCCGTTTGCGCTGACGAACTCGACCGCCCGCACGGCCCCGGCTAGCCCGCGATTTCCGGCGCCGGAACCGTGCGTCCCGGTGGCGCACGAGCCTGCGATGGAGATGTGCGGCAAGGAACCGAGGTTGTGGAGCGCGACGCCATGCTCGAGCAATCGCGAAGCGACGTCGCCGTACCGCATGCCTGCGCTCACCCTCGCCGTCTTCGCGTCGTCCGCCACCACAACGGACGACGGGAGCGCGGCGACAGACAGCTGAGTCGCGTCGGTGTCGGCGATGTGATTAAAGGAATGCGCGGTGCCAACTGGGCGAATGCGCGACGTGGACGCGACTGCCGAACGCAGCTCATCGATCGACGCGGGCGTGAGCCGTTGTGTCATGGCGAACGCGATGTTGCCCGACCAGTTGGTGAGCGCGGCGGGCGGCATCAGGCGAACTTCTTATGCAGCCAGCGGATTCGCTCCGCCTCTTGGAAGACCGCGCCGCCTTCGTGGTCGTTGAATGGATAGACCGACAGCTGCTTCTCGCCGGCGTATTCGTTGTATGCCGCGTAGACCGTCGACGGCGGGCAGACTTGGTCCATGAGAGCCACCGAGAACAGCGCTGGCGCCTGCGACCGGCGGGCCATGGCGACGCCGTCGAAGTACGACAGTGTCGCGAAAACTCGGTCAACGCGTTCGCGATGTGACTTCAGGTATCTCACGATTTCGCCGTACGGGTCGTTGTCGCAGATCTCGGTGGCCCGCCGGAAATCGCAGAGGAAAGGGACGTCGGGCATGGCGCACGCGACGTCGGGAACCAGCGCGGCGACGGCGAGGGTGGTTCCGCCGCCTTGGCTTACGCCGCCGATCGCGACACGGCTGGCGTCGACGGCGGGGTGCGACCGGATCGCTTCGACGGCGCGAACACCGTCGGTGAAAACGCGACGATAGAAGTAATCGGCAGGGTCTTCGATCCCGCGGGTCATGAACCCCGGATGAGAGGGCCCGGCCCCGACCGGGTCGGGGGTGTCGCCGACCGACCATCCGCTGCCCTGGCCGCGGGTGTCCATCATCAGGTGCGCGTACCCCGCCAACGCGTACAGCACGTTCTCGTGCGCGACGCCGCGACCACCGCCATATCCCTGGAACTGAACGACACCGGGCAATGGGCCATCGGCATGTGCCGGCAAATGGAGCCAGCCCTTGATGTGGTGGCCGCCGAAACCCCGAAAGGTCACGTCGAAGGTGCGGATCGCCGTCAGCCCGGTGTCGACGGGTTCGAACGACGCGTCGACTTCGTACCTTCGAGCGTCGGCAAGTGTCGCCGACCAGAACTCGTCGAAGTCGGTCGGCTCTTCGAAAGTCGCGCGGTATTGCGCGAGTTCGGCAAGGGATAGATCGGTGTGCGCCATGCGCAAGACTGTAGCGACACGCGACAGCGCCGGTCGGCACTTGCCGACCGGCGCTGTCGATATCCGGCGTTCGGCGCCTGACGCCCGTGACGTCGTGGGAGGCGCCCGTCAGGTGCGCTACTGACCGACCCGAACGCCCGGCATACCGGCGGCGTACTCGAGCGGAGCGCTCGCCGCGCGGCCTGGGATGTTAGCGGCCTTGGAGTACTTTCCAAGCGGGATGATCGTGCGCCCGAACGAGGACTCGAGCATCATCGCGCTAGCCACCAGCCATGCCGTCGCCGCGGAGATCACGAACAGCCAACCGCCGGCGCGCAGCACGTTAAGTCCGGCGCCATAGAAACCAGCCGCGGTCAATGCTGACCCGGCAGACAATGTCCATAACACGGCGGCGACACCGAGGCTTTGGCCGAGCGCGCCGACCGCCGCCATCGTGGTGATCAGCGTGAGCACGATGAACCAAAACGCCAGCCCGGTGTTGGTTGCCCCAAGCGGCGTCGCTTGCATCACATGCGTCGCGACCAGAAGCTGCAGGACACCCCAACCCAGCCAGAAGGAGCCCCACGTGCCGTGGGCCGCCACTGCGACGCCGTCGCGGGCTCGTAGGGCGTAAAAGCCGGCCACCAGCTGGGCCAGCCCGCCAAGAAAGATCGCGAACGGCCAAAGAACTCCGGGTGTGGAGGCATCGCCGTACCAGCCAGCTTGCCAAGCGCCGACCATCAAGGTGGCGCCCATGAAACCGAAGAGCCCGATGATGGACGGCGCAGCCATCGGACTCAGCACGACGCGAGTGCGCGCTCGCCAGCCCGTTTCGTCATCGGCGACGGCCAGCGCATACCAATCGCGGCTAGCGGTGCCGTCGGATCGTGGATACGGCTCGCCGTGCGCCGCCGCGCTGCCAATTCGGGGATCGTGAGTTGACATTGTTTGTCGCCCCATCACGTGTCGTTGGTGTCACGCGCCGGACGCAGATCGTCGCTTCGGCGATCGAAGCCCCGTCCGACGTTGCGCCGAAGGCAATCGATCGTCATCGATTCCGTGGCGCCTGCCTCGATCGAACAACTCGACGCTACCCACTGATGGTTGGGTAAACCGCGCGGCATGGCCAAATCAGGCTTACCTCGCGAAATATCGCCACACGACTGTCTGGTAAGAAGCGTTATCGCAACGCGACATTCGCTCGGTCAGCCCGGACCCTTGCCGCCGCTCCCGTTGCCACCGTGGCCGCCGTCGCCCTTGCCTTGGTTGCTGTTCGTGGCGGTCGGGCTCGGCGTTGTCGGTTTCGCGGTCGAACTGCTGGCGGATTTCTTGGCTTTGCCGGGCGGTGTTTTGGTTTGTCCGGGTGGCGCCACGCTCGTCTTTGACGGCTTCGGCGGCGCTGGCGGGCTCGCTTTCGCGGGAGGCGCGGGTTTGCCCGGTGGGGTCTTTCCGGGTTTCGGCGGGGTCGATGACGCAAGGGCAGAGGGCGCGCTGCTGGAGATCTGCGGGGGGGTCGGCCGCTTTTGCCCCGACGGCGCCTTAGGCGTGGTCGGACGCCCCAATGAACGGGTCGGGTGCGGACTGGGCGCCGCGGTGGCTGTCGGCGACGGAGAAGTCGGTGTCGTTGGTGAGCTCACCGGCACGCTGACCGGCGCGGCAATGCCCGTGACGCCGGCAACCGCCACCGACGTCACCCCGACCGCGGCTTGTGCGGCCACGCTGGCGCCGGTCAACGAAGGCGCGGCGCCGAGGAACGGCGTGCCGACGAGCCACGACGTCGGTCCCATGGCCCACCGGAGTTTTGGCGCCGAGACGCGCAAGAACGCTCGGACGACGTCCGGGTCGAACTGCGCGCCACTCGCGCGGACCAATTCCTCAAGAGCGCTCTGCCGGGTCATCGCGCGTTTGTACGCGCGAGGTGCGGTCATGACCTCGAAGGCGTCGGCGACTGCGACGATCCGGCCCGCCACTGAAATATCGCGACCCGATAGGCCGGCTGGATAGCCGGTGCCGTCCCACCGCTCATGATGCTCGGCGATCGCCAAGCCCCACTCGCCAAGCCATGGCAGCAGGGCGTGTGCCAGTCGGGCGCCCTCGATCGGGTGGCGACGCATAACCTCCCACTCGGACGACGAGAGCTTGGCCGGCTTGTTCAACGTGGTGCTCGGGATCGCGAGCTTGCCGATGTCGTGCAAGAGCGCCGCCCAGCGCAATCGATCCACCGCTGCTGTGGGCAACCGCATCTCGTCCGCGATCAGGTCGGTGTAAACGCGAACCCGCTCGGAATGCCCTCGGGTGTGCCTGTCGTGGGCGCGCAACGCCCCAACCAGAGCAAGAATCTGCTCGGCCGCGTCAGCCGGTGTCGATGACGGCGTCAGCCCCGCGGCGTCGTCGTCCGAGGTGCTTTGGCTCTTGATCGTGGTCTGCAGCAACCGCACGTCGCCGGCGCGTCTGGCGACCGCTAGCCGGCTGGGAGCGCGCCCGGGGAAAAGCACCGCCATGTCGCATAGCGCGGCGAGCGGCGCCAACCGTTTAGTCAGCCGGTCGACGAGCCACATCGCAGTGAGCGAGCTCGCCAAGATCGCTGCCCACCAGGCAAGTCGGAGGACCACGGCGCTGCCGTCGGCAGGAGTCGGAAGTGCCCGGCTGAGAATTGCCATCGCGGTGATGGAGCCCGCCAACGGCGCGACGATCATCGCCGTCCGGAGCGAAAGTGCCGCTGCGCGGCGCCGTTGCCAGCGCTCCTCCCCGACCATTGCGTCTCGACGGGCGCCGTTCGATCGACTGCCGCGTCGACGCGTCCCGCCTGCCACCGTTGCCCCTCACGACAAAAATCCCGCCCATCGAGGCATCGGCCGATTTCCTCGGTCGCTTTAACGGAGGGGGCGGCTAAAACATCGCCCGACGATCAGGCGGCACCGCTGCCCACGGAGCCGGACGACGCCGCGGTATCTGCGCAGCCGCAGCCGAACTCATCGCACTCAACGGTCATGTGATGCAGCTCGGGCGGGGTGTCGCAGTCGGACGACATGCAATGGACGTCGCCGATCGCGTGCCGCACGAGTGTCTCGTGGCAATGCTCGAGATCGTCGTTGCACCACCGGCATCGGACGGCGGACAGCTCCGCCGCGATCAGCGCGCTGTTGCCGGCTGGGCGGCGCTCGCGGGTGGGATCGACGACCGCGATCTTGCGAGGGTTCGTCATGACCACGAACGTAAGCCGCGGCACACGCATTTTCTGGCTGCGACGCGCGGACGTGTGACTTTCGACCGGACGGACGATGTCACCGTCGTCCGAACAGCTGGTGAAGGATCGCGCTCTTCGTCAGCTGCTCGTGAAGATCACGCGGTGATTCATAACATTCGACCGCGCCCGCGCGAAGCAGCTCATCGGCCGCCAGGCCTCCGCTGGTGAGCGCGATGCAGGGGATCTCGAGCTTTCCGGACGCCTCGATGTCCCACACGGAATCGCCGACGAACACCACG
>JAICYF010000172.1 GCA_025934355.1 Acidothermaceae bacterium
CCACAGACCTTTGACGATGCCGTCGGCGACCACTCCGCACATGCCCGGAACCGGCTCCAACCGCTCGCCGTTCATAACGTGGCAGGTCGAGGTGCCCATCACCGCAAGCATCTGGCCAGGCGCGATCGACTTCGCCGCCGGGGCAGTCACATGCGCGTCGACGTTGCCGACGCTGACCGCGATGCCCTCTTGCAAGCCGGTCCACCGGGCTGCTTTAGCGGTCAGGAGGCCGGCTCGATCACCGAGGGCCGACAGCGGATGCCGCACGAGATCATCAACGTAGCCGGCGAATCCGGGATTCAGTTCGGTGAGAAACTCACGGGACGGCCACTCGCCGTCCTGGTAAATGCCTTTGTAGCCGGCGGTGCAGACGTTGCGCGTCTCGAGACCGCACAGCTGCCACACGATCCAGTCGGCGGCCTCGATCCAACGGTCGGTGGCCGCGTAGACCTCAGGATCTTCCTCGAGCACCTGCAACGCCTTCGCGAACTCCCATTCGGAGGAGATTTTGCCGCCATAGCGGGCAAGCCACGGCTCGCCACGGCGCTCGGCAAGCTCGTTGACCCGGTCAGCCTGCGCTTGGGCGGCGTGGTGCTTCCACAACTTCACGTATGCGTGCGGCCGCGTTTTGAATGCCTCCACCTGACACAGCGGCGTACCGTCGGCCAGGACGGGCAAGGCCGTACATGCGGTGAAGTCGGTGCCTACCCCGATGACCTGCTCTGGCAGCACGCCGCTCACCGCGAGCGCTTTGGGAACCGCCTCGCGCAACACGTCGACATAGTCGGCCGGATCTTGCAACGCCCAATCCGGGGGGAGGTCGGCGCCGGTCGCGGCAAGCTTCTCGTCCATCACGCCGTGCCGGTAGTTGTGCACAGCGCTGCCCATTTCGGCGCCGTCGGAGACGCGGACGACGAGCGCCCGGCCCGACAACGTGCCGTAATCAACGCCGACGACGTAACGCTCGAGAGCACCGGCCGATTCACTCATTGAAGGTGTGTTCTTCCTCTGGAACGATGGGCGAGGTGAGGAGGCGTCGGCCTCTTGGCAACGCCAGGCTACGTCGTCCGGCTGCCACGGGCGCGATCACCACGGCGGCTGGCCACCGGCGGGCCAGGCCGGCTCTTCAGTGGCCGACCAAACAAGCCGCTCATCGAGTGACGAGCCGGGCCGAGAGCGGCCGAGTGAAGTTGCGGCAGTGAGCGCTAACACAGACCTAGTATGCCGACGTCTTCGCACCTGTCAACGCCACAGCGGAGATCCGTTCCCGCGAGGGGATCGGAGGTTTCACACCGTGGGACGGCGAGTAGTGGGCGATCCGGACGGTCGGTTAGCGGTCCATTGACAACGTCCGCATCACAGTCCTGAAGTCGCGGTTGACACATCGAGTGTTATCGCTCACGATAGGCGGACGCCGCCCGGTGCGCGCCAGGCGTGCCCGCCGCGATCTGTTGGAGCGATGAGGAGTTCGGTGTCCGCGAACCGGTACGAGGTGTGGTTTCTCACCGGCAGCCAGGGTCTCTACGGCGATGACGTGCTGCGCCAGGTCGCGGATCAGTCAGCGGAACTGGTCGCGACCCTCACCGCAGCTGGCGATTTACCACTGACGGTTATGCAGAAACCGGTGCTGACCAGCGCCGAGGCAATTCGTGAGACCTGCCTCGCCGCCACCGCGTCGTCCGACTGTGTCGGTGTCATCGCCTGGATGCACACCTTCTCACCGGCAAAGGCGTGGATCGGCGGCCTCAACGCCCTCGACAAGCCGCTGCTGCACCTGCACACGCAAGCCAACTTGAGCCTGCCGTGGCATGAGATCGACATGGATTTCATGAACCTCAACCAGGCGGCGCACGGTGATCGCGAATTCGCGTTCATGGAGACCCGGATGCGGCTGCGCCGCAAGACCGTCGTCGGTCACTGTTCCCAACCAGAGACCCGGGCACGCGTCGCGTCATGGATGCGAGCCGCTCGCGGGTGGCACGAGGCGCGCCAGCTCCGCGTCGTCCGGTTCGGCGACAACATGCGCGATGTCGCCGTCACCGAGGGCGACAAGGTCGAGGCGCAGATTCGCTTCGGCGTTTCCGTCAACACCTATGGGGTCAACGATCTCGTCGACGTCGTCGAGAGTGTGAGCGACGCCGAGGTCGACACCATCGTGAAGCAATGCCTCGCTTCGTACGACGTCCAACCCGCCCTTCGGCCCGACGCGACCAGGCACGGCTCGCTTCGCTATGCGGCTCGCATCGAGGCCGCATTACGGCGTTTTCTCGAGGACGGCGGATTTTCCGCTTTCACCACGAACTTCGAGGACCTAGGCGGGCTTCGGCAGTTGCCGGGGCTTGCTGTGCAGCGGTTGATGGCCGACGGTTACGGTTTCGCCGGCGAAGGCGACTGGAAAACCGCGGTCTTGGTCAGGTTGCTGAAGGTGATGGCCGACGGCCTCCCGGGCGGCACGTCGTTCATGGAGGATTACACCTATCACTTCGGGCCTGGCGAGCCACGCGTGCTCGGCGCCCACATGCTCGAGGTTTGTCCAAGCATCACAAGCGCGACTCCGACGTGCGAGATACATCCGCTCAGCATTGGTGGTCGCGAAGACCCAGTCCGACTCGTGTTCACGGCCGACAGCGGCCCCGGCTTCGTCCTCGGGTTGCTGGACATGGGCGATCGATTCAGGTTGGTGGCGAACGACATCACGATCGTCCCGCCCGACGAGCCACTGCCGAAGCTTCCGGTCGCGCGCGCAGTATGGACGCCGGCTCCTTCGTTGGCGACCGCGGCCGAAGCTTGGATGTCCGCCGGTGGCCCGCACCACACTGCGTTAACCACAGCTCTTCCGATGGAGACATTGACCGACTTCGCAAATATCGCCGGCGTCGAGTTGGTGCGCATCGACGAAAGCACGACAGTCGACCAACTGACGAAAGAGCTTCGCTGGAATCAGCTGTACTATAAGCTCGCCCAGCCGCTCTGAGCCGCACACGCGATCGCTCAGCCGATGTCGGCGAGACATTTCAGGGGTGCGCGTGAGAGCGAAACCGCCGGCCGAACCAGCTGGCCCGCCGACCCCACCGCGTCCGGCGATGACCGATGTCGCACGAGTCGCGGGCGTGTCGCATATGACAGTCTCCCGGGTTCTCAACGAGCCCGACTTGGTGCGGCCGCTCACCCGCGCCCGGGTGCTCGCAGCCATCGAACAACTTGGCTATCGGCCTAACCTCGCGGCTCGCGCTCTAGTCACCGGCCGCACTCAAACACTCGGTGTCGTCACCTTCGACACCACCCTGTACGGGCCTGCCTCAACGCTTTATGGGATCGAGCAGGCCGCCACCAATGAGGGATATTCCGTCACCGTCGCCGCCGTGTCTGGCATCGACCGCACGTCGGTGCACAACGCGGTCAGTCGACTGGTCAGCCAGGGCGTCGACGGTGTGATTCTCGTCGTGCCGCTTATGTCAGCTGCCGACGCGATCAGCGGCGTGGCGAAGGACGTTCCTTTGGTGGCCGTCGAAGGCGACCCGGGCGTCGGCATACCTGTTGTGATGTGCGATCAGTTCACCGGCGCGAAAACGGCCACCGCGCATCTGCTTGACTCTGGCCACGAGACGGTGTGGCACGTGGCCGGCCCGTCCAACTGGATGGAGGCCGAGGGCCGCATTACCGGCTGGCGGGCCGCCCTCAAGGCCGCCGGCGCCGAGCAGCCGCCGCCAATCGCCGGCGACTGGAGTGCGAACTCCGGCTACGAGGCCGGCGCGATTCTCGCCAGAATGCCCGACGTCACAGCCGTTTTCGCGGCCAACGACCAGATGGCGCTTGGCGTGATGCGCGCGTTCACCGAGCGCGGCCGCCGAATTCCGGACGACGTCAGCGTTGTCGGCTACGACGACATCCCCGAGGCCGCGTACTTCACACCGTCGCTAACCACCGTTCGGCAAGACTTCGCCCGCGTCGGCGAGAACGCGATACGGCTGATGATCGAGCAGATCGGCTCAGAACAGGTCGAGCTGGCCGCGAAAGCGTCGTCCAACGAAACGTCGTCGGCGAAGGTCGTGATCGAAAGCGTGCTCGTCGTCAGAGAGAGCACCGCGCCACGACCTGGGCGTCGTCCAGCGAAGAAGGCAAAAATCGCGCCGTCGGCACGTTAATCATGCCGAAGGCTAGTCGAGGTGGGTTTCCATCAGCTGCCGGCCGGCCTCGGTGATGCTGCCGGATAACGACGGATAGATCGAGAACGTCTGCGCCACTTGATCGACGGTCAGCCCAAGCTGCACACCCATTGAGACCGGCAGGATCAACTCGCTCGCCCGCGGCGCGACCACGACACCGCCCAGCACGAGACCGCTGCCAGGCCGGGCGAACAACTTCACAAACCCATCGGTGATGCCGGCCATCTTCGCGCGCGGGTTGCGTGACAACGGAACTTTGACGACCCGCGCTTCGACCTCGCCACTGTCGATCCTGCGCTGTGACACACCGACGGTCGCGATTTCGGGATCGGTGAAGACGTTCGCCGCAACGGTCGACAGGCGCAACGGGTGCACCGCCTCGCCGAGCGCGTGCCACATCGCAATGCGGCCCTGCATCGCCGCAACCGAGGCGAGCATCAGCACACCGGTGCAGTCCCCAGCCGCGTACACGTTGGGCGCCGACGTGCGCGACACCCGGTCGACTTCGATATGACCGGACGACGAAACCCGCACGCCCGCGTCGTCCAACCCAATGTCGCCGGTGTTGGGCAAGGACCCGACTGCTATCAAGCAATGCGAGCCCTCGACCACGCCGCCGTCGGCCAGCTTGACGACAACGCCGTCTGTGGTCGGCTCGACCGCGGCGGCACGTGACCCGTTGAGGATCGTCATGCCGCGTCGGGTCAACACCGATTCGACGACGTTTGCCGCATCAGCGTCCTCACCCGGCAGCACGCGGTCGCGCGACGAGACGAGCGTCACCTGGGAGCCAAGCGACTGGTACGCGCCGGCGAACTCGGCGCCGGTGACGCCGGAGCCGACGACGACGAGCCGTTCGGGAAGCTCGTCGAGGTCGTACACCTGGTGCCATGTGAGGATGCGCTCACCGTCGGGCACCGCGGTTGGCATCACCCGCGGGCGGGCGCCGGTGGCGAGCAACACGACGTCGGCCTCGATCTCGTCGGTGGCGCCGTCGCTGGCGGTTATCGCGACGCGGTGGCCCGCGAGGGTGACGCCACGCAACGCGGCGGTGCCGTTGACAAGGGTCACGCCTTCGGCTCGCAAGCGTGCGGCGATGTCGTCGGATTGGGCCTGTGCGAGCGAGCGCACCCGCGCGTTGACTTGGCTGAGCCGGACGGCGATCGCACCCGCGTCGCAGTCGTCGCCGCCGTCGAACCGCACACCGAGCCGCGGCGACAGCGCGAGCGACGTCATGGCTTCGGAGGTCGCGATGAGCGTCTTCGAGGGGACGCAGTCGGTCAGGACGCACGCGCCGCCGACGCCGTCACGCTCGATCAACGTCACTTCGGCGCCCAGCTGTGCGGCGACCAGCGCCGCCTCGTAGCCGCCGGGGCCACCGCCCACAATCGCGATTCGAGTCACCCCGGCATTGTGTCGCACCGGCGTCGGGACGACGTTTTGCGCACGCGGCGGGTGTCGCGCGGATCACCCTGCGGGCGAAAGCTCTAGCCTCATGCAGTGGCCTTGTACGCGGCGTACGCCAGCAACCTCGACCCCGAGCAAATGCTTCGGCGCGCCCCGCACTCGCCGGCGCGCGGCACGGGTTGGTTGACGGGCTGGCGGCTCACCTTCGGCGGCGAGGAGTTGAGCTTCGAGGGCGCGCTTGCCACCGTCGTCGAAGACGCCGACAGCCAGGTCTTCGTGATGCTGTATGACATCCCGCCGAGCGACGAACCTGAGCTCGACCGTTGGGAAGGCAGCGCCCTCGGTCTATACAGCAAGATCCGGGTGCGGGTCGCGACACTCGACGGTGATGAGACGGCGTGGCTTTACGTGCTCAACGGTTATGAGGGCGGGCTGCCGTCGGCCCGCTACCTGGGAATGATCGCCGACGCGGCGGAAGCCGCAGGGGCGCCTGACGATTACGTCACTGCCTTGCGCATCCGTCCGTGCACGTGACCGGTCGATAGCCGGACGATAGCCGGACGATAGCCGGACGACGTCGCCCGGCGAAAAGGTTATGGGCGTAACCTCCCCGCATGACAACGACGACAATCGCCGCCGACTCCGCCAACCCGGCCGACCCTGCGGAACGAGCGACGGCCGCGGCCACCCGACTCGCCGAGCTGACCGGCGTTCCCACCCACGACGTGG